>CAZYWM010000342.1:0-1008 GCA_964651615.1 uncultured Oscillospiraceae bacterium | reverse complement strand
AAAATCGGACGTTAGTAGGTGTATACTGGCATCAAAAGGAAGGTGCCAGAAATGTCCAAGAAGAAAGCTCTGAGTTTCAGCCAGTTTATCAAGCGGTTTCCTACTGAGAAATCCTGCGAGGAGTACCTGTACCAGCTCAAGTGGCCTCACGGCTATGTCTGCCCCAAGTGTGGTAGTCATCACGGTTATGCAATCAGCAGGTATGGTCGTTACCAGTGCGCCAAGTGCCGTCATCAGACTTCTCTTACCGCGAAAACCATGATTCACCATAGCCATCTGCCCCTGAAAAAATGGTTCTGGGCAGTCTATCTTGTGGCTTGTGATAAGCGCGGAATCTCCGCCCTGGCCCTTGCTGGTAAAATCGAAGTCTGCTATGAAACCGCCTGGAATATGCTTCGCCGTATCCGTAAAGCGATGGAGAAACGGGACGCGGACTATATGCTCAACGGTATCGTAGAATTCGATGATTCCTACTTTGGTGCGAAAAAGAAAGGAATAAGAGGCCGTGGAGCAGGAAATCAAGGGGTTTTTGTTGCTGTTTCTAAGGATAAGAAGGGACGCCCTGCATACCTGAAAATGCACACCACTGATGACATCAAAAAGCAAGCAGTGCGTGAGTTTATCACAAAGAACATTGCTTCCGGTTCCACTGTTCAGACGGACGCTTATAAAAGCTACCGTGAGCCGTTGTCGGAAGGATATACTCACGAGTATGAGGTGTTCAATCCTGACAGTGAGATGCTCAAGTGGCTGCACCGGATCATCGGCAATGCAAAAGCGTTCATCAACGGCACCTATCACGGAACTAGCACTAAGCACATGCAGATGTACCTGAGCGAGTTCTGCTACCGCTTCAACCGCAGGTCTTTCAATGGTGCCATCTTCGACCGGCTTTTGGTCGCTATCGTGGGATGATCTATATCTTGTGGTATGCTTACTAAAGCCGATAACCTAAAAAGATTTTAATGCTGTTAAAGAGGGAGAATTACCTGTTCGTCTTACAAGAAA
>CAZYWM010000341.1:0-1014 GCA_964651615.1 uncultured Oscillospiraceae bacterium | reverse complement strand
CCCGCTCCCGCCCCCAAGGCCGGCCCCAGCGCCGATGCCTTCGTGGCCGTGGAGAAGGCCCGGGTGGCCGAGGCCCGGAAGACTGCCTCCGCCCGGATCACCGAGATTCAGACCCAGATGCAGCAGTGCATCCAGGCCCTGGACCGGATCAAGAACGCCAACGTCACCCCCTCCACCAAGGCTCCCGCTGCCCCCAAGGCAGCCGCTCCCGCTCCGGTAGCCCCTGCCGCACCGGTTGCCCCCAAGGCGCCTGAGGCGCCCGTCATCCCGGAAACCCCCAAGATTCCCGTGGAGAAGAACCTCCCTGTGGACGTGTACGACAGTGACGCCGTTGTGGGTGAAATTTCCCAGAGCCTGGAGGCCATGGTGGGCACCACCACCGACACCGCCCCCAAGGCCGCACCCCAGCACCCCACCCACGACACCACCACCAGCCGCTTTTCCAACCTGAACCTGCAATTCGGCCGGAACTACGACCCCACCCAGAAGTAAGCAGGTTCTGATTTCATCCTTATATTCCCACTGCCATCACGAGGACACGAACCGTGGCCCGTGGCCTACAGAGAGCTGCCGGAAGGTGCAAGGCAGCAGGCTGCCCCGCTGGTTTATCACCTCCATGCCGCGCAAAGAACCTCCCCTTTCGGGACAAGTAGACTGCGCCGGGTTGTGCGCCCGTTACAGCGCTGTCGAGTGCCGGCGTTTCGCCGGAACAAGAGTGGTACCGCAGAGGTCATTCATCGCCTTTGTCTCTTATCTTCAAGGGACAAAGGCGATGCTTTTTCCCCGGACGAGATATGAGATAATTAGGAATGAGGAATTTAGAGGAACGCCCATAGTTAAGGCTATTAGCCTCCCGCTTTTGTTAAATGCCTGAGCGTTCCGTTGAATGGAACCATGTTCCGGTTTCAGAAGGCATGCCCCCTTGTGTAAAGGGTGGTGCGACCCGCAGCGAATTAAAATTTTTATGATTGCCAGTGGCAATCATTCCTCTGCTCAGTGGCAGGGGGGATTGGG
>CAZYWM010000340.1:0-1018 GCA_964651615.1 uncultured Oscillospiraceae bacterium | reverse complement strand
TAATTCCTAATTCCCTCATATCTTTCCATGGAATTGACATTGGGCTTCGGCTCTGCTAAAATGGGAGCCGTAAAGCCGTCCGCTGGCGGCGCCGTATCTTTGAACCTATCTTTCAGGAGGAATATTCCATGAATTCCATTGAAAAAGCCTTAAATGACCTGCAAAGCGCCGTAAAAGAGGAGCTGGGCGCCCAGGCACAGATCCTCTCCGCTGTGGATTCCTTCCGGGTGCTCCTGAATGAGCAGCTGGACCGGATTGAGCACATGTCCACCGAGAAGGTGGACTTTACGAAAAAAGAAGTTGTCACCATCGGCCTGATCGACGGCGACGGCATCGGCCCCGTCATCATGCGACAGGCCCGCCGGGTGCTGGAAAAGCTGCTGGAGCAGGACATTGCCGCCGGGAAGGTGGTTCTGAAAAATATCCAGGGCCTGACCATCGAAAACCGGCTGGCGCTGAACAAGAGCGTGCCGGAGGAGGTCCTCGCCCAGATCAAAACCTGTGACGTGCTCCTGAAGGGCCCCACCACCACCCCCATGGGGGGAAAGATGGAGAGCGCCAACGTGACGCTGCGCCGGGAGCTGGACCTCTACGCCAACACCCGCCCGGTGACGATTCCCGAAGAGGGCATCGACTGGATGTTCTTCCGGGAGAACACCGAGGGAGAGTATGTCCTGGGCAGCCGGGGCGTGGAGCTGCCCGGCATGGCGGTGGACTTCAAAGTTACCACCGACGCCGGCACCCGCCGGATTGCCCGGGCCGCCTTTGACTATGCCCGCCAGAACGGGAAGAGCAGAGTCTCCATTGTCACCAAGGCCAACATCATGAAGAAAACCGACGGCAAATTCACCGCCATCGCCCACGAGGTGGCGGCGGAGTATCCGGAGATCACCGTGGACGACTGGTACATCGACATCATGACCGCCAACCTGGTGAACAAATCCATCCGCAATCAGTTCCAGGTGGTGCTGCTGCCCAACCTCTACGGCGACATCATCACCGACGAGGCCGCCCAGAT
>CAZYWM010000339.1:0-1027 GCA_964651615.1 uncultured Oscillospiraceae bacterium | reverse complement strand
ATGAACCGGCACTATGACCGGGAAACGTATCTGGAAAAGGTGCGCTATGCCAAGTCCGTGATGCCGGATTTGGTGCTGACCAGCGATGTGATTGTGGGCTTCCCCGGGGAGACGGAGGCGGAATTTGAGGAAACCCTGTCTCTCATTCAGCAGGTGCACTACGACAGCCTCTTTACCTTCATCTTCTCCCCCCGGGCGGGTACCCCCGCCGCCAAAATGGAGGACCCCACCCCGAAGGAAGAGAAAAACCGCCGGTTCGACCGGCTGTGCCAGGCCCAGAACGCCATCTCCGAGGAGATTCACCGGGGCTATGTGGGAAGCGCCCAGCGCTGCCTGGTGGACGGCCGGGAGGGAGAGCTGCTCACCGCCCGCACCCAGGGTGGCAGACTGGTTCGCTTCCCCGGGCCGGAGAACCTCATCGGCAGCTTTGTAGAAGTCCGCATCACCGGCGCCACCACCTGGAGCCTTACCGGACAGATTTAATTAAGATACGAGATATGAGATAATTAAGGATTAGGAGTTAGGAATTTTCTTTACGCGCCCCGCAACCCGCGCCCCGTAGGGGCGGGTCTTGACCCGCCCGTTGGGAATGTCAATAATCTTGGGCAGCGGGCGAGTCAAGACTCGCCCCTACGGGATGTCCTAAGTTGACGACATTGATGTAAAGGGGGATTGGGCAGCTGCCATTTTCGCCGGGCTCGGTGCGAATACGTAACATTCCACCGCCAGCATTTCATTCCTAACTCCTCATTCCCAGAAAAGGAGAGCCTATGCCAAATCAAGAGCTGACCCCCATGCAGCGGCAGTACCGGGCAATGAAAGAAAAAAATAAGGACTGCATTCTGTTCTTCCGGCTGGGGGACTTTTACGAGATGTTCAACGAGGACGCCATTCTGGCGGCCCGGGAGCTGGATTTGACCCTGACCACCCGGGACCGGGGCAAGCCCAAGGAGGAGCAGACCCCCATGTGCGGCGTGCCCTACCACAGCGTGGACGCCTACATCGCCCGGATGGTTCAGAAGGGCTA
>CAZYWM010000338.1:0-1035 GCA_964651615.1 uncultured Oscillospiraceae bacterium | reverse complement strand
GGTTGGACGCCTGGGTGTTCCGTTGAATGGTAGAAAGTTCCGGTTTCGCAAGTCATGCCCCCCTTGTGTAAAGGGTGGTGCGACCCGCAGCGAATTAAAATTTTTATGATTGCCAGCGGCAATCATTCCTCTGCTCAGTGGAAGGGGGGATTGGGCAGTTACCATTTCGCCTGGCCCGATGCGAATACGTAACATCCCACCGCCCAATCCCATTCAACGGGGTCATGGCCCTGGTCTACGGTGAAAGTCAAAAATATTTTACAAAAGGAGGAAAATATGGAGAAAATGTGGTTACAGCGCTTTGCGGAGGGAACCGCGGAGGGCGCAGCGGCGGAGGGGGGCGGAGAGGCCGCACCGGCGGAAGGGACTGACGGCCTGGTGGAGCAGCAGGCGGAGGAGGTTCAGACCCAGCCGGAGCAGCCGGAAGATTCCCTGACCCGGGAGCACTGGCAGCAGGTGGAGCGAATCTACCAGGGATGGAGAAGCGAGGCGGAGGCGCTGAAGCAGCTGTTCCCCGACTTCGACATCCGGCGGGAGCTGGAGGACGACCGGTTTGCCGGGATGCTGCTGGCCGGGGTGGACATGGGCAGCGCCTACCAGGCCCTCCACGCGGACCAGATTCTCCCGGCGGCCATGGAGTACGCCGCCCGGCGGGTGGAGGCGGGGATCGCCGCCTCCCTGGGCACCGGGGGCCGCCCCGGGGAGAACGGTCTGGGCGGCGGCGGGGCGGTCCTGGTGGGCCGCAACGTCACACACATGTCCCGGCAGGACTATGCCAAGGTCTGCCGGATGGTGGAAAGGGGGGAACGGGTGAGCTTTGGCTGAGGCGGCGAGTCGCCGCTGACAGTTCGCACAGGGTACAGTGGTAATCGTTACCCACGCTATCTGCCCGGTAACGGTTTTGCGGCGGGCAGGGCCCGCAGCCAATTTCGCCTGGGGATGGCCGGTAATCGTTTTTGCCCTAACCCGCCCGGTAACGCTTTTGCGTCAAACCAAATCCGAAAGCTTCCTCTCTCTTCCCAAGTGCGGCCGGAG
>CAZYWM010000337.1:0-1040 GCA_964651615.1 uncultured Oscillospiraceae bacterium | reverse complement strand
GTAACACGAAGAATAGACGCTTCCAGCTCCGGAGCATTTGGGAGAACAGCGTTACGAAACCACTTGCAATTCAGGGAATAGGAAATCCACTGTGGACAGATATTGCAGAAAGGCCAGTCAAAAAGCAGACAGTTCCCATCGTCATAATTGCAGCACCGGGTTCGGATTAGCTTTCGCACCTGCCGGAGCTGCTCGTCGTTCATCCGGGGAAGATCAGCCATTGGGAAACACCAGCTTGAAGTGCGCCCGTTCGCCGTCATCCTCCAAAACCACGACGGCATCATAGACATTCCCGGTCTTTGCGGAAACGCAACCCTTCATCGGGGCACGGCCTTTATCCAGCAGGAGCTGGGCGGTTTTCTGGTCCAGCGTTTTCTGTTTCAGGGTGAAGAACCGGCTGTCCCTCCACAGGACAAATTTGCAGTTCCTATCCGTGCAGAAGTAGCCCTTGCTGCGCGCAATCACCGGCTTTCCGCACCGGGGACATTTGCCCACAGTATTCTCTTTGGACGGGAACAGCACATCCGCACCGGAAACAGGGCGGTAATTCGCAACCAGATCGGTGAGCATATCCCGGATGCCATCCAGGAAAGCCTCCGGCTCCAGCTCGTCCTTTTGTACCTGTGACAGCCTATGCTCCCACTCCGCTGTCAGAAGCGGGGATTGCAGTTGTTCCGGGAGAACGGTAATCAGAGCGTTGCTCAGGGAGGTGGGAACCAGAATGGTCTGCTTTTTCACCTTGCGCCGTTCCAGCATTCCTGTGGACACCAGCTTTTCCAGAATCCCGGCACGGGTGGCAGGAGTGCCCAAGCCCCTGCGTTCCGCATCCTCAGGCATATTCTTTGCCCCTGCCGTTTCCATAGCGGACAGAAGAAGATCTTCCGTAAAGTGGTGGGGCGGTTGGGTTTTGCCTTTTTTCACGGATGCCTTGTTGGGAGGATCAAGCACCTGTCCGATCTTCAGACCGGAGAACCATTTCTGAGGAATGCTTTTCTGACCGTATTTCTTCCATCCCGCATCCTGGAGCATTTTCATTGTGG
>CAZYWM010000336.1:0-1052 GCA_964651615.1 uncultured Oscillospiraceae bacterium | reverse complement strand
CGGAGACATGGAAAAATCCCGGGAGCGGATGCTCCCGGGATTTGGGAATTCTGATTTAAAGATCAGGCAATCTCGTTGACGGTGATGGATACCTCAGGCATCGCCTCGGTGGAGTTGTCCACCACGATCTCACCGGTCTTGATCTGCTCCTTCACTGCCTCGTACTCCTCGATGGTGAAGTGCTCCAGGCTCCAGGTGTCGGTGGGCAGGCCCACATACTCGCCCTCCAGCAGGCCGAAGTTGGACACCTTGCCGCCGTAGACCTCCCACTCGCCCTTGTTCAGGCTGTCCAGCAGGGACACGGTGACGTTCTGCAGGCCCTTCATGGCGGAGGTGATGATCAGCGGGGAGATGTGGCTCTGGTCCACGTCCACGCCGATGACCTTGCCGTTGTTCTTCTCGGCAGCTTCCAGCGCGGAGGTGTAGATGCCGCCGCCGCAGGCGAAGACGACTTCCGTGCCGTTCTGGAACCAGCCTTCCATCTTGGCGGTGATTTCGGGAGAGCCGAAGAACTGGCCGCCGTAGGTGTGGTTGATTTCCACCTCGACGCCCATCTCCTTGGCAGCGGTGTCAGCGCCCTGGATGAAGCCGTAGCCATAGCGAATGACGGCGGGAACTGCCATGCCGCCCAGGAAGCCCAGCTTGGTGTAGCCTTCCTTCACGGCTGCGTAACCGGCCAGATAACCGGCCTGCTCCTCGGAGAAGGTCAGGCAGGCCACGTTGGCGGAGGGATCGGCGTAGTTGGTGTAGTCGAGGGTCAGATCGCCCGCGGCCACGTCAACGGCGATAAAGTAGACATCGGGCATCTCGTCCTGAACGGTCAGAACGGTGGCGCCGAACAGGAAGCCGGGCATAACGATAACGTTGGCGCCCTCGCTCACGGCCTGGGACACGGACAGCACACGGGCGTCGGTGGAGTCCTCGGTGGGCTGATAGTAGGTGTACTCAACGCCATTGGCCTTGCACCACTCCTCAACACCCTGCCAGCAGGCCTGGTTAAAGGACTCGTCATCGATGGTGCCCACGTCTGTCACCAGAGCAACCTTGGTGAT
>CAZYWM010000335.1:0-1058 GCA_964651615.1 uncultured Oscillospiraceae bacterium | reverse complement strand
TGCCGCATAAGGCTGTGAATATCCACGGTCTTCCCATCCGACAGAGGGATTTTCTGCCTTTCTATCTACTTCAACATTCTACGCGCCATTGTTTACGTTACAAACTATATATTCTCACTCACCTCCATCATCAATCTTATTCCGGCTTTCAGTCCTTCCTCAAATGCTGTCCGTTCCCATGCGCAATTTACGCCGCCTACATGATTCATAATGCTCTCCCAGAGGGGAACGTGTACCCCGTAATCCTCCACGATCCGATCCATCCCCTCGATTTCCTTCAGCCACACCTCCAGTTCAACGTCCATCTGCTCTGCATATCTTCCAGCCGCCGTTTCCTGTGGCGCTGCCGGATTGGTTTCTACATAGAAGTTGTAAAGTAAATCCAGTATGGAATCCACCGGCTCATAATAAGCTGCCGGATGTGTTTTCAGGTATTCTTGCAATTTTGTCATTAGCTTTTCTAATTTGGTCTCTGCTTTCTCTGCTTTCGTCTCTACCTTTCCTGATTTCGTTTCTTTTTTTCTATGGCACTACCTTCCCTTCTAACCGGGGCAAGTGAGTTCTACTCCCCGGTTAGGAAGGATAATAAAGGAATATTCTGCACATAGCAAGTGGAACTTTCGGAAAGTTATGAGACTTTAGAAAGATACGAATCCCCAGAAAGCTATGAGTCTTCTGAAAGCCATGAATCTTCAAGATTTTGTTTTCACTTTCCCCTGCCCCATCTTCGCCTTGACCTCCTCCGGCACATCGATCAGACCAAACCGATAGAACATTGCATAGATGTAAGTCACGCCCCGGATGTCACCGAGAGCTTTCGGACGGTCGACAAGTGGAACTGTGTACGCCACATCTGGCATCCTTTGATCCGGGTTTAGTTCTCTGTGGGCAAGTGCGGTTAACTCCTGTGTCTTTCTAAAAGCCAGCGTCACCGAACTCCACGCCAGGCTCTTGCTGTTTTCTCTGCGGTCGATGAACAGTTCCTTTGTGTAGGTATCCTTATCTGCGTTACCTTTCCCTCGACCTTTCTTCAGACTGTACGAGAATACCAGCCCGGA
>CAZYWM010000334.1:0-1083 GCA_964651615.1 uncultured Oscillospiraceae bacterium | reverse complement strand
TTCCTGTAATCACCAAGAACCCCACCTCGGAAACCGTCCGGGAGGGCGGCTATGCGGAATTTGTGGCCCGGGCCGATAACTGCACCGGCATCATCTGGCATCTGCAAAACCCCGGCGGCGGGATGGATCTGCTGGCCCAGAACGCCAACAGCCGCTTCCCCGGGCTGATTGTGGATGGCCTGAACACCGAGCGCCTGGGTCTGAATCAGATTCCCAAGGAGCTGGACGGATGGCGGGTGCGGGCGGAATTCGTGGGCCCCAGCGGCAATGTCTGGAGTGAGGCCGCCATCATCAACGTAACCAATCAGGAGCTGACCGCTCCCACCATTCAGTCCCAGCCCAAGAACGCCAGCCTGAATTCCGGCGAGACCACCACGCTGCGGGTCAGCGCGCTGTCCGACCAGCAGAACACCACCCTGACCTATCAGTGGTATAAGAACACCGTCAATTCCAACGTGGGCGGCAGAGCCATCCTAGGCGCCACCTCCGACAGCTACACCCCGGATTATACCCAGGGCACCACCTATTACTACTGCGCCGTCCGCTCCACCAACGGAAGCGAGGTCAGCGTGGCCGCCAAGACCAACTGCGCCGCAGTGACCTATGCGGCCAGCCCCACCCAGCCCACTGTGAATACCGCCCCCTCCACCGCTGCCACCCTGGCCCCTTGGGAAACCCAGGAAACGCCGGCCACCGAGGAGACCCTTCCCCCCGCGCTCACCAATGTTCCCACCCGCTCCAACACGCTGCTGGTGATTGTGGTGGGAGCCATTGTGGTGATTGCCGTGCTGGGAATCCTGGCCACGGTGCTGATTCTCCGGTTCTACGGCGGCGGCGAGGAACGGGAGAAGGCTGCCTACCGACCTGCTGTGAAGCGGGAGCCTCAGAAGCAGGAACCGGAGGAACCGGTCCACATCGACGACGATGAATGGGACGATCTCAGCGACCTGGGAGACCTGAGCGTTTACCTTGGCGACGACGATTTGGATGATTTGGATTTATAAGCACATTTTGAATTCTGCCAGCCCCCACCGGCTGGCAGAATTTTTCTTTTGTGCTATCAGTATGACTCAGCAAATTGGT
>CAZYWM010000333.1:0-1096 GCA_964651615.1 uncultured Oscillospiraceae bacterium | reverse complement strand
CAAATTCCAATTTGCCGTGTTGCTGCTCACATTTCCGACCCTTCCAGAATGGCCTCGGCGGTGAGGATGCCGTCGATGGCGGCGGACATGATGCCCCCGGCGTAGCCCGCCCCCTCTCCCGTGGGGTAGAGTCCCCTAAGGGTGGACTGGCGGCTCTCATCCCGGAGGATGCGCACCGGGGAGGAGCTCCTGGTCTCCGGGGCGGTGAGCACGGCGTCCTGATCGGAAAATCCCGCCAGCTTTCCTTCCAGGGCGGGGATGGCCTCTTCCAGGGCCCGGGTGATGATCTCCGGCAGCACCTGATGCAGGTCGCACCAGAAGACCCCGGGCCGGTAGGTGGGCCGCACCGTCCCCGGTCCAAGGCTGGGCTGCTTTTTCAGGAAATCTCCCACCCGCTGGGCGGGAGCACAGTAGCTTCCGCTGCACCGATAGGCCTGGGCTTCGATCTCCCGCTGCCATTTCACGCCCCCCAGGCTCCCGGGGTAGGGGAAAACCTGCGGGTTCAATGTCACAAGCAGGGCGGCGTTGGCGTTCTCTCCCGCCCGGTCGGCATAGCTCATACCGTTGGTGACGATCTTTTCCGCCTCGGAGGCGGCGGCCACCACATAGCCGCCGGGGCACATGCAGAAGGTGTAGACCGTATTGTCCTTCAGATGGGCCACCAGCTTGTAGTCCGCCGGGGGCAGAGCCGGATTGTCCATGCCGTACTGGGCCCGGTTCACCGCCTCCTGCCGGTGCTCGATGCGCACGCCCATGGAAAAGGGCTTTGGCTCCATGGGAATGTGCTCATTTTCCAGCATCTGGAAGGTGTCCCGGGCGCTGTGGCCGATGGCCAGCACCGCCTTCTGGCAGGGAATCCGCTCCCCGTTTCCTGTAATCAGTTCCCGGAGACACCCATTTTCCTGCACCAGACCGGTGACTTGGGTGCCAAAGCGCACCTCGCCCCCCAGGGAGATGATCCGCTTTCGCAGATTCTGCACCACGGTGAGCAGCACATCCGTGCCCACATGGGGCTTGGCGTCATAGAGAATGTCCTCCCGGGCCCCCGCCGCCACGAACTGCTCCAGAATCCAGGTGATTCTGGGATTGTTCACGC
>CAZYWM010000332.1:0-1098 GCA_964651615.1 uncultured Oscillospiraceae bacterium | reverse complement strand
CTTGCAAGCTGCGGCATGATAAGGTCAATCCGGCTCCGGGTGGCTTCGTCAATCTCGGCGCAATGCTCATGCAGCTTCTCATTTGCGACAAGGGCGGTGTAGAGGTCGGGGCGGTACTGTTCAAGGTAGGCTTTCCGCAACCGCCCGTAATGCCCGATATACGGGCGCGGGGCGGCGGGGGTGTTGCCATTGTCAATGAGTATTCTCATGCTATGCGTTCTCCTTTCTCGGTGGAAGCAGCGGGTAATTCAAGAGCTTCCTGCTGTTCTTTCTCCCGTTCCTGTTGCTCTTTCCATTGTCTGCGCTTCTTCTCCATATAGCGGCGGTTATACTCGGCTTTCTTCGCCCTGCGTCGTTCCTGTTCCGCTAATGCTGCCTTTTCTTCCTCTGTTAGTTCAATTTCTTTGCGCGGGATTTCTACCTTGCCGATAAAGTTAAAGAAAATCTCGACTTCCTGTGTACGGCTTGCGCCTTTGCCCTCGGCTTGATGAACAAGGATTTTTTCAACAAACTCATTTATCATTGCGGGGGTGAGTTCGGAAAAATCCGTATATTTTTTGACAAGGGCAAGAAACTTCTCGGCATTGACGGTTTCCCTGCTTATGCGGTCAAGCTCCTGCTGGTCTTGTGTGATACTATCGGTCAAGCCCTCTAACTCGGCTTCAAAATCATGCAACATTTGTTCAAAGAGCTTGTCTGAAAGCCGCCCATTTACATTGTCCTCATAGAGCTTGCGAATTAAGCGGCTCAATTCGTCGGTGCGCTTTTCGCTGCGCTGTTTCCTCTGTCGGATAGCTTTAGCCGCTTTTGCCTGTCTGTCCTCGGAAGCGGAACAGACTTGCGCCATAAACTCGGCTTCGTTGTTCTGTGCATAGTCGCAAACTTCCTTTATCGCTTCAAGCAGTAATTCATTAACAACGGCAGTACGGATAAGGTGTGTGGTGCAATAATCATCAAAGTGTTGATTACCTAAATCATAACGGGAACAGTTGTATTCGTCGCGGTCTGGACGTTTCTTTCCAGTTGGTCGCCCTGCCCAATCCCGCGCATTGCCAGCCTTGCCCCTGTGGTTATACATCTTCGCCCCGCAATCAGCAC
>CAZYWM010000331.1:0-1100 GCA_964651615.1 uncultured Oscillospiraceae bacterium | reverse complement strand
ATCCACCACATCAACAACAAGCGCAACCTGGCCGGCGCGGAGATCGGCGGCATCAAGTTCCACGCCGCCATCGATGTGATCATCCGCAACTGCCATTTCCACCACTGCACCCGGGGCATCTGGCTGGACTGGCAGACCCAGGGCACCCGGGTCTCCTGCAACCTGTTCCACGACAACTGCATGCCCTATGACTATCTGCTAAAGCCCGAGAACCGGGAGGGCCTGGGCCTGGGCGAGGATTTGTTCATTGAGATTGCCCACGGCCCCTGCCTGGTGGACAACAACATCCTCCTGTCCGAGCGGGCGGTGAAGCTGCCCACCCAGGGCGTGGCCTTCGTCCATAACCTCTTCGGCGGCGCCATCGCGGCGGTGGGCCGGGGCGTGAAGAACGGCAGCGTGAAATATGACTCCACCCGCTATACCCCCATCCACATGCCCCACCGCACGGAGATCACCGGCTTTATGTCCGTGCTCCACGGGGACGTCCGGTTCTACAACAACGTCTTCGTCCAGCAGCCGGTGCGAGCGGAGATGGTGGAGATGGTGGCGGACTACGCGGATAACGAGTGGGAGGACGAGAACCTCACCGCCGGCACCCTGACCTACAGCGGCTACATGACGGAGGAACAGTGGAAGGCCTGCTTCGACGGCTACTGCGGCGAGGGCGCTCCCCAGAACCGGGACCGGTACTATATGCCCCTGCCGGTGTGGACTGGCGGCAACGTGTATTTCAACGGGGCGAAGCCCGCGGACATTGAAGAGGACTTCACCGTGGACACCCAGCACCACATCACCCTGGAGCTGAAGCAGGAAAATGGCCACTACCGCCTGGAAACCAACCTGATGGACTACCTGCCCGAGGCCAAGCTCATCACCTCCGACACCCTGGGCATGGCCTTCGAGCCCGAGGAGCGCTTCGAGACCCCCGACGGTGAGGACATCATTTTCGATACCGATTTCTACGGCAACAGCCGGCTGAATAACCTCCTCTCCGGCCCCTTCGCCCAGTAAGGGGAGATTTAAAACAACATACAAACGTGCCCTGGAGCTTTTCCAGGGCACGTTGTATTTGGGGAAAACTTATACTATCCTTTGATTAA
>CAZYWM010000330.1:0-1111 GCA_964651615.1 uncultured Oscillospiraceae bacterium | reverse complement strand
GATTTGGCCGAGGGCATGAGTTTTCCTGTGGAGTCTGCCGCCGTCAAAGAGGGCAGGACTACGCCGCCCAAACGCTACACCGAAGCTATATGCTGTGAAAGGGGGATAAGAAATCGCCCATAGAAAGGAGAGTTTTTCAATGAAAGCAAAGAAAACGGACAACGGCAAGATAACCGCACTATACGAGCGTCTTTCCCGCGACGACGACCTCACAGGCGACAGCAACAGTATAATCAATCAAAAGAAGCTGCTTGAAGATTATGCAAAGGAGCATGGATTTACGAATTGTGTCCACTTTACTGATGACGGCTGGTCTGGCGCAAACTTTGACCGCCCTAATTGGAAACGCATGATTGCAGCCATAGAAGCCGGAGAGGTTTCCCATGTGCTGGTAAAGGATTTGAGCCGCGTTGGTAGAGATTATCTGCAAGTGGGTTTTTATACCGAAGTTATGTTTAGAGAGCATGGCGTTCGCTTCGTTGCCATTGCAAACGGCGTTGACAGCGACAAGCGCGAAAGCAGCGAGTTTGCACCCTTTTTGAACATTATGAATGAGTGGTATGTTCGGGACTCAAGCCGCAAAATCAAAAGCGTTCTCCGGGCAAAGGGAATGTCTGGCATACACACTAATTCCATTGGTATTTATGGGTACAAGAAAGACCCTAACGACAAAAACCATTGGATTGTTGATGATGAAGCCGCCGAGGTTGTTCGCCGGATTTACCGCATGGCGATAGAGGGAAAAGGCCCGTATGAAATCGCTCGTATTCTTGCTTCGGAAAAAGTTGAAAGACCGTCCTACTACCTTGCACAGCGCGGTTTAGGCAAACATAAAACCAGTTACAACCCCGACGAGCCATACACATGGCGCGGCGGCACAGTTGCAGATATTCTATCCAAGCCGGAATATATCGGGCATACGGTAAACTTTCGGACTTATAAGGAGAGCTACAAGGACAAACACTCCAAAATGACACCAAAAGAGGATTTAGTCATTTTTGAGAATACGCAGGAAGCAATTATTGACAAGGAAACATGGGAGCGCGTTCAGACCTTGCGAAAGACAATCCGTAGGACAGATACCATAGGCACAGCAAATCCCTTAACAGGC
>CAZYWM010000329.1:0-1119 GCA_964651615.1 uncultured Oscillospiraceae bacterium | reverse complement strand
CTTTCCCTCACGGTACTGCTCCTCTATCGGTCATCAGGTAGTATTTAGGCTTGGAGGGTGGTCCCCCCGACTTCCCACGGGATTCCTCGTGTCCCGCGGTACTCTGGATCCAGCTAGCTCATAATCCCTTTCAATTACGTGGCTCTCACACTCTGTGGCCGGCCTTCCCATGCCGTTCATTTAGAAATTACTTCACATGTCGCTGTCCGTAACCCCGGAGATATTACTACCTCCGGTTTGGCCTCCTCCGCTTTCGCTCGCCACTACTCGCGGAATCTCGGTTGATGTCTTTTCCTCGCCCTACTTAGATGTTTCAGTTCAGGCGGTTCCCCTCCCATACCTATTTTGTTCAGTATGGGATACCTTGCGGTGGGTTTCCCCATTCGGAAATCTCCGGATCATTGCTCATTTGCAGCTCCCCGAAGCTTATCGCAGCTTATCACGTCCTTCATCGGCTCCTGATGCCAAGGCATTCCCCTTGCGCTCTTTTTAGCTTGATCATCGTCGAAGTGATGAATCTCACTCCGTCAGCTTCATCCCTTCTCCTCCTCAAATCAAAACCCGCTTACGCTGGGCTTTTGATTTGTAAAGAGAACGGCCTTCACTGACCAGCGTCCTCATTACTTCTTCAAGTCACACTATATTAGAAAAGTCCAATTGGTTCTCTATTATAGTTGAATTATGCAGGCTCATGTTTTAGAAGATTTCTCGTTTAGCAAAAATTGTATTTTTACCCATTTCAGATTTTATACACAAAATCTGTGAAAAATGTTCCTTACTGTTGCCTTCTCATAATTGCATCATAATTCTCAATGTTCAGTTTTCAAGGTGCATCTGAATCTCTTTAAGAGATTCAATGAAGCTTCTTCTTTCGAAGGAACTTCAGTCAATCTCTTATCTATCTTGTATCTTTTATCCCGTATCTCATATCTTAAGAAGTGGTGGGCCAAAATGGACTCGAACCATCGACCTCACGATTATCAGTCGTGTGCTCTAGCCAGCTGAGCTATTGGCCCATAATAGCTTTCTTCACTTCTTATTCGAACTGGTGGAGATTAGCGGGATCGAACCGCTGACCTCCTGCTTGCAAGGCAGGCGCTCTCCCAGCTGAGCTAAACC
>CAZYWM010000328.1:0-1133 GCA_964651615.1 uncultured Oscillospiraceae bacterium | reverse complement strand
AAAAAAGCACCGGCTTCTGTGGGAGGCCGGTGCTTTGGGGGAATCTTTATCTGCGGTATTTGCGTTTTTTCCGCCGCTTTCCCTGTCCGGCGGCCCGGAACAGCAGGGCGGTGGTGGTCAGGATTGTCAGGACGATAATCACGATCAGCAGCCCGAAGATGCTGCTGCCATCCGTGGCGGGGCCGGGCTGGTAGGGCTCCGGCTGGGAGGCCTGATTACCCAAGACGATGGTGGGCTGGGTGGGCTGGGTCGCCGGGGGCAGGGTCTGCACCGGGAGGGTGGGCAAAGTGGTGGGCTCGGTGTACACAGGAACCGTGGCAGGCTCGGTGTATACGGGAACCGTGGTGGTGGGCTCCGTGACCCAGAAGGTCTCCTGGGTGGTCTCCGGTACGGTGGGCGCCTGGGTGGGCTGGGTGGGTACATAGGGGTCGGTGCCGTCGGAGGAGCGGAATTCAATCCGGTTGTGGAAGGCGGTTTCCAGCTGCTCGATCAGGGACACCGACCAGGGGTTGGAGGCGGAATAGTAGATGGTGGCGTAGGTGTCCCACAGGCAGTTTTCGTCAAACCGAGGGAAGCCGCCGCTGCAATGGATCTCCTTCAAATTGGTGCAGGAGCGGAAGCTGTTCTCTCCGAATTTCTTAAAGGTGGCAGGCAGGGTAATGGAGCTCAGGCTGTCGCAGCCGGAAAAGGCGTCCTTTCCAATGGAGACCAGGCTGTTTCCGAACTCCACGGCGGTGAGGGCATCATAGTCCTGGAAGGCATAGGCCCCCACATAGGTAATGCCGTCGGAGAGCACTACCCGGGTGATGCTGTATTTGCTCCCCATCCAGGGGGCGCCGCTGGAAAAGTCGTACATCTCGCCGGTGCCGGTGATGTACAGCGTGGAGCCGTCCAGGCTCCAGCTCAGGCCGTCGCCGCAGGTGGCCCCGCTCCCCTCAAAGGCAATGTCCTGAGCGCCGGCGGTGCCGGTCAGCAGCAGGAGGCAGAGCAGAAATATGACTAATTTTTTCATTGCCGCAAATCCTTTCTATTTGATTGGAGGGATTATATCACATCCTGCGGCATTTGGGGAGAGGGGTAAGCAAAATTTAAGATTTGTTCACGGGATCAGCAAATTCCTACGGCTGGACATA
>CAZYWM010000327.1:0-1137 GCA_964651615.1 uncultured Oscillospiraceae bacterium | reverse complement strand
ACGCAACTAGAGATTCTAATCTGGAATCTTTATCTTCTGCAACAACTTGGGTGCTAACTTGGGTGGTGACTTGGGTGCTAACTTGGGTGGTCGGCCCCACAGTCGAGGTTGCAACATCGGTCAGCGGGATCGTGATGCGGAAAACATCTCCCTCAACAAATTGCGGCTCCGCACCGGAATACATCTTTGTGTATTTATAGGTATTGCGCATACCGGAACCCAGTTCATCAGCCAACCCGATTTCCCGGAACACCTTTGAAATCGGCGGATTCTTTTGGAACGGGTCAAATGTTGCAAGATCTAAAACACCATAACCGTGTGAGAGATTGGCATTTTCAGTATAAACACGGTCTCTTTCGATAACCAGCTTGGCAACATATCCGCTGGAGAAGTCCCGATGCATAAGGAGATTTGAGACGATCTCACGAAGGATATGATCCCTCGCACTGACACTTTGCATACCTTCCAGATGGAAGGTATCATTCAGGTGTTTTTCTCCAAAAGCAATCAGACGGTCATAGCTTTCCAGGAGGTTTGTGATGACCACATCCCGGTCATCATATCGGTCAAGGTTCTGCACACGGAAGATGGCATCTGTCTTGTGCTGTGGCAAAACGGACATGATTGTACTGTCCTGCCCAAAGAGGAGAATGGCGGCAATCGTGATGCCTTCCTTTTGGGTGAATTCATCAGTGAGGATCAGTCCGGCGCTGCGAAGAAGCTCCTCATCCGACATAGATCGCCACGGGTGGCTCTCACCACGGACACGGGTCATTTTCTTTGCACGTTCGATCAGGTCGGGGCGGAGGGCGTCCATACCAAAGCAGGTGACCTTATTAACAAAATAGGAACTGTTTTTTCGGGCATAGAGCCGGTATACCTCGTCTGCGTGGTTGGTAATATCAATATCCGATTCGTTGATACGGTCATAGATCCGACCGTTGCATCGACATACATTAGAACTCAGCGGAACACGGATGTAAAAGATGATTTTCCCCTCATACTCGTATTCGAGGGGCGTAAGGTAAAGCGGCGGATACATCTTATTTTCGTTGTTGACCGAGGTGACAAAGTTCTTCTTCATTCGGTCAACACAGTCCGGCTCAATGCCGAGAATCGTGCCATTGTCTTTCACAC
>CAZYWM010000326.1:0-1139 GCA_964651615.1 uncultured Oscillospiraceae bacterium | reverse complement strand
GTGGTGCTCCGCGCAGCGAATTAAAAACTTAATGATTGCCGGTGGCAATCATACCGCTGCTTCTCGGCTTTGGCGCGCGGGAGCGCGACACTCAGCGCCCCTTAAGCCGATTTCTTTGGTTACTTTCTTGTTCGGAGACAAGAAAGTAACATCCCCCGCTTGGCACTGAAAGCAACGAACCCGGCCAGTGTTTGCAACCTGTATAAATTAAGAATTTACACGGTAGCAGGGCCGGCGGAATTCATTCCGCAGGCCCAAATCCCCCCTAAATCACATTTCCCAGCTTCTGAATTGCCTCTTCCTTTGTGGCGGCAAAGAAAACGTCTTTTCCCTTGTTGCTCTCGTAGATGAAGTCCTTCAGCGGCTTGCTGATGTAGTGGGAAAAGTCTCCGTAGATGGCGATTTTTCCCCCGTAGTTGACGTACTTTTGAAGGATTTCCCCCGCCAGCCCGCTGCTCAGCACAAAAAACTTCTCGCAGATCAGCTTTTTATTCACAACAATGTACTTGGTGCCCGCCTCATACTTGGCGGACATGAGCAGCTCCAGCGCCGAATCCGCATCGGCAATCACCTGACTGTCGCTGAAAACCACAGCGGCCACTCCGCCGCCGCATTCCACTTTTTCAAATTTCATAATGTTTCCTTTCTTTTTCTAAGAAATAGAGACAACGCAGGCGCACCGCTTTCGCAGTGCGCCTGTGCTGTTTCATTTTGGCAAACGTCCAATCACATATCCTTGATGGCGGCCTGCGCGGCGGCCAGGCGGGCGATGGGGACGCGGAAGGGGCTGCAGGACACATAGTCCAGGCCGATCTGGTGGCAGAACTCCACGGAGGTGGGGTCGCCGCCGTGCTCGCCGCAGATGCCGCAGTGCAGGTCGGGGCGGGTCTGCTTGCCCAGCTTCATGGCCATCTTCATCAGAGCGCCCACGCCAACCTGATCCAGCTTGGTGAAGGGGTCGTTCTCGTAAATCTTGGCGTCGTAGTAGGAGCCCAGGAACTTGCCGGCGTCGTCACGGGAGAAGCCGAAGGTCATCTGGGTCAGGTCGTTGGTGCCGAAGCAGAAGAACTCGGCCTCCTTGGCAATCTCGTCGGCGGTGAGGGCGGCCCGGGGAATCTCGATCATGGTGCCCACCTCAT
>CAZYWM010000325.1:0-1165 GCA_964651615.1 uncultured Oscillospiraceae bacterium | reverse complement strand
AACGCTTTTGCGGAAATAAATGCCCTCCGCACCTCCTATTTAACCATAGATGCGGTGCGGAGAACCTCCGCAAAAACGTTACCGGGCGGGTCAGGGAAATAGCGATGACAGACCAGCCCCGTGCGAAATTGGCTGCGGGCCCTGCCCGCAAATTCCAATTTGCCAGCTCATACCAATATGCACAATTGACGATACAGGATACGAAAGGAGCGCAGCGATGGAATTGGTCTGTCCCCTCTGCGGTCAAACCCTCCGCCGGGAGGAAAAACAATACGTCTGTCCCAAGGGCCACAGCTTTGACATTGCCCGTCAGGGTTATGTGAACCTGCTGACGGTGCAGCAGAAGCATTCCCTCTCCCCCGGGGACACCCGGGAGCAGGTGCTCTCCCGCCGCGCCTTTCTGGAAGCGGGGTTCTACGCCCCCATTTCCGGCGAGCTGAACCGGGCCGCCCTGGACTGCCATGCCCAGGGGCCGATTCTGGATGTGGGCTGCGGGGAGGGCTACTATTCTGCTCGGCTCTCCCGGGCCATGGGCGCCGAGCTGGTGGGGCTGGACATTTCCAAGGAGGCCGTCCGCTGCGCCGCCGGAACCTACAAGGGCCCCGCCTGGCTCTGCGCCACCGCCGCCCACATCCCACTGCGGGACGGGAGCGTAGGCACCCTGACCAGCTTATTCGCCCTGACGCTGCCGGAGGAATTCCGCCGGGTCCTTTGCCGGGACGGACTGTTTTTCCAGGTGCTGGCCGCAGAAGATCATCTGCTGGGTCTGAAATCCATTTTGTATGAAGAACTGACCCACAAGGAGAAAAACACCGTCCCGGCGCTGCCAGGCTTTCAGCTGCTGGAATCCAGGCCCATTCGTTTCTCCTTCCAATTGGAGGGAGCGCAAATCCGAAGCCTTTTCGCCATGACGCCCCATCTGTTCCGCGTTGGCAAAGCGGGAGCGGCACGTCTGGCGGAAACCAATCACCTTCAGGACACTGCCAGCTGCGTTCTGAATGTGTACCGAGCCACCTGACACGGGTACTTTTCCCCGAAAAATGTCGAATATACAAAATCCGCAGACAGGAAAAAACTGTCTGCGGATTTTTTGAAAAAAGTGCCTTGTAACCGTAGGGGCGGCAAATCGCCCAACTATCTCATATCTTGTATCCCATATCTCATA
>CAZYWM010000324.1:0-1170 GCA_964651615.1 uncultured Oscillospiraceae bacterium | reverse complement strand
TGGCAGCCCTACCCCGTGGAGTACAAGCGGGGCAGTCCCCGGGAGGACACCGGGGACACCCTCCAGCTCTGCGGCCAGGCCATGTGCCTGGAGGAGATGCTCTGCTGCGAGATTCCCGAGGGAGCGCTGTACTACGGGGAGATCCGGCGGCGGGTGCGGGTGGCGTTTACCCAGGAGCTCCGGGACCAGGTGCGGTCCCTTCTGGAGGAAATGCACCAGCTCTACCGCCGGGGCTATACCCCCAAGGTCAAGCCCACCAAATCCTGCAACGCCTGCTCCATGAAGGAGCTCTGCCTGCCCCGGCTGATGAAAAGCCGCTCCGTGTCCGCCTACCTGAAAGACGCATTGGAGGAAGCCCCATGAAACAGCTGCTGAACACTCTGTTCGTCACCTCCGAGGATGTGTACCTGTCATTGGAGGGTGAAAATGTCCTGGCCAACCGGGAGAAGACGGTGGTGGCCCGGTATCCCCTGCACACCCTGCAAACCATTGTCAGCTTTTCTTATGCCGGGGCCTCTCCGGCGCTGATGGGAGCCTGCGCCGAAAAGGGGATCGGCCTGGCCTTCTGCACCCCCAGAGGCAGATTCCTGGCCCGGGTCTGCGGGGAGAACAATGGAAATGTGCTGCTCCGCCGGGAGCAGTACCGGGCGGCGGACGACCCTGGGCGCAGCTGCCTCATTGCCAGAACCATGATTTTCGGCAAGCTCAGCAACTCCGCCGCCAGCATTCAGCGCACTCTTCGGGACCATGCGCCCCGGGTGGCGGACTGCGGCCTGGAGGAGGCAGCGGGGCAGATTCGGGATTTGCTCCCCATGGTGCTGGATGCTGTGGACCTGGATGCCCTCCGGGGGCTGGAGGGAGTGGGGGCCAGCGCCTATTTTGGGGTGTTTGACCATCTTGTGCTGAACCGGAAGGAGGATTTCTTCTTCCATGGCCGGAACCGCCGGCCGCCTCTGGACCGGGTCAACGCCCTGCTATCCTTTGCCTACAGCCTGCTGGCCCACGACTGCGCCAGCGCCCTGGAAAGCGTGGGGCTGGACGCCTATGTGGGCTTTCTCCACCGGGATCGGCCCGGGCGACAGTCCCTGGCCCTGGATCTGATGGAGGAGCTCCGCCCCTGTATGGCGGATCGGTTTGTGCTGACTATCATCAACAACCGCATGATTCGGC
>CAZYWM010000323.1:0-1173 GCA_964651615.1 uncultured Oscillospiraceae bacterium | reverse complement strand
ATCATGTTCTTGATATAGTCGGCGTGGCCCGGGCAGTCAACGTGAGCATAGTGACGGTTGTCGGTCTGATACTCAACGTGAGCGGTGTTGATCGTGATACCACGAGCCTTCTCCTCGGGAGCCTTATCGATGGAAGCATAGTCCTCGAAATCAGCGAAGCCCTTCAGAGACAGGTACTTGGTGATAGCAGCGGTCAGAGTGGTCTTGCCGTGGTCAACATGGCCGATGGTGCCGATGTTAACATGGGGCTTATTTCTTTCAAACTTCTGCTTTGCCATTTGAAATATTCCTCCTGTTAGTAGAAAAATAATTTGAATACAGTTTTACGGTGCGTGTTCCCCGCACATCAGGTACAGAATACCACAACTGCGGAAGAAACACAAGAGAAATTTTGTAAATTTCTAAAATTCAAGGGCTTTTCAGGGAAAATTAACCCTTCATGCGGCTCTTGATGATCTCCTCGCTCTTGGACTTGGGCAGCTCCGTGTAGTGACTGGGCTCCATGGAGTATTGGCCACGGCCCTGGGTCTTGGAACGCAGGTCGGTAGCGTAGCCGAACATCTCAGCCAGAGGCACGTTGGCGTCCACCTGAACAGAGCCAGTACGGGTGATCTGGCCCAGGATGTTGCCCCGGCGGGCGGTCACGTCGCCGATCACAACGCCCATATAATCATCAGGCACCACAATGGCGACCTTCATGATGGGCTCCAGGATGGCGGGGTTTGCCTTCCGGCAGGCTTCCTTGAATGCCATGGAACCGGCAATCTTAAAGGCCATTTCGGAGGAGTCAACCTCATGGTAGGAGCCGTCGAACAGAGTGACCTTCACATCCACCACAGGGAATCCGGCCAGCACACCGGCGGTCATAGCGCCCTGGATACCGGCATCGACAGCGGGGATATATTCCTTGGGAATAGCGCCGCCGACGACAGCATTGATGAACTCGTAACCCTTGCCGGGCTCGTTGGGCTCCACACGGATCTTGACATGACCGTACTGGCCCTTACCACCGGACTGACGGGCGTACTTGGTATCCTGCTCAACGCTCTTGCGGATGGTCTCCTTGTAAGCGACCTGGGGAGCGCCCACGTTGGCCTCCACCTTGAACTCCCGGAGCAGACGGTCAACGATAATCTCCAGATGAAGCTCGCCCATACCGGCGATGATGGTCTG
>CAZYWM010000322.1:0-1175 GCA_964651615.1 uncultured Oscillospiraceae bacterium | reverse complement strand
TCAGGGCCTGCTCCTGCATATCTTTGGCCGTGTTGCGTTTGCGATGTTTACCATTTTATTCGGAAAATTCAACCCTTGATTCGCATTAATAATTGAAAAAAGTCGTGACCGCGGATGAAATACCTGCGGTCACGGCTTCTGTTTACAGAAATCGAGTAGGAGGGGCTAACTAGCCCCGACCTCTCACACCACCGTGCGTACCGTTCGGTACACGGCGGTTCAATCGCATAAGTGCAGAGACTCGTACCGGTCAAGGATACTGTAGTATCCAGCCTGTGCGAGTCTTTCTTTCGAGATTGCCCGTTGCACATGGCCATTTCTTGCCATATGCCAGTAGGCTTTCCGGCAATTGCTTACTGCCCACGCCTGCCATTCCGGTATGCCCAGTTGGATGAGGCTCTTTGCTCTCTTTCTGGGCTTCTTCCATTGTTTCCAGATATAGCATCGGAACCTTCTTCGCAGCCATTCGTCCCACCTTTGCATTGTTGTCTTCATACTTGCAATCCCGAAGTAACCAAGCCAGCCCCGGATGTAGACCTTTACTCTCTGCATCACGAATCGGACATTTCTGCCCTGGCTGCGAGAAGTCAGTTCTTTCAGCTTTGCCTTGGCTTTCTTCAAGGACTTTGCATGAGCCCGGACGTATACGCCCTTTCGCCCCTTCCCTAGTGCAAAGCCCAGAAACTTAAAATTTCGGATTGAGAATACGCTGACAACCTTGCTCTTTTCCATGTTCATCTTGAGCTTCAATTTCCCCTCAAGATACCGCTGGGTACTTTCCAGAAGTCGCTCCGCTGCTCGCTTGCTCTTTGACAGGACTACAATATCATCCGCATAGCGGACGACCGGTACGCTCCGTCTTTCCATCTCCTTGTCATATTCGTTCAGGTAGATGTTCGCGAGCAGCGGGCTGAGCGGGCCTCCCTGGGGAGAGCCTTCTTCTGTTTTCACCAGCAGACCGTTTTCCATCACTCCGGCTTTTAAGTACCGCTTAATCAGTTCAATAACCCGTTTGTCGTGGATGTTCTTTCGCAGAAGGTTCATCAGCAATTCGTGGTTCAGGGTATCGAAGTATTTGGATAAATCCACAAGCACCGCCTGGGTATATCCCTGCTCCGCATATGCTGACACTTTCCACTGCTGAGTGAGTTCAGAATCACGGCAGATTAACTGTA
>CAZYWM010000321.1:0-1187 GCA_964651615.1 uncultured Oscillospiraceae bacterium | reverse complement strand
TTTGGATACGTTGAATTTTTCCATACCCGAAGGGGGAACGCTGCGCACAGATTCCAACAGCCAGAAAACATTTGTAATTCATGGCGCAGAAGTCGGCGGGGTATTCCTCCTGAACGTTGACAACGAAATATTCGATGACGTTTTGAACTATCAGGAGTCCGTAGTCCCGATCGTTATGGCAGAAATGAGGAGCTCAGATGCCCCAGAATGGGAGTGGTACTTCAGCAACAGCTCCTTATACGGTTTACTGGAAATCAGTATGGGCTATAAGCAGCAGGAAAATGTGGCCTATGTGGTGCGGGGAAACTCTGCCTGCTATATCATATGGTTTGATCGAAACCAGATTGCCAAAAGTGATGAGATTGCCATTATGGATAGCCTTCAATCCGACGATATTACCGAGGAATTGAATAAAATATCCTCCCAGGCCTATGCTGATGCAATTGCAGAATCCATGGCGCAGGAGGAATATCGGTTCGATCTTGCACTTCCTTCTGGAATCCGCTGCGAGGAGCAGACAGAGGCCGGTGCACTGCTTTACCAAAAGGATGCCCTGGTCGGCGGATATAAAGTGATTCACTTTGAAAAAGGGATTCTCCCCTCCGTCCAGGAAAATCATGACTTAATTCTGAAACGTATGCGAGAATATCTGAAAGATCAAATCGACCTTACCGATTTCTCTGGCGAAATCATCAGTGAAGCCCCAATCACTGTACAATTTCGCAACAGCGAGACAGAATATACTCACTATATTCTCTCCTATGGTCAGGTGGGAACGCAGTATGACGTTTGGTTCGAGAGGGGTAAAGTGGAAGAGGATGCCATTCAGTTCATTATTGCCCACAGTCAACTCACGTCAATAAGCGGCTGAACCAGTTTTAAGCCTCCCCAAGAAGAATGTTGGGGAGGCTTTTCTGCATATCCGCATCAAACTTTTGAAAATCTCAATTTTTTTGAGATAGAACATTGTGCATACCGGCTTTGTTCAGCTATACTGGAAAAATGTGCCTATTTTCTAATTTGGGGGAAATTCCCCGTTGCACCGGTGCTTACGGCACCCAAGGCTCCCTGTGTAAGGGGCAATGCTGTCAACCTAAAGATTCCCCCGTAGTAGCCAGTAACTATTAAAACTTTACTTTTTTGAAATGGCGCTTCAATCAAATTAACAGGAAATGTCATTTGAAATG
>CAZYWM010000320.1:994-1218 GCA_964651615.1 uncultured Oscillospiraceae bacterium | reverse complement strand
GGTGTCCTCCACAGTGCGCAGGGTAAACAGCTTATCCAGGCCCACACCGGGAAGGCGAGGCTGGGTAGGCTTGGCACCGGGAGAGAGGATCAGCTTGTCATAGCTTTCCTCGAATTTCTCCCCGGTTTGCAGATTCTTGACGGAAACAGTCTTTCTGTCAGGATGAATCGCTGTGACCTCATGGCGCACCTTCATGTTTACACGGAACCGGGAGTAGAAACTCT
>CAZYWM010000320.1:0-984 GCA_964651615.1 uncultured Oscillospiraceae bacterium | reverse complement strand
GAGGGTCAGATCCGACCGATCAGTGATCACATCACCGATGTAATAAGGGAGCCCACAGTTGGCATAGGAGATATACCCCGAGCGCTCAAAAACCACGATTTCTGCCTGCTCATTTAATCTGCGAATACGGGCGGCAGCGGTAGCGCCGCCTGCCACACCGCCTACAATTACAACCTTCATATCAGCGTTCCACCTTTCCTGCATAAGCGGAGATTCCGCCTATATTTTTCACATTTGTATAACCCATCTGCTGCAAAACAGCAGCTGCCTGTCGGCTTCTTGCGCCGCTGAGACAATGCACGAAGATGGGGGTAGCTTTACCCTCAATTATGCCAGCCACTTTGTCAATAGACTGCAAGGGGACATTTTTGCTGCCAGGGATATGTCCCTGCCGGTATTCATCTGGGGTGCGAACATCCAGCAGGACGGCACCATCCGTAGCGTTATATTCTTTAACACCCTGATTGATGTCAGGGCCTTTCAGAAAATCGAAGAATCCCATCTTTGCACCTCCTTACAGCATGGCGAGAATCTGCGCTTTCGGTCTGGCCCCGACAGCCTGATTGATAACCTTTCCGTTCTTCACCACTACCAGAGTGGGGATGCTCATCACACCGAACCGCGCTGCCAGCTCCGGCTGCTCGTCCACATTGATTTTGCACACTTTGATGTCACTGCGCTCTGCGGCAATTTCGTCCACGATAGGACTGACCATCCGGCAGGGGCCGCACCAGCTTGCCCAGAAATCCAGCAGAATGGGCTTGTCCGAGTTCAAAACCTCTTGACCAAAATTGTTTTTATTTACATTGATAGCAGACATATGGAAGTCCTCCTGTTTTCTTTTTTATGGTTTCATTATAACCGGTAGTCGTTGATTTTTCCGTGATTTTATCACCTATCGCCGGTGGCAGTTTCACCGGGCCAACTGTTGATTCCACCGATCTCCACAATATTGGTGTAGCCCAGCTTCACCAGTTTTTCGGA
>CAZYWM010000319.1:0-1220 GCA_964651615.1 uncultured Oscillospiraceae bacterium | reverse complement strand
GGCATAGGTGCGCCAGCCTTACCGCACGCATAGATATACGCAATGCGCTGTGCATTCAGGGTGTCTTTCCAAAAGCGATGTCCGTCTGAAAACGAGCGCAGTATACCCGTACCCACGCAGCAAAGGAAGTGCACTACGGACATCATCAGCCAAAAACGGCGGATTCCTTTTGCAGAACGAATCTGATACTTGTTCAGAGCAAGCTTTCCCTTCGTCTCGCGGAAAAACACCTCAATCGGCCACCGCTGGGTGTACAGCTCCAGAATTTCCTGTTCGGAAAGTCCTCCGTTTGTGCACAGAAATGCCCGCAAGGCTTTCGGGTTGCCAAAAGCATTTTCAGGATAGCTGAGAAGGACAGACGCACCGTCGATGCCGTTCAGCTTCCCATCGTATCGATAGACCCAGTAATTCCGTTTTCCCACTGTGACCTTATGAACACCGGCATCACCCTTACGCAGGGTTTTGGCAAATTCGCATAGCTGCACACGGATACCGCATGGATAGAGAACTCGGTTGGTTTTCAGCCCTGAAATGGTGTAGAATCCTCTGCTTGCGAACATATCCACAACTTTTTCGCAGGTATACCAGCTGTCACAAAGCAGGTATCCCGGAGAGGGCGGAATCGGAAGCTCAGCAGCGATTCTGCAAACCAGATCAATTTTGGATTGGGTTTTGTCGTACAGGATGATTGCGTAGTTCAGGATCATCTCTCCGCAGGCCAGCATAACGCCAACTGCCTGATGCCCATAGTCCATCTGTCTTTTCAGATGAGACATATGGTCAGATGCCGCTTCCATGGGATGCACAGCCCGTGACGAAGGCCGTGTCTTCGAGGAAATGGTATCATCGATCATGCATTGGACGGGTAATCCCGTATCGCGGGAATGCTGATAGACCTTATCGATAACAGCCTGCTTCAGATTCTTTTCCAGAATGGAGTCATCCCACTTCCCTCTGTTGAGGAAATGAGCCAATGATGTACGGTGGTGGTCACTATACCGGGCGAAATCCACCGTCTTTCCCCGGTACCCAGCGAAAAAAGCAAGGTTGGATAATTCGCAGGATGTTCTTTCGGACGCAGTCCGTATAGACGTTTATTGCATTTATTTCCAATAAGGGCTTGACCAGCTCGGTCGAATATACTATACTGTGTTGCATAGACATCATTCCTTTCTTGGGTGGGTATCTGTTGGGTAGCAACTTCAGTATACACCCATTGG
>CAZYWM010000318.1:0-1221 GCA_964651615.1 uncultured Oscillospiraceae bacterium | reverse complement strand
GACGGCGACCTGATCAACGGCCGCGGCGACGCCTACTGCGGCATGCTGAACTGCTCCTATAATCTGGGCATGCGCCACCTGAGCGCCTACATCCCCGAGTACCCCGTGGGCACCGCCCAGGACTGCGCCCGGATGATCCGGGAGTTCGTCCCCATCGCCCGGGGCATCATCGGCCTGAAGAATCTGAAGGTCATCACCTTCGGCCCCCGGCCCCAGGACTTCTTCGCCTGCAACGCCCCCATCAAGGGCCTGTACGAGCTGGGCATCGAGGTGGAGGAGAACTCCGAGCTGGACCTGCTGGTTTCCTACAACGCCCACAAGGGTGATGCCCGGGTGGCGGAGATCATGGAGGACATGAAGAAGGAAATGGGCCAGAAGGTCTATTCCGACATGCTGGAGCGGATGGCGCAGTTCGAGCTGACGCTGCTGGACTGGGCGGAGAACCACAAGGGCGACCGCCAGTTCGTGGTGTTCGCCGACAAGTGCTGGCCCGCCTTCCCGGAGCAGTTCGGCTTTGAGCCCTGCTATGTCAACTCCCGCCTGGCCGCCCGGGGCATCCCCGTGGCCTGCGAGGTGGACATCTACGGCGCCGTTTCCGAGTATCTGGGCGCCTGTGTCACCGGCGACGCCGTGACGCTGCTGGACATCAACAACTCCGTGCCCCAGTACATCTACGACGAGGACATCAAGGGCAAGTTCGACTACCAGCTCACCGACACCTTCATGGGCTTCCACTGCGGCAACACCCCCAGCTGCAAGATGTGCTCCGACTGCGCCGTGAAGTATCAGCTGATTCAGCACCGGCTGCTGGAGCCCGTGGGCAGCGAGCCCGACTTCACCCGGGGCACCCTGGAGGGCGACATTGCGGCGTCCGAGATCACCTTCTACCGGCTCCAGTGCGACAGCGAGGGCAATCTCCGCTCCTACGTAGCTGAGGGCGAGGTGCTGCCGGTTGCCACCCGGAGCTTCGGCGGCATCGGCGTGTTCGCCATCCCCGAAATGGGCCGGTTCTACCGCCACGTGCTGGTGCAGAAGCGGTATCCCCACCACGGCGCCGTGGCCTTCGCCCACTGCGGCAAGGCGCTGTTCGAGGTGCTGAAATACTTCGGCGTCCAGGACATCGCCTACAACCAGCCCAAGTCTCTGCCCTACGCCACCGAGAACCCCTGGGGCTGATGGGGAAGATATAAGATAAGGGATAGAAGATACGAGATAATTAGG
>CAZYWM010000317.1:0-1226 GCA_964651615.1 uncultured Oscillospiraceae bacterium | reverse complement strand
CAGACGGGTGGTCATTTCTTCTCGTTCCACCAGAATATCCTCCGGCGATCTGCCGTGTTCCAGCGCGTAGTTCTCCGTCCAGCTATATGCGTCCAGGGAGTACCAGGCGCGGTGGTAGACCTTCCGGCGCTCATAGTTGTTCATCTCGCGCTGGGCCTGCCGCATGACCTCCCAAACTTCATCGCTGACCTCCACAAACTCGTCATGCCGGTAGTGGGGATAAATCCACCGCAGATTGATTGTTTTCATAGGCTTACCTCCTGAAAATCGGAGAGGCGGGCAGCTCGTCCGCTGTCCGCCCCTCGCTGAGATAAGGGAAATGATCCCTTTCACTTGGTAGCCAGAAAACAGGTCATTCGTTAAGCCTGTTCTCAAAGAAATTTATAAATTTTTTTCTGACCGCCTCCACACTTTGATACACAGCCACTTTGGAGCAGCCGCACAGCACACCGATCTCTGCAAGGCTCAGTCCCTCAAGCGCATAGAGCAGGAACCGGCGGCGCTGGGCCTCGGTACAGGTGTCCAGAACAGCCATCAGCTCATGCAGCGTTTCCATGCGGCAAAGGTATTCTTCCGGCGTTTCGCCGTAGGCTCCTACGCCCTCGGTGGTAATGATATACTCGTCAAATTCCCGGCCATCCCAATGCCGCCGCTGTTCATGAAACAGGTTCTCCGTTTTGTGATCGGCCCTGTCAAGAAATTCATAGACTTCCAGCGTAACCTCCACGGCCACAGCTTGTCCGTTATAATTGATGGTAACTTCCATCTGCCTTTCCTCCATTCAGATTTTTTGGGTAAATCTGAATGGGGCGGCGGAGAACGGCACCGGGGATAAAGTTCGGGCCATGCTGACCCGATGTTCCGGCTCCATAGGGACAAAAAAGCGCCCGGACGGCATAAAGCCATACGAGCGTAATAGAGAATATTTTGCTGTTTAGTTACATGGTATAGTGCATACTGCTGACCACATTGCTCCGCTGCCGGGAGCAGGCTTTTTTTAGCTGGTGCAGATCATGGATACTGTGAAAAGACGCAAACATAGACACGGCGGCATCCTCCTATATGCCGCCGTGGATTTACACGGTGTTGGGTCGTCGTTGGTTTAGGGTAGACGAAAAGAAACGGCGGCTCTGATTTCTCAAAACCGCCGCCAGGGTATCTAGAGTAAGCGCACAAAATCAACCTGCCCAGCTACGGTTTTTTTCTTTCCCCATTAGGCGGGGCAG
>CAZYWM010000316.1:0-1227 GCA_964651615.1 uncultured Oscillospiraceae bacterium | reverse complement strand
CTCAAAATGAGCAAATCCGAAAAATAACCAATAGCATAAGGCACTCCAATTATGGTACAATGTAGAAGAACCACCAACCACATGGACCAAAAAAGGAGTGCCCTATGGAACACATTATAACAGCCGGTGAAGAACTTCGCAAGAGTTTTCATGAAAATGGATTTGCTTTTTTGAGCAGTGTACCCCAGAGGCGCATTCAGGAAATGATCCTGGCTATGGCTCAGAAAGGTCATAGCGGGAAAATGACAGATTATGCGGAGCTGGGAGCTGGCCACAGAACAACATATGGTCATTTTCTGTCAAAGGGAAAATGGGACCATATGGCTGTAGAGGCCGTGCAGCGCAGAAACAGTTTTCAATCTATCTTAACCGTTGCGAAATTCACAAAGCAGCCGGTATACCTTAGTATAGACGATACCGTTGTTGCAAAAAAGAAAGCATCCAAGCACGCAGTTCGGCCAACAGAAGGTGTTGGCTGGCATTACTCCCATCTGGAAGGAAAACAGGTATATGGCTTTCAAATGCACGCTGCGATTGTAAGCACCGGCAGTCACGCACTTTGTTACAGTCTTCAACGCTGTTGTCCGGAACACGGATCTAAAGTGGACATGACTTTAAATGCAATTGATGCGCTCACAGAAACGGAACACCCTGTTTACGTACTCATGGACAGTTGGTATACAAATGCCCAAGTTTGGAACAAATGCGTCACAAAGAAATGCCATTTAATAGGCGCAATGAAGTCAAATCGCATCCTCTACCCCAACGGGATGCGTATTTCCGCCAGCACTTATGCGGCAACACGCACACAAGACCAATTTCATCTTGTAACGGTGAAAGGTCAGGAGTATTTCGTACATCGTTATGAAGGCCCACTTAACAAACTTAAAAGGGCAGTTGTACTGCTTACATATCCAAAGGAAAAATTTGGGGTCTGTAACACCTTGAAAGTGTTTTTGTGCTCTGATTTTAGTCTTACTGATGCTGAAATTTTGGAACACTATACACACCGTTGGAAAATAGAAGTCATGTTCAAACAGCAAAAGCGCTATCTGGGACTAAAATCCTTTATGATCCGCACCGCTATGGCGATTGATCGATTTCTGATCATTCTAACTGTTGCGTGGTTTTTCCTGACCCGCAAAGATGGCGTATCCCTGCCTCTCTGTGCGGGTGCTCGCCGCTATAGGGGCGTTTTGACTGTTTTGTGAATTTGCTCATTTAGAG
>CAZYWM010000315.1:0-1229 GCA_964651615.1 uncultured Oscillospiraceae bacterium | reverse complement strand
CTCCTGCCGGACATATTAAAAGCCCCGGTCGTGTGACCGGGGCATTGATGATAGGGCAGTATTTACTTACCGGCGTTGGCGATCTGAGCGGCGACCTCGGCGGCGAAGTCGTCAACCTTCTTCTCGATGCCCTCGCCCTTGATGAAGTGGACAGCGTCAACGAACTTGACGGAAACGCCCAGCTTCTTGGCGGCGTCGGCAATGTAGCCCTCCACGGAGCCACTGAACAGGTCGCCGCGGACGAAGTCCATCTGCAGCAGGCAGTTCTCCTTGTAGAAGTTGGCCAGCTTACCGGCGGCAATCTTCTCCTTGACCTGAGCGGGCTTGCTGGCCATCTTGGGGTCATTCTCCATCAGCGCCAGCTGAACCTCCATCTCGTGGTCAACGTCTGCCTGGGGCACGTTGGTCTTGTCCCAATACTTGGGGTTCATGGCGGCAATCTGCATGGCCACGTTCTTGCCGATCTCGGTGATGTCGGCGTCACCCTCCACAGCCAGGTTCACCAGCACGCCGTGAGAGCCACCGGCATGGACATAGGCCACGGAGGTATTGGAATCAAAGCGGGCAAAGCGGCGAATCTGCAGGTTCTCGCCGATGGCCATCACCTTCTCGGGCAGGATTTCAGCCACGGTCAGGCTGGAGCCGGGATAGGTGCAGTTCATCAGAGCGGCCACATCGGCGGGATTCTGCTCCATCACCACAGTGGCCAGGTCCTTCACAAAGGTCTGGAAGGGGGCGGAGTTGGCGCAGAAGTCGGTCTCGCAGTTGACCTCCACAACGGCGGCCACGCCGCACTTGGGGCACACGGTGGCATAGGCCATGCCCTCGGCGGCCACACGGCCAGCCTTCTTGGCGGCCTTGGCCAGGCCCTTTTCACGCAGCCAGTCCACAGCCTTATCCATATCGCCATCGGTGGCCTGAAGGGCCTTCTTGCAGTCCATCATGCCAACGTTGGTCATTTCACGCAGTTTCTTAACATCCTGAGCAGTAAAAGCCATTTTGGTATCCTCCAATTCTCTCTTATTCAGCGGCGGCGGGCTCCTCGACGGGAGTCTCCTCCACGGCCACGTCCTCACCCTGACGGCCCTCGATGGCGGCATTGGCCATGGCGGCGGCGATCAGACGGATGGCACGGATGGCGTCATCGTTGCCGGGAATCACATAGTCGATCTCATCGGGGTCGCAGTTGGTGTCCACGATGGCCACGATGGGGATGTTCAGCTTCCGGG
>CAZYWM010000314.1:0-1239 GCA_964651615.1 uncultured Oscillospiraceae bacterium | reverse complement strand
CCAGGGCGATGTCATGCGCATCGTAAACGCCAGTGGTACGGTTGTTGCAAGCTACAATTACGACCCCTATGGCAAGGTCATCTCTGCAACGGGCACCTTGGCCGGAATTAACCCGATTCGCTACCGTGGATATTACTACGATACCGAGACCGGCTTCTACTATCTCCAGAGCAGATACTATGACCCGGCAGTTGGGCGATTCGTTAATGCAGATATTTTACTTTCTATCGGAAAAGGAATAATTTGCAATAATATTTTTGCATATTGTCTAAATAACCCGACCAAGTATTTAGATGCCAGTGGAAACAGCGCATCATTGCCCCCAATGATAGAAAACGGGCTGAATTTACCTTCAAATGGTGGAATTCCGGTGGTGATAAATGGAACTACCTACTACTATGCCATTGAAATTAACAATGGTGAGCTTTTTGAATACTGGTTTGATGCTGATGGAAATCTAATTTGGGGTAGACATCACAGTGATCACAAAAAGCCGTGGAGGCATGATAATCCGCATGATCACAGAGGTGGCAAAGACAAGGATGGAAACAATACGTTGGTTGGCGGGCCGCAGCCTGTCGATAAAAAATTCCATGGTCCAGATCAAGTTTCGCTTCAAATGCAAAATAGCTTAAATGTGGAGTCTGTTTTTGTGGCAGGTGCTGGCATATTTGCTTGTGTTGCAATTTATCAAGTCGCAAAATGGACAATTGCGACAATCTTTGCCCCAGCAACAGGCGGTGGAAGTTACGTGTTTGCGGCCCTTACGCCGTAGGGAGGAGTAAATCTCATGGAGAATATCAGGGGAATCGAGTGCTCTTTATTTTCTGGCGAAATCAGGGAATTTCTTTTTTTCATGGCGGATATGCCCTTCAATTTCTATGTCCAGAGGTGCATGAAAATTGGGAGAGACCATTCCGTTTTGCCAAAATCCTTTAAACCTCAATGGGTTTCCTCCCAGAGATTAAAGGAATTGTCCAAGGATAGCATATGGGAGCTTGTACTCCACGCTTATCCGCCCGGAGTAAGTCAGCAGACGATTGACACATATGATGACTTTGTAAATAGTCAATGTGTTTGCTGTCTGATATTTTATGATTGCGGCTTGCTGGATTTGTATGTCAAAAATTCTTCTTTCCGGGAACAATTAGAGGATTTGCTTCAATCGTTACAGGCGGGAAATATTGCGCTTATTACGGATGAATCGGATGGACGTACCAGTCTAAATGTATAGCACAT
>CAZYWM010000313.1:0-1240 GCA_964651615.1 uncultured Oscillospiraceae bacterium | reverse complement strand
GGTCAAATTCCTACGGGTGCATCGCGAACCGCCAATTCAATTCCTCATTATCTTGTATCTCATATCTCCTATCGTATATTCCGTATCTTATATCTTCCCTCCGCGTCTGTCAATTCCGCTAAGAAAGAATTAAGAAACAGCATCATCGACTTTTTCGCTTCCGGATGCTATAATGGCGGAAAAGGAGGGAGCTGCCATGCAGAAAATACTCCTGCTGGAGGATGACGCCGCCCTGGGAAAGGGCATTTCGCTGGCGCTGCAAGGGGACAGCCTGCGGCTCAAGCTGTGCCGCACCCTGGCCGAGGGAAGCGCGGAAGCGGCGGGAAACGATTACGACCTGCTGATTCTGGATGTGAACCTGCCCGACGGCTCCGGCCTGGAGCTGCTGCGCCAGGTTCGGCAGAGCAGCGCCGTCCCCGTGATTCTGCTCACCGCCAACGACCTGGAAATGGACATTGTCACGGGGCTGGAATCCGGGGCGGACGACTATATCACCAAGCCCTTCTCCCTGGCGGTGCTCCGGGCCCGGGTGAACGCCCAGCTCCGGCGCGGCGCCGGGGGAAGGGCGGCCCGCTACGCCTTCGACGGCTTTGTGTTCGACTTCGACCGGATGGAATTCCGCCGGGACGGCCAATCTCTCGAGCTGAGCAAGACGGAGCAGAAGCTGCTGCGCCTGCTGGTGGAGAACCGGGGGCAGACCCTCTCCCGGGCCGCTCTGGTGGACCGGGTCTGGACGGACGGGGCGGAATATGTGGACGAGAACGCCCTCTCCGTCACGGTGAAGCGGCTGCGGGGCAAGCTGGAGGACACCCCCTCCGCTCCCAAATACTTAAAAACGGTGTACGGCATCGGCTACACCTGGGCGGTGAAGTGACATGGTTTATGGAATCATTGCCGCCTGTGTTTTCCTGGGGGCCGCCCTTTGGGACCGCCGCCGCACCCGGCGGATTCTGGAAGGCCTGAGCCGGATGCTGGATGACGCCATGGAGGGCAGCTTCACCGAGACGCATTTCGATGAAACGCTCCATTCCGCCTTGGAGAGCAGGCTTGCCCACTATCTGGCTGCCTCCACGGTGTCCGCCCGGAAGGTGCAGGCGGAGCGGGAAAAGCTGAAGGCCCTGATTGGGGACATCTCCCACCAGAGCAAAACCCCCATTTCCAACATCCTGCTCTACACCCAGCTCCTGCGGGAGCAGCCGGGAAACGCCGACTGCCTGGAAGCGCTGGAGGGGCAGACCAG
>CAZYWM010000312.1:0-1240 GCA_964651615.1 uncultured Oscillospiraceae bacterium | reverse complement strand
CCCGCCCCTACGGTGAAAGAGGCAGTGCGGAAGGCCTCTTTCACCGCAAAAGCGTTACCGGGCTGAGTTCAGGGGTAGCGACTACAGACCACCCCCGTGCGAAAATGCTTCCCGGCGCTGCCGGGATTCGATGGATTCCTCCTTCCTTTGCGCTACAATAAAGGGAAGGAGGGATTTTTATGTACCATTACGCCAAATCCGGCAGGAAGAAAAAGAAGCAAAGGAAGGCCCTTGGAGGCATCTGCCTCCTCCTGGCGCTTCTGCTGGGGGGCCTGACCCTCTGGGCCCTGGCTCCCGCCTCCCAGCAGGGGCCGGGAGCGGTGGCGCTCCTGTACCGGGGGCAGCTTCGGCAGGTCCCCCTGGAAGGGGGAACCGTGGGGGAGCTGCTGAAAGCGCTGGACCTGGAATTAACGGCGGAGGATATGCTCTCTCCCGCCCCGGACACCCCCCTCGCCCCCGGGATGACGGTCAGCGTGGAGCGGCATCAGCGGCGGCAGGAAACCTACACCCTGGTCCAGGAGCCGGAGCGGGAGTACCGGCTGGACGACACCCTGCCCTGGGGGCAGGAGGCGCTGCTGGTGCCTGGGGAGCCGGGGGAAATCCGGTGCACCGCCTGGGTGGAGTACGTCAACGGCCGGGAAACCAGCCGGGAGATCATCGAAAAGGAGCTGATCCGCCCCGCGCAAAAGGAGCTGGTGGCCATCGGAACCTGTGAAAATCCCCTGCCCAGCGCCGACAACGGCTATCTCTGGCTCCCGGATGGGCAGATGCTGACCTACACCCACACCGCCACCGTGGAGGCCACCGGCTTCACCGGCACCGACGCCGGGGCCGCCCCCGATGCCTGCCAGGGCACCGTGATGGTGAATCCGGACTTCATCGCCCCGGGCACCAGGCTGTACATCGTCTCCGCTGACGGGCTGGACTATGGCCTGGCCCAGGCCCGGGCCGGGAACCTCCAGGGCCGCCGGATGGATTTGTATTTTCCCACCCAGCAGCAGCGGGATGATTTTGGCCGGCAATCGTGCACGGTATATTTTCTTGGCTGAGCCAGGATGTGACACTACCGTAAGTAGCTTGGAAAGCCTAAAACTTTTTATTTTCTCCTTGCTGTAAGTGGAAGAATGTCTCACTAACTGCCACGTATGTAACAGGACAGAAAGGGACGCTTCTGCTTAGTACCAAAAGGCGGAACCGTCTTTTCCATTCTTCATAGACGGGGTGCTCCCCCGACCCCTGC
>CAZYWM010000311.1:0-1244 GCA_964651615.1 uncultured Oscillospiraceae bacterium | reverse complement strand
TGACGCCGATGGCGGTAATCAGCACCGCCAGGCTGGGAGTTCCCCGGAGGGGCTTGTAGGCCAGGCCCTCAATGATGATGCCCAGAACCGTGCACACCACCATAGAGGCAGCCACACTCACCAGGGGAGGCAGGCCCAGATAGTTGGTAACGCAGAAACTGACATAAGCGCCGACCATGATGATGTCGCCGTGGGCGAAGTTCAGCATTTTGGCAATACCATAGACCATGGTGTAGCCCAGAGCGATGATGGCGTAAATGGAGCCGATGCTGATGCCATTTATGATATACTGGAGTATGTTCATCTTTCTTCCTCCTCGCACTGCCCTTCAACAGGCAACAGTTTTATTTCAACGGCTGAGAACGGAGACCGCCGTACGGTCCCTCTTATCAGCCGCCGGAACGTTGCGGAAAAGGGGGGAGGTTAAGCCTCCCCTCTTCCTATCCTATGGATTACTCAACGGAGACGTAAGCGCCGTTCTGAATCTTCACAACGCTGCCATCCTTGGAAACAAAGCCGTCCTCGTCCCAGGTCATGCCAGCGCCGGTGATGCCGTCGTAGGTCATGGAGGTAAACTGGGCAATCATGGCATCGCAGATTTCCTCATTGGACTCAGAGCCGTCCAGGCCGGCAGCCACAGCAGCCTGATACATGGCCCAGATCACGTCGTAGGCGTCAGCGCCGAACTGGTTGGGAACCTCGCCGTTGTACAGCTCCTTGTACTTGGCCACGAAAGCGGCGGTGCGCTCGTCCTTGGCGTCAGCGGCGAAGGGGGTCAGCATATGCAGATCCTCGGCCAGGGAGGTGTCAAAGCCGTCCACATCCAGGATGCCGTCCATGCCGTCCACGCCGAAGAACAGGGGGGGCGTAGCCGATCTGGTTGGCGTAGGACAGAATGTTGGAAGCCTCGGTGTAGTAGATGGTCAGGAACACCAGCTCAGCACCGGACTCCTTGCACTTGGTGACCTGGGTGGTCAGATCGGCCTTGGTGTCGCCGGTGAAGGCCTCGGAGCAGACAATCTCCAGGCTCAGGGCCTCAGCCTCTTCCACGAAGCTCTCCATGATGCCGGTGGAGTAAACGTCGGAGGAGTCATAGATAATGCCGATCTTGGAGCCCAGAGACTTCTCGGCAATGACCTCAGCGGAGATCTTGCCCTGAGCGGGGTCGATGAAGCAGATCTGGAACACATTGTCGCCGGTGTAGGCAACGTCGGCAGCGGAAGCGGAGGGAGTCACCATGAAGA
>CAZYWM010000310.1:0-1244 GCA_964651615.1 uncultured Oscillospiraceae bacterium | reverse complement strand
CGGGCTTCCGCAGTGGGGAAGCCCGGTGCTTCTATTCAGCTGGAATCTGGAATTCAATGTAATAGCTCTGCCAGTCCCAGAAGTTTCTGGCCAGGGGGTGGACGTCGCTGGGGGTGTAATCGTCCTCGATGTGCAGGCGCAGGCAGTAGTCCCCGCTTTCCAGGCGGCCGATGGTCTGGGTCCAGTCGATGGTGAGCTGGGAGGTTCCTCCCATGTTAACGGCCCAGCCGGGGGTCAGATCCGCGGTGCCAAGGGACTGCCAGCCGGAGGCATACAGCAGATAATTGGTGGCCGTCAGCTGGCCGAACTGCTGGCCCGCCTGCTGGGTGATTTCCAGGGTGATTCCCTCCGGGGTGGCGGATCGCACCCGGAATTCCAGGCCCCAGTCCTCCCGGTCGATCTCGTAGTGATAGGGCGTGCTCATGTCGAAAAAGTGGGTGCTCAGGATGTCCGGATGCCCCGGCGCCCGGACGGTAAAGCTGCGGATCAGGGGCTGGGCGCCGTCCGGTGTCTCCAGCACGTCGCAGATGGACCACAGCTCCATCTCGGGATAGGCATATTCAAACCTGGTCAGCCCGTTCACGGTCTGGGTGGATTCCTGGCAGATTCCGGCGGCGGCATCCCGGCGGACGTCGGCCAAAATTTCATCTACCGTGATTTTCCCGCTGGAAATTGCCTCCTCCAGAGCTATCCGCTCTCCCCGGACCTCCACGGTCACATTTTCCACCAGATCATAGGAAATCTCATACCCCTCCGGCTCACGCGGGGGGATGGAGCGGAAGCAGCGCTCCTCCAGCTCCGGGTGCTGAACACGGGAAAAGATCATCTGATTGTAAAGCTCGTCCGTCCGGTCACATTGGATGGTGCAGCGCCGCGCCTGCTCCGCCCCGGCCCCCGGAACGGCCCCCAGCAGGGCAAGCAGGAACACAATGCAGATGGCGCTGATTTTTCGGATCATAAAATATCCTCCTTTGTTTTTCTTGCCGCTCCCAAGGCCCGGTCCGCAAACAGCAGCGCCGAGAGCACATTCAGGCTCAGCACCAGGCAGTAGGTGCAGACATCAGCGTGAAAGCTGGGGATCAGCGGCCAAAGCGTCTCGGGCAGCAGACCCGGCAAAAGGGAAGCGACCCTGGACAGCAGGAAGGATACCACCGACGCAATGGGATAGGACAGAAGGCTCAGCCAAAAGCTGGCGCAGTGCCTTTTCACAAAGCTCTTTTTCACACCCAATCTCACCTCCTCCC
>CAZYWM010000309.1:0-1259 GCA_964651615.1 uncultured Oscillospiraceae bacterium | reverse complement strand
CCGAACGGGTCTGTGCCGCCCGGTAAAAAATCAGTCGTGCTTACTGTTTACAATGTCTTTTGCTGTCTGTCGGGTAGCACCGGCATTTTCTTCCCGAAAATTCTTCCCATCAAAGAGGATCGGCGCACACCGTTCCAAAATACGGTCATAGATACGGGCGTGGGCCAGATCAGGCGGTTTTTTCAGCTCGGACAGTTTCAAGTTTGTTGTGATAATCATGGGTCTGCGGCTGCGATAGCGGCTGTCAATGACGAAAAACATCTGCTCCATAGCATATTCGGTACTGCGCTCTACACCCAAATCGTCAATGATAAGCAAGTCATACTCATCAAAGCTGGCAATAAACTCCGACCTGTCCTCAGAGAACATCCCGGTCAGGCGGTTCAGAATGGTGGGAAAGTTCGTCATCAGCACCGGTACATCCTGGTCAAGTAGCGCGTTGGCAATACATCCGGCGAAAAAAGACTTGCCGGTTCCCACATCTCCAAACAGCAAAAGCCCGATATTGCTCTTATATGCCTCTTTCCAGTTCTCCACATAGGCGTGAGCCTTGTCCATCAATGGGTTTTGCCCGTTATCATTGGAAAATGTGTAGTCGTACAGATAACGGTCTTGCAAGCCCTGTGCCTTTCGGCGTTTGATACGCTCCATACGGCGCTGCCGTTCTTCAGCAGCCTTGCGCTGCTCCTCAGCCTCCCGCTGGCACTGGCAGATACAACGCGGCATAAAGTAGCCGGATTTCCCAAAGCATGGCACAACGGTCTGCCTCTGGCCGCCGCATTTCTTACAGTGAATGAGACCATCTGACGGGGCTATATACTCGTCCTCAGCCAATTCCACACCGGCAGCTGCCTTGTCGATGAACGCCCGGATTTCTGCGGTAATCTCAATCATACAGTTTCACCCTCCTTTACGCTGTAATCCCGGTTGCGTGAGGGTGTGACAGTTTTTTTAGCATCCTTACCGGCCCAGCGCCGGATGGTTGCTGCATGGCTCTGATAACGCTTGCCAGTAGAAGCCATGTACTCGGACAGCTTTTCGATGTACTGTTCCCATACAGCAGGAAAGCGATCCTGCAAGTCTGCCAGTTCTTCATCCGTCAGGAAAACATTCTGGTAACGACCATAGGTGTGGGAAGGGTGCCCCGTTTCAGGGCGTACCTTCTCTATCTCTCTCTTTATCTCTATCTCTTTCTCTTTCTCTAACTCTATCTCTATCTCTGGTGGACGAATGTCGGACAAATGTCCGCCTTTTGTCCG
>CAZYWM010000308.1:0-1266 GCA_964651615.1 uncultured Oscillospiraceae bacterium | reverse complement strand
GCTCAATCTCCCTTTGCAGGGCTTTGCTGGCTGGCAGCTTGGTTATTCCATGCTCCCGGAAATAACGGGCGGCTGTGTCCGCTATGATAAAATCGCTTTCGTGCTGTTCCCGGTAGGCTCTCCGGGCTTTCTCCGATTTCTGCGCTTTCAGACCGTCACGGGCGGGCTTCGTGCCGATATAGCCCAAAAGGTTGCGCTGCAATTCCTTTTTCTCCCGGATAGCGGCTTCCAGCCCTTTCAGTCCGGCAAGGCTCTCCTGCGTGGCGGTGTTGGCTGCGGAAATGGCAGCGTCCAGCTCGTCCGGGGAAGAAAAGCCATACTGCTGGTAGAGCATGAGGGTAGCCGACATCTGTTTGAGGTTGTGCATGGTCGCCCACTTCTCATAGCCCCGTCCTTTCCCCTCGGCTCGCTTGGCGGCTATGTCTACCATGCGCTGTACAGCGTCATTGTTCGGGGCGTTTTTCGCTTCTTTTTTCGTCCGTAAGCGGTCTTTGATACTGCCGGGGTATTCCGCTATGGCTGCGGGTTTTTCGGCGGCTCTGGCGGCGTTCTGCTCCAAAACGGAGAGGACAGCAGCCCGGTCAAAATCGTCCCCCAGCTTCCGGGCGGTAATTGGCTTCGTCCTGTCCGGCGTGAGGTAACTTAGCCGCCCCCGGCTCTCCTTGACGGTCACACCATGCCGGAGAAGCAGGGCGGCAAACTCATCAAAGCCGGAAGCAGCGGCAAGGGCTTCCCGGATAGTCCGGCGCAGCTTCGCCTTATCCGTTTCAAACTTGGTCTGCCGGGGCGCGATACCGTCCGCAGCAATAGGGGCGTTGGCTCTGTCAAGGGCAGCCTGTCCTTTCTTCTGCGCCCAATACTCACGCTCGGTAATGCGTTCTTTGCTGCCGTTCAAAAGGTCTATCTGGTAAAGCCCCTCGCTGTGGCACATCTCCATGACTTCGGCTTTCAGATAGTTCATAGCTGCGTCCGTACAGCGGTGCTTGCAGCCTGCTTTCCTGTCCGCTGGCCTGTCCATGTGGGGCAGCATGGGAACCTCCGCAATCCGCAGACTGTTAATGACGATATGCACATGGATATTTTCGGTGTGGCTGTGTCCGTCCGGGTGGGTGCAGACAAGGGCTTGGTGTCCGGGGAAATGCTCGGCGCAGAACTTCTCGCCCAGCTCCTGCGCCCGATCAACGGTCAAGCCGTTGTCCGGGCCGTCCCGTGGGTCAAAGCTGATGATATAGTGGTGGCTCTTTACGTCCTCCCGTTTCTGGTTCT
>CAZYWM010000307.1:0-1299 GCA_964651615.1 uncultured Oscillospiraceae bacterium | reverse complement strand
TCGGGAAAATATACATGTCCGTTCCATTGCCGATATTTGTTTTAAATCCCGAGTTTGTGACCCACGCAGGCTCTACATTTACGCCAACCGAATGTATTTTGTTTCTTCCGTGTACCGATGCCGATACTTCTCTTCCCTGATAGTACGTGGTCTCTGCCTCTGCGTTCGTTGCGGTATCCATCGTTTTAATGATCGGCAGATCCGGTTTTTCGCTTCTGAGAGCGTCATTTATATCGTGAATCGAAATTCCGTCCCATTCCAGCTCATTTGCGTCTGTCATGACTTTGAGGCGGGTCAGGAAAATTCTCATATACTGGAGGTTGTCTGTCGCTTGTGAGAAATCTCCTTCGATCAACATATCCGTGCTTACCCCCAGAACCTTGGAGATCTTCCAGATGATGTCCGTAGAGGGCGCCGCATCGGTCTCTTTCCTAAGCATTTTTGAGAGGTATCCGGTAGAAATACCTATCTGCTGTTCGACCTCTCCGATTCTTAGTTTCTTCTGTTGCACGAGTGCCGTTATATTCTCCGCCAGCTTCTGACGGCTGAACTCTAAATCCATCATCATCCAACCCCTTTCATCGTGTTGGGATTATTGTACTGTATTTTCGTACACTTGTCAATATCAAATGTACAACCGTCCTATTCCATTCTTATTTTAGTTCTTCTGTCCTCATCACTCCTGTTTGTCCCTTTTCATACTGTTCCTTCCAGCACCTTTATCCGAACCATTGATTTATACAGGCACCGCTTCTGGAATCCGAATGTGACTTTTTATCGTTCTGGAAATAATTTCACGATTGTGACTTTTTCCATTGACACAAACGTGAAGTTGGTGTACAATCGTCTTGAAAGTCACGGGAGTGAATTTATAAGAGGAATTATTCAGTACGAATGTATCTCTGTCAAGGGTTTGATTTCACTTTCGTATCTTTCTCATTTGCTATTCATTCACGTTCGTCATTTCATTCCGAATACCGCCCCAGTCATGTGCATTCGAGATGCAAATATGTCCGTGAAAATCATTCCACAGGAGGTACTCACAATGACCACGAGCAAGGATGTTCCCTATGCCGCATTCGGTGCAAGGCTCATGGAGCTTCGTAAAAACGCAAATATGACACGGGCAGAATTTGGGGAGATTTGCGGTGTCGCTCCTAGTACCATCGTAAATTACGAACGTGGTACACGCATCCCCTATGCAGACACCGCTGTAAAAATGGCAGACTATTTTCACATTTCTGTCCATGAACTCTTAGGCGTTGAGAATCCAGAAATCGTCATGGCACAGGCGGAAGC
>CAZYWM010000306.1:0-1299 GCA_964651615.1 uncultured Oscillospiraceae bacterium | reverse complement strand
CAATTTATTGATCAGCATATCAGGATATATCCGTACTTTGCTTGTTTCTTTTCCGCTGCTCCCGGCGGCGGACATATTCTTTCAGATATTCCGCCTGCTCCTGGTCCTCCTGGGCCCAATCCCTTCCCCGGGACGAACCCAAAAGAAACAGATAAAACACCACCGCAATCAATAACACCGTCAATCCGATGAACATTTTCATCCCCCCACGCTAGTATATGCAGCGTGAGGCCATTCGCGTCAAAAAATTTTGTTAGGGTTTACTGCTCCTGCACCAGACGGTTCATTTTTTTCACGCTCCGGCGGATGGCAAGATAAACGGCGCACCAGAGGATTGCGAAGCACGCGATGAAAATACCGGTAAAGAGCGCCACCACCTGGGGCTCTATCCACCCGTTGAGCAGATATACCCCCAGATAGTCCACGTACAGCACCCCCAGATGAATCAGCCCCGCCATGGGCTTGGGCAGCCGCTCGATCTGATAGACCACCGTGATTCCCGCCGCCACAAAGGCCATTGCCGTGGAGGAATACACCCCCAGCACCGCCTCACCCACGGACATGGATGTGATGGCGCCGCTTCTGCCCAGGCACAGCCACACGAAGGCCACGATCGCCGGGCCGCCCCAGCAGAAGAACATTCCTCGCTTCAAAAATTCCTTTACCCACCATTTCATAGGTCATACCTCCGTTTCAGCTCCGCAAAGCAGCGGCGTGACACATATTCCACATAGCCGCTTTTGAATTCAATGTCCACCGCCCCGGCGATGGAGGCCCGGAACCGGCGTATTTTTTTCCAGTTGGCCAGCGCCGACTTGTTGATGCGCACAAAGTCCGGGCCCAGCTGGGCCTCCTGTTCATACAGCCGCCCCCGGAGCCTGTACTTCACCCCGTCGGAATAGGCGGCGAAGGTCCTGCCCTCCTCCACGAAGATGCACTCGATCTCACGGATTTTCAGGATGGCGGTGTCCTCTTCGGTGTAGCCGGTGAGCTCGTCCGCCTGCTCCGCTCCCGCAACCAGCGCCTCGATTTTTTCTGTCAGCTCCGACCGCCGGTGGACCCGGGCCAGGATTTCCTCCTCCGCTTCCCGGTCGATAATCAGCTTGAAAATCATGCCGTGACGCCTCCTTTCTCATGGGCCTATCATAGCATATTTTGGCCCCTTTGTGGAGAGAAACTGCCCCATCGGTCTGTTTTTTTCCCTCACCGGTAGGGAAAATATCATGCGTTGACAATTTAAGCGCCCTTGGGTATACTAATCCCAAGAAAGCGATGATAAACGCGAAACGCGGCAAATTG
>CAZYWM010000305.1:0-1306 GCA_964651615.1 uncultured Oscillospiraceae bacterium | reverse complement strand
CTGATGAAAAAGCACATCGCCCGCACCAAAAATGAGGGCTGCCTGGACGATGTGGGCGGCTTCGGCGGCTGCTTCGGCCTGCCCATCGCCGGAATGGAGGAGCCGGTGCTGGTCTCCGGCACCGACGGCGTGGGCACCAAGCTGCGCATCGCCATGCTCATGGACAAGCACGACACCATCGGCATCGACTGCGTGGCCATGTGCGTCAACGATGTGATCTGCTGCGGCGCAAGGCCTCTGTTCTTCCTGGACTACATTGCCTGCGGCAAGAACATCCCCGAGAAAATCGCCCAGATCGTGGGGGGCGTGGCCGAGGGCTGCGTCCAGGCGGGCTCCGCCCTCATCGGCGGCGAGACCGCGGAGCACCCCGGCATGATGCCCCAGGACGACTATGACCTGGCGGGCTTCTCCGTGGGCATCGTGGACAAGAAGAAGATCATCGACAATACCCGGATGCAGGCGGGGGATGTGGTCATTGCCCTGGCCTCCTCCGGCGTCCATTCCAACGGGTTCAGCCTGGTGCGGAAGATCTTCGACGTGGAGCACAACCCTGATCTGATGAAGCCCAACGAATTCCTTGGGGGCAGGTCCATCGCCGAAACGCTGCTGACCCCCACCAAAATCTATGTCAAGAGCATTCTGGCCCTGCTGCAAAAGGTGGACGTGAAGGGCATCAGCCACATCACCGGTGGCGGCTTCTATGAGAACATCCCCCGCTCCATCCCCGACGGACTCTGCGCCAAAATTGACAAGTCCGCCATCAAGGTGCGGCCCATCTTCCGCCTGATCGCCGAGACCGGCAATATTCCCGAGCGGGATATGTTCAACACCTTCAACATGGGTGTGGGCATGAGCGTTATCGTCCCCGCCGCCCAGGCGGCCGAGGCCCTTGCCATCCTCACTGCCCAGGGAGAGGATGCCTATCTCATCGGCACCATTGTGAAAAACGAGGAAAAGGTGATTCTGGAATGAGCGCCAAGATTGCGGTTCTGGTCTCCGGCGGCGGCACCAATTTGCAGGCGCTGATCGATGCCCAGCAGAGCGGCATCCTCCACAGCGGACATATCTGCCTGGTGGTGTCCAGCGCCGCCGGGGCTTACGCGCTGGAGCGGGCCCAAAAGGCTGGCATTCCCACTGTGACCCTGGTGAAAAAGCAGCTGGGGGGCCAGAGGGAATTTGAAGCGGCCCTGCAAAAAAAGCTGGAAGAGTACGGCATCGATGTGATTGTGCTGGCCGGGTTTATGACCATCCTCTCCGGGGAGTTCACCGCCAAATGGCCCCGGCGGATTCTGAACGTCCACCCCGC
>CAZYWM010000304.1:0-1307 GCA_964651615.1 uncultured Oscillospiraceae bacterium | reverse complement strand
TCCGTCTCCGGAACATTCCACAAAATGGGATGGTCCGGGGCCTGCTGGCGGGCCTCAATCTGGCGCAGCTCCACCCCGGCATCCAAAGCGGCGGACCGCAGCATCCGGACGAACTGGTCCGAGGGCATGAAGTGGCTGCAAGAGGCGGTGGCCAAATATCCGCCCCGGGGCAGCAGCTTCAGGGCCCGGAAGTTGATCTCCTTGTACCCCCGCTGGGCGCTGTCCACGGTTTTCCGGGACTTGGTGAAGGCGGGAGGGTCCAGAATGATGAAATCGTAATCCTTTTTCCCCCGGGCAGCCAGCTCCGGCAGCAGGTCGAACACATCCGCCACCAAAAAATCCATCCGGTCCTCCAGCCCATTGCGCCGGGCGTTCTGCCTGGCCATCTCCACGGCGGAGGCGGACACATCCACCGCCGTCACATGCTCCGCTCCCCCCAGGGCGGCGTTCAAAGCAAAGGAGCCGGTGTGGGTGAAGCAGTCCAGCACCCGAGCGCCCTTTGCCAGCCTGGCCACCGCCCGGCGGTTGTATTTCTGATCCAGGAAGAAGCCGGTCTTCTGGCCGTTTTCCACATCCACCCGGTAAAATATCCCGTTTTCCCGGATTTCCGTCACGGTGTCCGGAAAGCACTCTCCCAGGGGATACCAGCCCTTGTCCTGCTCCAGCCCCTCCAGCGCCCGGATGGCCACATCGTTGCGCTCGTAAATTCCCCGAATTTCCTGGCCGTCCTCCCGGAGGACCTCCACCAGCAGCGGGAAAATCACGCTCTTGAGCCGCTCCATCCCCACGGACAGGGTTTGCGTCACCAGAATGTCCGAAAACCGGTCCACCGTCAGGCCCGGGAAGCCGTCCGCCTCCCCGAAAATAACCCGGCAGCAGGAAATATCCTCCCCCATCACCGTTTTCCGGTACTGCCAGGCGTATTGAATCCGGCGGCGCCAGAAGGCCTCGTCGAAGCGGTCGTTGGCGTTGCGGGAGATCAGCCGCACCCGTATCTTGCTCTGCAAGCTGAGAAACCCGGTGCCCAGATACTTGCCCTTTTCGCTCACCGCGTCCACCAGGCCGCCGTTGTCACACTCCCCCTCCATCCCCATAACCTCCGCCTCGTAGAGCCAGGGATGTCCCTGCTCCACCCAGCGGGTGCCCTTGGGGGTGATGATACATTTTGGAAAATTACGCTCTGTTTTCATGCTCTTCCTTCCTTTGCCCGGGGCAGCCGCCCCAATCCTTACCGGTGGAGTAACTCCTCCATCCGACGCTCCAAACAGGCATCGCTTTCAAACTGTTTCATTTGGGTTTCTTCCCTC
>CAZYWM010000303.1:0-1323 GCA_964651615.1 uncultured Oscillospiraceae bacterium | reverse complement strand
CCGGCGTCATGGTGACGTTGGGGAACAGAAGCTCAGCGAGCGCTTGATAATCCATATTCGTCTACCTCTTTGTTCTTGATAATTTCTTTCTAGAGTATAGCACACGGAGGGTGGGAAATCAATGAAAAAATTGGAAATTCCATCAGCTCTCCACTTGACAAACCCGAACCCCAGTGCTATGCTATAGAAAATTTCTACGGAGGTATGACAATGTACGGTTGCATCGGCAAGTGCTATCCCGCTGCCCGGTTCGTTCCTGCTTTTTGGTATGGGAACGGGCCTACATTGTCGTGCTCGGATTTTCACGGATAGCCCGTGAAATGAAGAAAATGCGGTGCAGGCTTTCTGATTTTCAGAGCCTGCGCCTTTTTTTATTTGCAAGGAGGTAAGAAAAATGGAAGTGATGAAAGAACTGGCGGAATACTACGGTAATTATGACGAGGATAACCGCCTGCGTTCCCGGCATGGGATGGTGGAGTTTTTGACCACCATGCGTTATGTTGACAATTATCTTCGCCCCGGAATGGGTATTTTGGAGATCGGGGCGGGAACCGGCCGGTACAGCCATGCTCTGGCTCAGCGGGGGTATGCTGTGGACGCTGTGGAATTGGTACAGCACAACATTGATGTGTTCCGGGAAAAAACCCTGCCTGGGGAGAACGTGACCATCCGTCAGGGCAATGCAATGAACCTGGATATGCTGAAAAGCGACACCTATGACATTACCCTGCTTCTTGGGCCTATGTACCATCTGTTCACCTTGGAGGATCAGCGCAAAGCCCTGTCCGAGGCAATCCGGGTGACGAAGCCGGGGGGCATCGTATTTGCTGCCTATTGTGGTAATGAGGCTACCCTGATCCAGTTCTGCTTCCAGCAGGGGATGCTCCGGGAGAAACGATACCAGGAGCTGGTGGACCCGGTGACCTTTAAGGCATCCTCTGACCCCGCTGAGCTGTTCCAGCTGTATCGGAAGGAGGACATTGACACCCTGATGGAGGGCTTCCCGGTGACCAGACTGCACTACGTGGGGACGGATATGGCTACCAACTATATGCGCAAAGAGGTGGACGACATGGACGACGAATTTTTTGGACTGTATCTTCGTTACCACAATGCGATCTGTGAGCGTGCCGACCTGGTAGGGGCCTCCCATCATCTGCTGGACGTATTCCGCAAGAACCCGGAAAATCTCCTTGCGTAATTGAAACATCTATGCTAAAATATCCCAAAGATTATACGAAGAAAGCGTGAGTAAATATGAACGAAGTCATTTCCGAAGCACCTAAGAAGCGGATGCTCTCCGGCATCAAGCCCTCCGGCGAT
>CAZYWM010000302.1:0-1331 GCA_964651615.1 uncultured Oscillospiraceae bacterium | reverse complement strand
GATGCTGACGGATTTCTGCCACGAACGAGGATTCTCCATCTACGAGATCTATGCGGATGACGGCTATTCGGGGCTGAATTTTAACCGACCGGCATTCACAAAATTGCTCGAGGACATTGACAGCGGCAAGGTCAACCTTGTCATTACCAAGGACTTGAGCAGACTGGGCAGAGACTATATCCAAACCGGCTATTACACCGATGTGTATTTCACCCGAAAAAGGGTACGGTATATTGCCGTGAATGACGGAATCGACACCAACCGGGAGGATAACGATATTGCACCGTTCAAGAATATTTTGAACGACATGTATGCAAGGGACTTGTCCCGGAAAGTGAAGTCAGCTAAACGCCAACGAGCCTTCAAAGGGTATTATATCAGCGCACAAGCACCCTACGGCTACAAGGTAGACCCGCAAAACCGAAACCGCTTGATCGTAGACGACGAAGCCGCCGAGGTTGTGAAGGAAATCTTCCGTCTTTCCCTTGCCGGACACAGCCTGATCCAAATCAGCAGAATACTGACCGAAAGGAAAATCATCACACCGGGCGTTTATAAGGCCCAGAACGGTGATACAAGGTTTTCGCGGTATCAGGAAGGTAAGAGTTCTCTTTTCGGCTGGTGCTACCAAACGGTGAGAGCTATTCTCCGTGATCAGGTTTATACCGGGGATATGGTGAATCACAAGTACGAGGTTATCAACTACAAGACCAAGGAACGTGCCAGAGTACCCAAAGAGCAGCACATCATCGTAACAGACCGGCATGAACCAATCGTCAGCCGGGATGACTATGAGCGAGTGCAAAGTCTAATCTCCATGCGGCACAGACCCAAAAAGCATAACTTTGACAATGTGTTCCGGGATTTGACCTTCTGTGCTGAGTGCGGACATCGAATGACGCTGATGATGAAGCCGCTGAAAGCAGGTCTGATGCCGCTGATTCGATGCACACATCACTACAGCAATCCCGAAGATTGCAAGCACAATCATTATATCTACTATGATGATCTGTATGCGGAAGTGCTGAAACGGGTACAGAATATTGCAAGGCAAATCGAAAGAGGTGAGCTGTTGGAGCAAATCCAAAAGCAATCTGAAAAACGAGTGAAAACGGACAAGCTGGTAGCGGAACAGGTGAAAATCAACAAGCGACTGTCTGCGCTGAAAAGAATTATTAAAAAGCTGTATGATGATTTTGACGCTTACTTTGAAGTCAGGCAGCAGTATGGCCACACCTACCACAACCAAGGCCAGCTACTCAAGGCTGATGGGGATACCACCTACACCTATACCTACGACGGTGCAGGCAACATCCTCACTGCTTCCAACG
>CAZYWM010000301.1:0-1331 GCA_964651615.1 uncultured Oscillospiraceae bacterium | reverse complement strand
ATTGGCCAGGCTGTATCCGGTTATAGTTTAGAAACTAACCGGATTGAATACTAGTATAAAACCGAGGCAGGGGAAATTACGGGAAATATATGGCCGATCCGGTTGCTTTTTTCCCCTTTTTATGATACCATGGTCATGGCCTTGCGGGAAGCGCGCAGGCGGAGAGGAGAACGATATGGCAAAGGTTGCACCCTCGATCCTGGCTGCGGACTTTGTGAATCTGGAGCGGGATATTCATGATATTGAGAAAAACGGCGCCGATTGGATTCACGTGGATGTGATGGACGGCACCTTTGTCCCGAACTTTTCCTTTGGCCTTCCGGCGCTGAAGGCCATTCGGGACGTGACGAATATGACCTTGGACGTCCATCTGATGATCGAGCGGCCCATCCGCTATGTGGAGCGGTTTGTGGCCGCCGGGGCGGACTGGCTCACCATCCACATTGAGGCGGATTCCCTGGAGAATAACATCAAGGCTCTGGAGCTGATCCGCTCCATGGGATGTAAGGCAGGCATCTCCCTGAAGCCCGGAACCAAGGCGGAGGAGGCGGAGCCCTACCTGCCGCTGTGCGACCTGATCCTGGTGATGACGGTTCAGCCCGGCTTTGGCGGGCAGAAATTCAAGGAGGACATGATGCCCAAGCTCCGTGCCCTCCGTTCCCGGCTGGACGAGGTGAACCCGGGGTGCGTTCTGTCTGTGGACGGGGGCATCGACAGTCATACCGCTCCCATCTGCAAGGCCAGCGGCGCCGGCGTCCTGGTGACAGGCTCGGCCTATTTCAAGGCGACGAATCGGGCAGGCTATGTCCGGGAGCTGCAGGGATAGGCGATTTTGTCAAAGGCGTTCAGGTTTTCTTCCATGCCTCTTTTGCGGATTGTTTTCTTCCACAATTGACAAGTCCCATCAATGAATGTATAATATAAGGTGGAAGTGCCCGGGCTGGGCTGCTTCTGAAACGTTAATCCAAAGGCGGGCAACCGTCTTTTGAAAGAAAGGAATTTTGCCATGATTTACAGTGCAGAAGTACAGAATATGTGCTCCGTCGCCAAGGGCGCATACCATGGCCCCGCTCCCATTCCCGAAGAGGGCAAATGGGTTCAGGCCAAGGAAATCAAGGACATCAGCGGCTTTACCCACGGTATCGGCTGGTGTGCTCCTCAGCAGGGCTGCTGCAAGCTGACCCTGAACATCAAGGAGGGCGTGATTGAAGAGGCTCTGGTAGAGACCCTGGGCTGCTCCGGCATGACCCACTCCGCCGCCATGGCCGCCGAGATTCTCATCGGCAAGACCCTGCTGGAGGCGCTGAACACCGACCTGGTGTGCGACGCCA
>CAZYWM010000300.1:0-1339 GCA_964651615.1 uncultured Oscillospiraceae bacterium | reverse complement strand
CAGCTGTGATTGTTTGCAGTTTTGCAGAAAAAATCCGCACTTCCGCATGATCTATTGCAAAGTGAAAAGTGATATGATATTTTTGCGTTGAAAGGAGGTGGACGGGGTGGAAAGCAAAAAGAAGCTGATTGCCAACGTTGCCAAAAAGGTAGCGGAAAAAGCCCTTCGGAGAGATGCAAACAGAACTACCTGCTTAGCATTCTATCAGCCCAAAGCACCCACTGAACTGAAGCGTTTCAAGAGCAGCAAGTAATGGGAACGTGGATTGCGGAGCGTATCACGCAGAAGCTAATTGCATCATCAGTGATAGAAGAAGGTGATAGAGAGCTTTATCGTTATGGCTTTTTTATCTTGCTTTCTTCGATACTGTATCTGGTTGTTGCTGCCATATTCGGCAGCGCATTTGGTATCCTGTGGGAAAGTATCGTATTCTATTTCTTATTTTCAATCCTTCGCGAATATGCGGGTGGTATCCACGCGAAGACGGAACATGGCTGTATGCTCAGTACGATCCTGGCACTGCTGCTGTCCATCATTGGAATCCGAAAAATGATGCGGGCGAAGCTTTCGTTCGTCGCTATGGTGCTTCTGATCGTTGGATGTGCAGCAGTGCTTTTTTTCAGCCCCCTGGATGTCCCGGAAAAACCACTATCGGCTGAGGATTGGCGGCATTACCGGCGAATATCCCGGAGGCTGGCAGCAGCATATGCACTTCTCGGCGTATGGGCTGCAGCTGCTGGTTGGCCCATTCTTTATCCCATAGCAGCGTCCACTACTCTGGAGGGAATCCTGCTGTTAACAGGAACCATAAACCGGAAAACACGCACTCGGAAAACACGGAATGAGATTTAGCACAGCCGCAGAAAGTTTTCTTTCTGGCCGTGAGGGTGTACATGGGTTTGTGGAGACACCGCAAGATGTCTTTGATGCGGGGATTAGGGCGGGACAGGAATATCTTGGATGCCATGACCTATCGGGTACCCCGTCAAGTCATCAAGTGTCGGATATACCGGAAGGGGGACCAATCCACCAACTATCCTGTATGTCCGCGCTGTAACATAAGTATGGAAAGAGAATACATGGCGTTCTGCGATCGATGCGGACAGAAGCTTGCCTGGGACCGGCTCTCAAAATGGTAGGGCAGTGTATGTTCTCACTTTGTGCGGGGAGACATACTTGCGGAAAGGAAAAATGGCAAAAAGAACGCATTGCTCTAATACTATATCAAAACTTTTAGGGCAACAAAAAATCGGAAATTTGCTGTTTATAAGCAAATTTCCGATTTTTTGGCAGGGGCACAAGGACTTGAACCCTGAGCCTACGGTTTTGGAGACCGCCG
>CAZYWM010000299.1:0-1349 GCA_964651615.1 uncultured Oscillospiraceae bacterium | reverse complement strand
GTGTTTATCGCGTTCAGCTCCCGGTAGGTCAGGGCGATTACAATGGCGGAGAGGACGGCCGTCAGCAGATCCGACGCCGGCATGGAGTAGAGCACGCCGTCCAGTCCAAAGAAAACCGGCAGCACCAGGGCAAAGCCCACGCCAAACACGATCTCCCGCACCATGGAGAGCATGGTGGAGGAGACTGCCTTGCCCATGGCCTGCCAACCGTTTCGGTTGCGAGAAAGGAATTGTTTTGTTCTTCCATTTTGTGAAACCTCCTGTTTCTGAGCAAAAAAATAACGCGCAAATCCGGAAAGCCCGGACTTACGCGTTTGCTGCTCGACAGAGGTATTTTACCGCAAAGGAAGAAATTTTTCAAGAGCTCAGAAATTCACAATTTTTGGATGCCTTTTGGCAATGTTCAGAGGAAACTCTGCACAAAATTTGATCAAATTTCCCCACATGGGGGTGTTACTGGGCGGGATTGTCATTTTTCTTCATATTCATCAGGAGCCGGTTCAGCGCGCCGCCGAAGAAAATGATTTCCAGGCAGCAGTAAAGCCACAGCATACTGATGGCAATGGCATACACCGAGCCGTAAATATTGGCGTAGCTGGGGAAATTGGTGACGTAGATGGAATAGAGGTTGGAAAACACCATCCAGCCGATGCACGACAGCAGCCCCCCGGGCAGGCTCTCCCAGAAGCGGTTGCGCCGGTTGGGGAGCACCATGAAAATCAGGGTAAACAGCAGGGTTTGAAGCACCAGCAGGAACAGGAAACGCAGGTCGAGAATATTCATCAGCATCCGCATGGCGGGGTGGTCGATGCTGCTCAGGAAGGAGATGATGGAATTGCCGAAGACATGGAGCACCAGCGTCAGCAGAATCACCACCTCAAAGGCGAAGGTGTAGAGCACGCTGATGGCCCGGGTGTACAGATACCCCCGGTTCTCGGAGACGCCATAGATGGTGTTCAGGCCGGTGAGCAGGCCGTAAATCCCCCGGCTGGCAGACCACAGGGCGGTAAGGGCGCTTAACCCCGCCACCGCTCCGGAGGCGTTGCCGTAAATGCTGTAGATCAGCTCCCGGGCAGCGCCCATCATGGCCTGGGGCAGCAGGGAATCCATCATTTCCAGCAGATTATCCACGTGAAGCCCGGTGAACCGGAGAGCGCTGAGCATCAGCAGCAGGGCGGGGAACACGGACAGCACAATAAAATAGCCGGTGTTGGCCGCCAGCTGGGGAATGTGCACCGAGGACACCCAGCGGGCGGCCATATCCAATTGCTGGAACAATCTGGAATGCTTTTTCACAGAATGCCTCCTTTAAAAATGCTGCCAGGAACGTAAGGGAGAGATAAGAGATA
>CAZYWM010000298.1:0-1353 GCA_964651615.1 uncultured Oscillospiraceae bacterium | reverse complement strand
CTGAGTTAAAACCGCCTCCTTCCGCTTGGAATGGGGGCGGTTTTGCTGCCTCAGGTTGCGGCAGGCAAAAAAAACGCATCCGGCAGGTGGTGGCCATTTCTCCGCGGCTGTGGTAAAATATCCTTACAGCGCTGAAAAAACCAAGGAGAAGAGATATGAGCTTTGGAAAAAATTTGCAGTACCTGCGCCGTCTCAGCGGGAACATGACCCAGGAGGCACTGGCTGAACGGCTGGGGGTGAGCCGCCAGACCGTTTCCAAGTGGGAGCTGGACGCCGCCCAGCCGGAAATGAGCAAGGCTATGGAGCTTTGCAACGTGTTCCGCTGCACCCTGGACCAGCTGTTCCGGGAGGAGCTGGATGCCTGCGACAGCGCCTATTCGGACCTGCGGGTGGAGCAGGTGCCGGGATTTCGGTATGTGCGCTGCATTGTGATCAGCAGCCAGCCGGAGGATGACGCCCTGGATCGGCTGAGAAAATTGGCAATGCAATACGGCGAGGAAAAGCCCCGGCTGATTGGCTGGGATTTTCCCTGCCTGTCCCAGGAGCAGATCAATGTTTACCATCTCCACGGCTACGCCGCCGCCTGGATTCTCCCTGAGGGAATCACGCCAAAGGGCATGGAGATTCTGGAACAGCCTGCCCAGCGCTACGCCGCCATCCACATGGAGCGCCCCTTCGAGAATCCCTTCGTCACCATTCCCAACGCCTACCGCACCCTGATGGATTACATGCGTCTGAACGGTCTGACCCACCCGGAGCAGGATGTGATTCCCTGCTTTGAAACCGCCGGGGAAACCATGGACGTGTACATCGCCTGCCTGTAAAAGAACGCCCCGGCAAACCCGCCGGGGCGTTCTTTTACGCAAACAGCTTTTTGTCCAGCCCCCGTGCCTTCACGGCGAAAAGCACCACGCTTCCCACCGCCAGCAGGGCAATCAGCTCTCCCAGAGCTACAAAGAGGGCATTATACCAGAAGCTGGCCTCGCCGATGTAATAGGTCAGCTCCCAGCCCACCAGAAGCCCATTGGTCACAGCGGGAAGCTGCATCCCCAGCAGGGGATAGCCCTTGATGGTGATTTTCCGGGTCAGCCACATGCCCTCCACTGCCAGAAAGGTGGCCAGGGTGCCCACAAAAAAGTCCAGGGGCAATGTTCCGGCAAAGGTCAGGTTGAACAGCAGGCAGCCCAGGGTCAGTCCCGGCACAGCGGCGGGGGTAAAAAAGGCGAACACACACAGCGCCTCGCTGACGCGAACCTGGATGGCCATGGAGGTGGACTGTGGCCAGAGCAGATACTGGGCATAGGTCAGCGCCGCATAGAGGGCGGCAAAGATGGCGGAATGGGTGAGAAATCT
>CAZYWM010000297.1:0-1360 GCA_964651615.1 uncultured Oscillospiraceae bacterium | reverse complement strand
GTGTTCGGTAAGCAGATGCAATCACATCAGCGCTCACGCCTGGGCAATCCGGGACACGGACAGGTAGGCGTTGAAAAGTACCTTTCCTGTGGCGGCGTGGCGGTTCTTGGCAACCTCGCATTCGATCAGGGACGGCGCCCAGCGCTTCGGCGGTTTGTCCTGCTTTTCGTAGTAGTCCTGCCGGTACAGCAGCAGCACGCCGTCCGCGTCCTGCTCGATGGCGCCGGAATCCCGCAGGTCTGCCAGGCACGGCTTCTTGTCCAGCCTTGTCTCCGCCGCCCGGTTGAGCTGGGCCAGGGCGATGATTGGGACATTCAGGGACATGGCCAGCCGTTTCAGCGCCCCGGATATTTCCGTGACCGCTTCATACCGGCTCCCGGCCCCATTGTGCTGAATCAGCCCCAGATAATCCACAACCACAGCGGACAGGTTATGGACGCTGCGTGCCATGACTCCGATTTCCGGCACGGTTGCCCCCATTCGGCGGTTGACGGAAAGGCCGCTGCCGCTGAGCTTCACCGTGGCGGTGCAGATTTTCTCGGATTCCTCCTCCGAAATGCCGCTTCCCAGCAGCAGGCGGTTGGAGGGAATCCCGGTTTCTCTGGCAACCCGCTTTGCGGTGAGCTGGTTCTCGCTCATCTCCAGGGAGACAAACAGCACGCCGCCGGGGAAGTTCTCCGCCAGGTTCAGGGCGAGGGTGGTTTTGCCCATGCCGGGCCGGGCGGCGATGATGTAAAGTCCCCCGTTCAGGAATCCGCCGCCCAGGCGGTCGTCCAGCATTGGAAAGCCGCTGCTCACAAAATTCTTCCGTCCCCCCTCCCGGGCCTCCAGGTCGGCATAGAAGGAGCGCATCATGTCACAGGAGGTCACGCACCGGGTCCCCACCGCCGCTTCGATCAGCGTGGAAGCCTCCGCCGCCGCGCTTAGCAGCAGCTCATCCGTGGGTGTGGACTCATTCTCCAGAATGCGCTGCGCCAGCTGACGCAGCCCCCGGCGCTTTGCATTGTCCCGGACAAGCCCGGCATAATACGGCGCGTTGGCAGCGGTGGGGGTAATGTCCATCAGCTCCATGAGGGTGTCGTTGCTGATTTGTCCGCCGGATTCCCGGATGTATTTTCCAATGGCCACCGGGTCGATGGGCTCCCCCTTCTGGGAAAGGCCCTGGGCCGCCTGGTAGACAGACCGGCACAGCTCCGACTGGAAGTCCTCCGCAGACAGCGCATCCGCGACCAGGTCAAAGGCTCGGGGGTCAATCAGGATCGCCCCGGCCACGGCGTTTTCGGCGTTCAGCCTTTCATTCGCCATATCAGCCCCCCGTTCCCATCGTCAACCAGTTCAACATCCTCCGGGTAGGGATTCT
>CAZYWM010000296.1:0-1366 GCA_964651615.1 uncultured Oscillospiraceae bacterium | reverse complement strand
GCGCATTCGGGCTTTTTGGGAAGTAACAGGTAATAGTGAATAGTGAAGAAGTAAACTGTACCCCGTAAAATGGACACAGGGAAAAGTTGACTAACGGTTTACGTCCCGAGGATACAGACGCAAAAAGTTAGTGAACCTCCAAGCTGTGGACATGGCAATACGGGAAGAGTTGTGGTAGAATGTATCCAATCAAGGGGAAGGAAAGGTTGGATACTATGAGTAAGAAGCTGTTCAGCGAGGAAGAGATTGCGGCATTTCGCAACAGTCCTTATGTGGAGAGCGTCAGTGACAGGAGCTTGGTATTCACTCCGGAATTTAAGGAGAAGTGCCACGCCATGTACCATCAGGGCATCCCAATGAAGAAGATTCTGGAGGATCACGGCATTGACACCGGCGCAATGGGCAATGCCAGGATTGCCGGCTTCTGTCAGAAGCTGGACAAGGAGGCCAGCCGCCCGGGGGGCTTTGCCAATCTGCGAAAGCAGAAACGTCAGGTTCAGGAACAGACGGAGCAGACGAAGCTGGAGCGCCGTGTGCGGCAGCTGGAACACCAATTAGCCTATGCGCAGCAGGAAGTGGAGTTCTTAAAAAAACTGCAGCAGGCCAATATAGAGGCTCAGAAACAATGGGAATCCAAGCACCGGCAGAAGTAAAGTACCAGCTTATCTCCAACGCAATCCGGCAGGACAACAATCTTCTGTGCATCAGCACCCTGTGTGAAATGGCCGGGGTATCCCGATCCGGTTACTACAACTGGCGCCAGGGAGAAGCCATCCGGCAGGAGCGGCAGCGTAAGCACGACGAGGACTTCGCCCAGATCCTGGAGGCGTATCAATTCCGGGGATACCGGAAGGGCGCCAGAAGCATCCATATGCGGCTCCTGCATACGGGAATCCGGATGAATGTGAAGAAAATCCGTCGGTTAATGAAGCAAAACAACCTGTTTTTCCCAATTGAGAACCATAGTCTGCAAATCACAGGATTTTCAAAGGAAATTACCATGATTGACTACGGTATTACCAATGACACAGACAAGTTTGTAACAGAAATTCAAATTCCGATTCAACCAAAGTGATTTTGAAATGCGTAAAATGACAGAACGGCCATTGTGGAATCCGAAGGGAAACCACAATGGCCTTTTATCCCTGTACCTTAAACGCGTAATGAGCTTCCTATAAAAACTGTACCATTTTACTTCTTCACTATTCACTATTACCTGTTACTTCCCAAAAAGCCCGAATGCGCAGATTAAGTAATAGTGAATAATGAAGAGTGAATAAGTAAAAATCCCGAACGCTCTCGCATTCGGGATTTTTGGCGCCCCCTGTTGGACTCGAACCAACGACCTGCGGATTAACAGTCCGTC
>CAZYWM010000295.1:0-1370 GCA_964651615.1 uncultured Oscillospiraceae bacterium | reverse complement strand
TACGCAAATCATCCTCGGAAATCTTTGTGAACTTTTAATCAAAGTCTAGTATTATTGACAAATTACGCACTTTTTGGTAGCATTAAAGTGGTTCTGAATAGAACCAGGGCGTTGCCAGTAACGGTAGGCGGTTTGCACCCCCATGTCCACGGGGGTGAGCTTCTTTTACCCCCTTTAGGAAGGGGGTGACTGATTTGGTAACATATGCGGATTTGTTTATGTTCTGTACCATGGTTATCAGTCTGATCAGTCTGATTATCCAGATAAAAAAGAAGTAACCGCCCTCAGCTTCCCCAAGCAGGTGGTTACTTCTTTTAACCAATAGGGGGGAGCAAGCCGTCTATCGGCAGCGCCCTTTCCCTGTTTTCATTATACCACAGCGGGAAAGATTGTCAAGGATTCCAATTCTGAAAAACTTCGCAGCTCTAAATGTGCAATTTTAAGGCACAGTTTATGTAATGGCCGCACCGCCTGTTTCACTGTAGGGGCGGTGCGACTGTGGAACCAATAGGACGCTCCCAAACAAAAATCTCCCCCTTTCCCGAAGGAAAGGGGGAGAAAACTATTTAGCTATGAATAAGCTGGTCAGGGCAGCATCTCGGCATCGCCGAAGAACTGCTCCCACTTCTCGGCCCGCTCGTCCATGATGTCCTGGGCGCCGGAGGACAGGTAGTCATCCATGAACTCGTCCCAAACCTCGTCGAACTTGTCAACGGGGGCAACCACAGCCTGGTCAAAGACCTGGTCACGCTTGGAGGTCAGGGTGTCGCCGATGCCGACTTCCGCCTCGATGGTGCCAACATTGACGCTCTTGATGACGTGCAGGTCGGTCTGGGCATAGGTGTCAGCCTGGGCGACGATCTCGGGGTCGATCTCCGCGTAGTTGTAAGCCTTGGACAGCATGGTCTTCTCGGGGTCGGCCAGCTTCAGGCCGTTGCAGGTGATGGTGTAGTCGATGTTCATGCCGGAGTTCATGATGGCATCGCCGGTGGCGGCAATGGTCTGAATGGCACCGGACTCCAGAACATTGTGGGTCACGCCCTCCTCACCGATCTGCAGGTACTCGATGTGCTCGGGATCGGAAATCCAATCCAGGTACAGCAGGCAGGCCAGAGGCTCGTCGTTGGTCAGGGGGAAGAACACCTTGCGGTCAACGGGGGCGGGGACAAACTTGGTGTGCGCGCCATTGCTGCTGGTGAAGCAGTCGACGGCAACATACTTGGCGTCGGGTCCGACGTTGCGGGTCAGGTTGGCGTTGATGCTGTCCACGCCGTTACGGAAGGGATAGTCCCAGTTGTGGGTGAAGGCGCCCACGTAGCCGGCCTTCATGTTGTCGTCCTCGGTGGTGTCGCCGCTGCCGTACAGGGCGA
>CAZYWM010000294.1:0-1419 GCA_964651615.1 uncultured Oscillospiraceae bacterium | reverse complement strand
TTAGGACCGTTATAGTTACGGCCGCCGTTTACTGGGGCTTCAATTCAAACCTTCGGGTTTCCCCTGAGTCCTCCTCTTAACCTTCCAGCACCGGGCAGGCGTCAGCCCCTATACGTCATCTTTCGATTTAGCAGAGACCTGTGTTTTTGGTAAACAGTTGCTTGGGCCGATTCTCTGCGACCTACTCTCGTAGGCACCCCTTATTCCGAAGTTACGGGGTCAATTTGCCTAGTTCCTTAACAACCCTTCTCCCGTTGGCCTTAGGATCTTCTCCTCATCTACCTGTGTCGGTTTGCGGTACGGGCAGTACAACCAATTCACATAGCTTTTCTCGCCACAAGCTTTACTCACTTCGCCTCATTCGACTCGATTACTCCCGGGGCAACCAACGCCCGGTAGAGCTACACTCATGTGTCACTATGCTTAACAATTGTACCGGCTACGGAATTTCTACCGTATGTGCATCGACTACGCCTTTCGGCCTCGCCTTAGCTCCCGGCTTACCTTGGGCGGACGAACCTTCCCCAAGAAACCTTAGATTTTCGGCCATTATGATTCCCACATAATTCTCGCTACTCATTCCGGCATTCTCACTCGAATACAGTCCACCACTCCTCTCGGTATGACTTCACCCCATATTCGACGCTCCCCTACCACTTGCCTTTCGGCAAATCCTAAGCTTCGGTTACATGCTTAGCCCCGTTAAATTTTCCGCGCAAGATCACTCGACCAGTGAGCTATTACGCACTCTTTGAACGTGTGGCTGCCTCTAAGCCAACATCCTGGTTGTTTCTGCAATCTCACATCGTTTTCCACTTAGCATGTATTCGGGACCTTAGCTGTAGGTCTGGGCTATTTCCCTTTTGACCACGGATTTTATTACTCGTAGTCTGACTGCTGACAAGCATTTATTCGGCATTCTTAGTTTGATAGGGTTCAGTAAGCTTATCGCCCCCTAGCCCATTCAGTGCTTTACCACCGATAAACTCATTATCAACGCTAGTCCTAAAACTATTTCGGGGAGAACCAGCTATCTCCAAGTTCGTTTGGAATTTCACCGCTAGCCACAGTTCATCGCCGGTCATTGCAACGAACGTGCGTTCGGCCCTCCATGGAGCTTTACCTCCACTTCAGCCTGACCATGGCTAGGTCACCTGGTTTCGGGTCTATGGCAACTGACTTCCACGCGCTATTTACACTCGGTTTCCCTTCGACTTCGGTACTAAATACCTTAATCTCGCCAGTTACTATAACTCGCCGGACCGTTCTACAAAAAGTACGACACCACCCTTTAACGGGCTATGTCTGCTTGTAAGCACAAGGTTTCAGGTACTATTTCACTCCCCTCCCGGGGTTCTTTTCACCTTTCCCTCACGGTACTGCTCCTCTATCGGTCATCAGGTAGTATTTAGGCTTGGA
>CAZYWM010000293.1:0-1425 GCA_964651615.1 uncultured Oscillospiraceae bacterium | reverse complement strand
GGCGTCTCAGGGGCGGCGTATTTGGAGCGGAACATGCCCGGGCTCCGGTTGTCCCCGCTGGCCTGGCCGTAGAGGGCGAAGGTGATGGCATCGAAGAGGGTGGTTTTCCCCGCCCCGGTGTCCCCGGTGATGAGATAGAGCCCGGACCGGCCCAGACTGTCCAGGTTCAGCTCCGCCCGGTCCGCATAGGGACCGAAGGCGGAGAGGGTGAGCTTGATGGGCCGCATGATTATCCCTCCTCTTCTTCAAGCAGCTCTTCCAGGAAGACCCGCTGCTCCGCCGTCATGGGCTGATTGTTCTGCAATTCAAAGAAATCCCCGAACAGCTCCATAGGCGAGCGGGTGGGCAGGGCCTCCCCGGTGATCTCCGCCAGTCCCCGGGTGCGGGCGTTGTCGTAGTCCAGCTTCATCAGGTTGGGGTAGAACAGCCGCAGCTTCCCCAGGGCGTCGGGGATGTCCTCTTCATCCGTCAGGGTGATGTGGACATAGTCGGAGGTGGCGCCTTGGTAAGACGCGGTCAGCTCCTCAAAGCGCCCCCGCAGCTGCACAAGCTCCCGCATTGGTTTCAGAGGCAAAGTGCGAAGGGTCAGCTCCCCCTTCTGCTTTAGCTCCGCCACGGTGAGGGTCTTTTCCGCCCCGGCCTCGGAGAAGGAATATTTCAGGGGCGTGCCGCAGTAGCGGATGCGCTGGCTGCCGCAGTTCTGGGCGTTGTGGAGGTGGCCCAGAGCCACATAGTCAAAGCCGCGGAACACCTCCGCATCCACGTTATCCGAGCCCCCCAGGGAGATTTCCTCGGAATCCGACCGGCTGGCCCCGGTGACGAACTGATGCGTTACCAGAATATTTCTCTGGCTCTCGTCCAGCTCCATGTGCCGGATGGCGGTGTCCAGGGCCTGGGTGTAGGTGTCGGTGGGCTCCTGGGGGAAGAAGTGGCGGACGTGGATGGGCTTGACGAAGGGCAGCAGGTAGAAATTCACGCTTCCGAATTCATCGGTGAGGGTGACGGGACTGACCCGGCCGCTGTACACCGGGCTCAGGTGGATGCCCGCCGCCCCCAGCAGCCGGGAACCGAAGGCGATGCGCTCCGGGGAGTCGTGGTTTCCGCTGATGACGAAGACGTGGGGCGTCAGGGCCGCCAGCCGAACCAGGAATTCGTCGAACAGGCTCACCGCCTCCACAGAGGGGATGGCCTTGTCGTACACGTCCCCGGCAATCACCACCGCATCCGGCCGCTCCGCTTCCACCAAGGTGAGAATTTGATTTAAAATGTATTCCTGATCCTCCACCAGGGAAAACTCTCTCAGCCGCTTCCCCAGATGCAGATCGGACAGATGGATAAGCTTCATAATTGCCTCCCCGCTACAAGATACAAGATATACGATATAAGATAATTGGGATAGGAAAGTTTTAAGATTATCTTATATCT
>CAZYWM010000292.1:0-1430 GCA_964651615.1 uncultured Oscillospiraceae bacterium | reverse complement strand
AGACCGCTACGAGCAAATGTCGCAGAAGTATTCAGAAGAATACTACGCATTGAAAACGGAGCTTTCCATACTCCAAGAGCAGCTATCCGCTTATGAGAACGCGGGAGGACGGGCGCAGAAGTTTTTGAAGCTGACGGAACGCCATGCCGCCTTTACTGACCTCACCCCCGCCATTCTCAACGAGTTTATCAGCAGGATTGAAGTGCATGAGCGCGACCAGAAAAGGGCGAGATACGCAATCCAGCACATCAGCATATATTTCAACTATATCGGCAGGTTTGAGAACGAAGTAACGCAGCTTGCAGAGCCGACCGAGCAGGAAATCCGGCAAATGCGGGAGGAAATCGAAGAAGCCAAAAAGGAAAAGAGCCGCGCCTATCACCGGCAGTATTCAAGGGAGTACCGGGCGCGAAACCTTGAAAAGCAGCGGGAGTATGACCGTATCAAGGCGCGGGAATACCGGGCAAGGAGAAAGGCGCAGACCGCCGCCGCACAGCCCGCACAGTAAAACAGAATAACCGACAACCAAGAGGGATTTTCCGGCTACGGGAAGTCCCTCTTTTGCGCCCGGAGAAAGGAGCCGCCTATGACAGAACAGAACGGGACGCCCACCGCGCCCCGGAACCCCGACAGTATTATCACGACGCAGAGAAACGGGCAGACTATTGTTGCGGAGTTATTTTTCAATCACAGCAGCACAGAAACATTCCGCGACAAGCTGCTCAAGACGATACTTGCCGACAGTTCGCGTTTATCCGCGTCTGACGGTCAAGAGTCGGAAAAAACAGAAATCTTGCGATAACAGCCGCCCCGACGATACATTCCACGTCCGGGCGGTTTTTATCGTCAAAAACGCCGTTTTCTCCAAGTCAAGAGCCGGAGAAAACACCCGAAAAATGCCCCTATTGCGTAACAGGGGCGCAGAAAGGAGAGTTTATGAGAACAGGGCTTACGAAGCAGGAAAAGACCACCGATATTTGGTTTGACGAGAAAGACCCCCTTATCCATATCCGCACCCACAACACCGCCTTGAAAAAGCGTCTGCTTGCATACAGCCGCCGTTATCCGGCGATCTGCCAGCAGACTGACGCAGACCCGGAAACGGGCTGCATGGAGTTTGATATTGAGAAAGGCCGCTTCTCTTTCCGTCTGACCGCCCCATACAGCGAGGAACGGCGGGAAGCGGCGCGGCGGTATGCCAGAGAGAGCAACGTCGCCGACAGGCTGAAATAGAGTTGAAATGTTCATAGTTTTGTGCTATACTTTTTCTAAAAGCAGAGTAATACTGCGGAATTGATTGGAGGACAACACAATGGTTACATTTATGAGATTAAGATAAAACCGCGAGTTATGTTGCGGTTATCCGTACTGCATAACTCGCTTATTGAAGCAGAGATGTAATTACGGAGGAAAAACAAATGAATAATAAT
>CAZYWM010000291.1:0-1449 GCA_964651615.1 uncultured Oscillospiraceae bacterium | reverse complement strand
CGCAGAGTTGGCAAAACAACGCTGATCAAAGAGTTCCTGAAAAAGAAGACAGCCTTCTACTTCCTCGCCACGGAAGAACTTGAATCCCAGAGTATGAAGCGTTTGGCTGGCGTCGTTGGCCGTACAACGAAAAGCGCATATCTGCAGAAGGCGGCTTTTACGGATTGGCTGGATCTGTTCCAGGTGATTGCCGATTATAAACCGGAAGAAAAGAAAGTGCTGGTTATTGACGAGTTTCCGTACCTGGTAAAGACCAATCCAGCTTTCCCATCTATTTTACAGAACGCCTGGGATGAAATTCTGAAAGGCAGCAATGTGATGCTGATCTTGTCGGGTTCCCTGATCGGTATGATGCAGAAGCATGCTCTTTCCTATGACAGTCCTCTGTATGGCCGCAGAACTGCACAGATACGTCTGGCTCCGCTGCCGTTTACGGATATATATGCCGTTCAGAAAATGCCGTTTGAGCAGGCAGTGGAACAGTATGCTGTGACGGGCGGTGTTCCCAAGTATCTGGAGTTTTTTGAGGATGACCGGGGACTTGAAGAACAGCTCAAAGATGCCGTTTTATCCAAAAGTGGTTTTTTGTACGAGGAACCAAACTTTCTGCTGAAAAGTGAATCTGTGACAGCAGTGAACTATTTCTCCATCATCAAGGCCATTGCAGACGGAAACCACAAGCTGGGCAAGATTGCTGGTGTGCTGGGACAGGAAACTTCAGCTTTGACACCATATCTGTCTACACTTGCGGATTTGGGTTTTATCGAAAAGAAAACGCCGGTAACAGAAAAGAATCCGGAAAAATCCCGTAAGGGACTGTATTTCATCTCGGATCATTTCATTCGGTTCTGGTTCCGCTATGTTTATCCCTATAAGGGTGAACTGGAACTGGACAATATGCAGATTGTATTGGATGAAATCAGAAAAGACTTTGTAGAGAAATTCGCAGCGTTTGCTTATGAGGACATTTGCAAAAATATATTTGCAGATTTATGTAAGAATGGGGCGATTTCTTTTGTGCCATCCCGTATCGGCTCTTACTGGTTGAATGATTTCGATGGGGATACGGAAATCGATGTAATGGCCGTAGACCATCAGAATCAGCGGATATTTGCAGGAGAATGTAAATACCATACAAAACCTGTGGATGTGTCTGTCTATTTTTCGCTGAAAAAAAAGGTCGATGGCGCTGCTGAAATTCGCAAGGCATATCCGGGGTATGATGTTATCTTCGGCGTGTTCAGTAAAAGCAGCTTTACGCAGCGTATGCTTGATACTGCAAAAGAAAATACAGGGCTGCTCCTGGTCAATGAGGATTATTTGGTGTAATCCCTATTTCTGCAAAAACCGCACATTTGCAGATGCTTTTGGCCTTTGCGAAAACGTCAGGGCGCACGCTCTGATTTAACTTCGCCGAAATTTTCGGCGAAGTTCCGAAGTGACGATTCC
>CAZYWM010000290.1:0-1481 GCA_964651615.1 uncultured Oscillospiraceae bacterium | reverse complement strand
CCCACCTGGCCGCCGCCGGGCACAGCCGGGTGGCCGGGATTCTGAAATGGGACGATTCCCGGGGCGTCAACCGGTTCCGGGCGCTTTGCCGGGGCGCGGGGGAGCTGAACCTCCGCTTCCAGGAGGAGAACTGCCTGTGGTATTCCCAGCAGGATCGGCTGAGGCTTTTGGAGGGAGACGAGGAGCTGTTCCGCCGGTTCCAGGACCGCTTCCGCCGGGACTGCACCGCCGTCATCTGCTTCAATGACGAAATCGGCTTCCGGCTGCAGCGCTGCCTGCAAGGCCTCCACGCCCCCATGAGCGTGGCGGGCTTCGAGGGCAGCTATCTGTCCCGCTCCGCCGCCCTCACCACCCTGGTTCCGGCCGAAGAGCGCCCCGGCGCCGCCGCCGTCCGGCTGATTCTGAGCCAGATGAACGGTCAGCCGGCCCAGGACATTCTCCTGCCCTGGCGGATTGGCAGCCGAAAAAGGGGATAGCAAAAACGGAGGCCGCACGTTTTCCGGTGCAGCCTCCGTTTCTTTGGGCCCAGATGGGATTACCAGTCCGGTTCCAGCTCCTTTTTCAGGGGCAGGGCGAAAATTTCATGGGTGAGGGAGCGGTACTCCCGCAAATCCGTGGTCTTCCGAAGCGCCTTGGCCAGCTTTTCGCTGCCCTGGAACCGGCACAGCAGATACCGCCAGTGCTCTTTTAAGCGGAACATGGCGTTCCGGGAGCCGCCGAAGGCAGACAAATATTCCTCCAGCAGCTCGTCATAAAACGCTTCCAGCATTTTGCCGCTCCCGGGGGTGAGCATGCCCGGGTCGCCGATCAGGCCCCGGCCCAGCATCAGGGCGCTGACCTGGGGATGGGGGAAGCTTTGGATTTGGGAAAGGGTGCACAGGTTCCCGTTGTAGCACACCGGGGCCCGGCTTTCCTCCAGCGCCTGGCGGAAGCAGTCCATGCGCACCGGGCCCTCATAGAAGTCCCGGCGCAGCCGGGGGTGGACAATCAGCTCCGCCAGAGGGTAGCGGTTGAAAATTTCCAGCAGGGGGCCCCATTCTTCCTCCTCCCGCAGGCCCAGGCGGGTCTTGACGGAGACGGGAAGGGGGGCGTCGGAGAAAATCTGCTCCAGGAACCGGTCCAGCTCCTCCGGCTTTGCCAGCATTCCGCTGCCCTTGCCCTTGGCCACCACCGTGCCCGAGGGGCAGCCCAGGTTCAGATTCACCTGGCGGTAGCCCCGGTCCCGGCACACCCGGGCCATAAAAAGAAAGTCCTGGGCGCTTTTGGTCAGCAGCTGGGGCACCACGGTGAAATCCGCTTCCTCTGCCAGCGGCAGCTCCCGCTCCTCCCGGGGCGTCAGGCTTCGGTGGACGGTGGGGGAGAAGAAGGGGGTGAAATAGCGGTCCACCCCGGAGAAATACCGGTGGTGCAGCCGCCGGTAGACGCTGTCCGTCAGCCCCTCCATGGGGGCAAAGTAAATCTTCATAGCGGTGTTGACTTAG
>CAZYWM010000289.1:0-1486 GCA_964651615.1 uncultured Oscillospiraceae bacterium | reverse complement strand
TTAGAAGAACCGGAAGTCCATAAAGTCGAAGTCGCAGCCGGGGAGGAAGAGGAAGGTCACGTCCTGCTTGCCATACACCGGCTCCAGGGGGAAGGTGGCTTCCGTCCAGTCCGCGCTGCCCCGGAACTCCACCACCCGGCGGGTCTGGCCCTGGGCGCCCTCGAAGCGGAGGTGGATGGTGTTGTTTTCCAGATTGCTCCTGCCCCGGATGGCGATGCCGGCGCAGCCTCTTTCGCCAAAGTCCAGCTCCCGGAACACCAGGGAGACGTTGTTGCCAATGCCCTCCACGCTCTGCTCCTCCAGGGTGAACCGGTCGCCATACACGGTGTCAAAGGCCCGGGCGCTGATCTTATCCCAGGCCCGGCTCCGACGCTGGAAGGCAAAGCCCTTGATGTGCACCTTGCAGCCGAGCTCTACGGCGAAAATGTCCTGGCCGGTGAGGGGCTCGTCCAGCTGGAAGGTCTCCGGCTTATAGGTGTTCCAGGTGGTGGGCTTGTCATAGATACGCTCCCCGATCATTTTGCTGCCCGGGGCGTAGGGGATGCCCTTCCAGAACCGGATGGGGGTGGGGACCCCGGCCATCTCAAACACGTCCATGGTCAAGGTGTCCGCCCCCGCGGGGCCAAAGTCCATCTGGCGATAGGCGACCCAGCTTCTTTCCGTGCGGGGGGTGGCAATGCCCCGCTCGTTGCCGTTGCCGATCTCGCCCTGGGAATCGGTGTAAAGGGCGGCGCTGACATAGCCATAGGGGTCCAGGAACAAGCTGCCCAGGCCCTGGACCTCCATCTCCAGGTCCGAAAGCACCGGGCCGCACTGGCAGCGGATCCGCACCCTTCCGTCTCCCACGCCGGTGAGCTTCACCCCATCCTCCAGTGGCTCCAGCAGCACGTTGGATACGCTGATGCCCCGGTCGTCGGTGACACGCCAGCGCAGCTCCCCCGTGGCTCCCGCCGGGAGGATTTTCGCCTTCACCACCGCCGTGGGCGCCTCCTTGGTCAGGCAGGTCCGGCTGGCTGTGAGCTCCACCTTCCGCACGGGGGTGATGGGGGCGCACTGGCGCTGGGTGATCTCCGGAAGGGCGGGGCTTCCCGCCGTCACGGTGATCCGGCAGGCGGCCCCTTCCAGCCCGGGGGCGGACACCCGGATTTCTCCCACGCCGGGGGCTCCATCCGCCTTCGCCACCGCCAGCAGCGCCCCGGAGAACAGCCGGCGGCAGTCGCATTTATACTCGTCCATGTCGGTGCTGTCGCCATTGTCCAGGCCCATCAGCTTCAGCGGCCCGGTGACGGTGACACGCACCTGATCTCTGGCATTTTTCACCGGATGACCCTGGGCGTCCCGGGCGGTGATGGTGCAGAACACCAGCTCATCCCCGGAAATATGGTCCCGGTCGGCGTGGACGCGCAGGGCGGCGCTGTCGCCAAAGGAGCGTTCCGTCTCCTGGGCAACCAGCGCCCCGGTGTCGTCATAGCCCAAGGCCTGAATG
>CAZYWM010000288.1:0-1489 GCA_964651615.1 uncultured Oscillospiraceae bacterium | reverse complement strand
CTGAAGCTGGACGAAGATTGACAAGGAGGCTGCTATGTCGATTTTTTCAAGACGAATCAACAAAACCCCTCTGGGGATCTACGTGCACATTCCCTTTTGCAAGAGCAAGTGCCAATACTGTGACTTCTACTCCCTGGCCTGCAAGGACGACGGCCTGATGGACAGCTACCTGGACGCCGTGTGCGCCCACATCAAGGAGGCCGGCGCCCTGGCCCCGGGGTACAAGGTGGACACCATTTACTTTGGCGGCGGCACCCCCAGCTATTTCGGCGGGGACGCCATTGCCATCATCATGACCTGCATCCGCCGGAATTTCGATGTGGCCATTGACGCCGAGATCACCTTCGAGGCCAACCCGGATTCCGTCACCGACAAGCTGCTCCACCGGATGCGGGCAGAGGGCTTCAGCCGGGTGAGCCTGGGGATCCAGGACAACCACGACGATATGCTGAAAAAGCTGGGCCGCCCCCACACCTATGCCCAGGCCGTGGCCGCCTTCCAGCGCATCCGCAAGGCGGGCTTCCGGAACGTATCCCTGGATTTGATGTACGGTCTTCCCGGTCAGACCCTGCAGGACTGGCAGGAGACCTTGACCGATGTGCTGCGGATGAACCCGGAGCATTTCAGCTGCTACGGGCTCAAGGTGGAGGAGGGCACGCCGCTGTATGAGGTGAAGGACGTGATCGGCCTGCCGGACGACGACACCCAGGCGGACATGTACCTGGCGGCGGTGGAGATGCTCCGGGATCGGGGCTTCCGTCAGTATGAAATCTCCAATTTCGCCCGGAAGGGGTTGTATTCCCGGCACAACTACAAATACTGGACCGGCGGCGAGTATCTGGGCTTCGGCCCCAGCGCCAGCTCGGATTTCGCGGGCAAGCGGTTCACCCTGGTTTCCGATTTGCAGGGCTATATCAACGGCATCCGCACTGGCGGCGACATCATGGAGGACATCCAGGAAATTCCGCTGCGGGAGCGGGCGGGAGAGTACATCATGCTCCGTCTGCGGACCAACGCCGGCATCTCCCCCGAGGAATACGAGCGGATGTTCATGCTTCCCTTTGAGCCTCTGGAAAAAATCCTGCAAAAGCACCAGACCTATGCCCGGGCCACCCAGAGCAACGACGGCCGCTGGTCGCTGACCCCCAAGGGGTATCTGATCTCCAACGACATCATCTCCGACCTGCTCATCGCCCAGGACGAGGCCGGCTCCATCAAGCGGGTGTAAAAAAATCTTTTGTGGGCTGCGGAAAGCACAAAATAAAGCATCGGGAGAATCCGAAGGAAGCATCGGTTTCTCCCGATGCTTTTTTGCCATCACCCCGTCCCGCTGCCCGCAGCCAATTCGCACGGGGCTGGTCTGTCATCGCTTTTTCCCTGACCCGCCCGGTAACGTTTTTGCGGTAAATTTTTCTGAAAGCTTTCTCTTTGTTCCCAAGTGCGCGCCGGAAGGAGTCCGGGGAGGGCGGCTTTGGCGTGCGGGAGCACG
>CAZYWM010000287.1:0-1496 GCA_964651615.1 uncultured Oscillospiraceae bacterium | reverse complement strand
TCATTCCCACCATGATAGCCGCTGTACTCGCCATGCTGCTGTTTCAGAAACCGCTCACGTTCTTTGGCATCGGTGTTCCGGCTGAAAAAGGAGAAAGTATCCAGTCGGGATTCATAGCTCCTCTCGGAACCACGCAGAATACAGTCTATTTCATCGTCTGAAATGAAGAACCGCCGCTGTGGGTCAAACCCATCGGCGGCGGTAAATACCAGCGGTTCCCATTGCAAATCTTCCAGCCTGCGCAAAAGTGCTGCGGGGTCATACCAGCGGCTACGAAGGAGACTGTGGTCTTTTTCATAGACAGTGGCGAACAATGTCCATTCGTCTACAAGCTGACTGAGGGTGTCACGATCTTCCAGAAGGCGCTGCATCTGAGCTTCGATTTCCGGGAATCCACCCTTTGCAGAATAGGTCAGCGTGGTCAGGGGGAGATACCCGGCATCCCTGGCTTCGTCGCTGAATTCCCGTCTGGCATAGATCAGGGACTTTGCCAGCTCCAAACGCTCGAAATCCTGCACCCGGTCAAGCTCGCTCTGGGGCATATACCGCCCCAAGTCCAGCAGCTCCCGGATACGCTTTGCAGCCTGCTCCCATGTGATCAGGGTGGTATACCGCTTTTGGGCGGTGCGCCCGGTGGCAATACGAATACCATCAGCATCATACCAGATGGCGTATTCCCGGTCATTGATAAAAAGTCCCGCACCGTTGGTGCCGTAGCTCTTTTGCAGAAAAGCTGCATTATCTTCCAGCGGCTTGTCCTTCGTAAAGTAGGCACAGATGATCAGGCGGCTGTTTTTGTCATTGAAACCGATGCAAAGGGCTTCGTCAATGACCTGCTGGGGAAGCTGCGGATGGGAGAAGAAGGTTTGCTGTTCGCCCTCCTGCTCGGGCACAAGATAACCGCCGCCCAAAAAGGAGATTTGCTCCTCAAAACTGGGCGGCAGTAAGATGCCTTCTATGCGTAGATCAGTTCCATCAGCACCTGCTCCTCCGCTGCTGCTCGGAAGTTGTTCATCAGACCCACCCACTTCATCTGGTCGGTGGCTTTCAGCCCTTCCGTCACCCCCGCCGCCTTCGCCATCTGGCTGACGATCTGCTCCACCCGGCTCCGGGCTGTCTTCTCGATCTCCATCAGATGTGCGTGGAGCTGTCCCGTGGTCAGAAGATTCGTGTAGGTCACTTTCCGGTTCTGCTGCAGGAATCTGCGGCGCATCGATGCGTACTTCCCAAGGGGAATCTGGGGTTCCTGGGGCGGGAGAAGGTTGGGAAGCAGATAATCCCCCTGCTTCGTGTATGTGATCTGTGTCATGGTTCATGCTCCTTTCCGGTTGGTTTTCAACTACAGCATACTCCTTTTGGGCTGTATCTTCAAAAGTCCGATGCAGACAGAGCATTGATGACCAGCATACCGAGGGACGGACGGCAATCCAGCAGTACATAGTCGTAGTCCTTTTTGATTTGATCCACATACTGCCGCAGCACCGTCTCCCGGCTCA
>CAZYWM010000286.1:0-1502 GCA_964651615.1 uncultured Oscillospiraceae bacterium | reverse complement strand
TTACTTTAAAGGTGATTATGTAAAAACCTACGAAAAGGCAAAAGACATTCTGAAGTCGAGTGTGCAGTACAAATTACTTACCAACAATTGTGTGCAAAATACCTTAACAGCTTTTGCAGAGAGTGATTGGAGATTTTTGTTGGTTGCGCATGGGCTGGAGAATAGCATAATTCCTAATCGGGCTGCAGAGCGGGTTGCCTTGTTGCCTACAGAACAAGGTGTATTCCCATGGAAGCTTTTACTACTGGATTTACTGACATAACATTGTAGGGGGAATTCAGATGAGGAAACCGTATATAAAAGGTTTGTACATTCTGCTTGGGGTCGTTTTCATTGCATTGATTTCTGCCACAACAGTTCGAATGCTGGTGGACAGTTCGTTTGCGTTTGTGTCTGTGCCAACAATTGAACACAGTGATGCCATTCATTTGGCAAACAATCAGCAGGGCGGCGGATTTAATCACGAGCTGATTTGTGTCGATGAACAATTGTATTCCCTGCATTTTTCGGATAGAGAATTGAAAGTGTATCAATATGAGAATGGTAAAACGAAGAAGGTCTTTCAAACCAGCAATTTCCACTTTTATATCGGCTCATCCAATGAATATTTGTATTACATCGATCAAGCTGACAGGGCATCAGGGAATTACCCACTTCGCTGCTGCAATATTATTAGCAAAGAAGAGTATTTCATTTATTCCGGGAAACTCGATTATCAACGCGAAAATACATATTTTTCATCCGATGGATCTCTGTACGTTCCTTTAAGCGGAAATACCCCTGCAAAATATATCCATGTCTCAGGGGCGGAACTTTTATCCGATAACGCACCGGGAGAAACATTTGTGTTGGGTGGAAAAGAGTATTCTGCTGTCCCCGGAAATTATTTGAAGCTTGGCTGCACTGATCAGAATGGAAAAACAAGCTTGCTATCATTTCCTAAGGGGGAGGCACTCCAGTCCATTATCCCATGTCAGAACGGCATCCTTGTTCATGTCAAAAGTATCAATAAATTTATCGCATTATATTGGATTGAAGATTCCGGGCTTGTTTCGGAACTGTTCAGCATTCCCTGCTTGGATAGTGTATGCGCCTTGAATTTGGCCGGAACAGATGCGTACCTTTCATTTAAACGTTTTGAAAAGTGGGGAAACCTTGGAATGCTCCGATATGAAAACGATGATCTTGAGGGTACCTGGAAGATTAGTTTGACAGACTTTACTTACCAGAAAATCAATGACCTAATTTTTGACGGGCTATACAATTTTGATGACACGGGCTTCTATTGCACCGACGAAAATCACAACATATATAAAATGGATTTTGAAGGAAATGTTACCCCCATTTACATCAAAAGAAGGTTGTTGGCTTCGCTCAACGAATAGAAATGCAGTCAGCCTGAGACGGCATATCGTAATTCTAAAATGTTCACTGTAAGTTCCACCCTCCACACGAAGTGCCCTGGATTTTTCCAGGGCACTTTTTGAGCATCCCGAGCGCAA
>CAZYWM010000285.1:0-1502 GCA_964651615.1 uncultured Oscillospiraceae bacterium | reverse complement strand
TCGGCGGGCTGCTGTTCGTTCTGATCGGCGGCATCAACAACTGGATTCCGTGGGATATGCCCCTGTACCTTCAGGCGATTATTGGTAGCCTGTTGGTCACGGGGGCAGAACTGATTGCAGGAGTTGTTCTGAATATCTGGCTGGGCTTGGGCATCTGGGATTATTCCGGGATGCCCGGTAACTTTATGGGACAGATATGCCCACAGTTCTGTGCCGCCTGGGCGGGCCTGTCGCTTGTTGCAATTGTCCTTGATGATTATATCCGATACTGGATATGGCATGAGAAAAAACCGCATTACAGGCTTTTCTAGCAGCCCGTGGAGCAGCCACAGGCTGTTTCTTTTTTGGAGGTGGGAATATGAAAGAGCGGTTTTATCCGTCCCTGCTTATTGCAGGAGGCGGTTAATTGGTGAAATCACACAAACAAGTACACTGCGAAAGGAATGATAGTATGACCACATTGCAACAGCAGTATCTGCTGGCCTATCTTGGCTATGATCCCGGATATTTTGACGGTATTTACGGCACCAAAACCGGGGATGCAATCGAGGATTTCCAGCGGGACAATGGCCTGAACCATGATCGTACCTGGGGGCCGAATACCGAGGAAAAAGCCCGGTATAATTTCAATCACGATATTTTCAAGGCGGAAAAGGGGAGTGCTGATAGCAAAGATGCGGCGGTTGATCCTACTGCCCCTGACCCGGTTCAACCGTCCAGTGGAAAAACCGGGACGTTTTGGGACGGTATCAAATATCTGACCCGTCATGAGTTCCGCTGCCCCTGCGGGAAGTGTGGGGGATTTCCGGTGGAGCCGAAGGAGGCGCTCGTCCGCTTCTTGGATGAGATGCGTGGCCACTTCGGGAAAGTAATCATTGTGGTGCCGCCCGACGGCCATTCTGGCGGCTCCGGCGTGCGGTGCGCCGCCTACAATGCAACGCTTTCCGGCAGCGTGTCCAATTCCACCCACCTTCAGGGCCGGGCGGCGGACTTCTCCATGCCCGGCGTGGCGACAACGGAAATCAAAAACTATTTGGCTCAGGCGAAAGCTACTGGGAAGATTGCCTATTGGTATCAGATTACCAGCGGCTCTTTCCACGTGAATATCTGAGGTGATGCCACAATGATTCAGGATATTTTGGGGAGCTGGTGGTGGCTGATTCTTGCCGCCCTGGGGCTCCCGTCCGCCATCACGGGGCTTATCATCCGCCGGATGGAGAAACGCATGGACAGCCGGGAGGCCGAGCGTAAAAAGGGCCAGGATGCAGCAGAGGCACGGGCGGAAGAACGTGAGGAAAAAATGGAACAGCTAGAGCTGGTTCTGATTCAATCCACGTCTGCGGCCATCGCCCTGGGCGAGGCTACGGCCCGTGCGGTGCAGCGCATCCCGGATGCCCATTGCAATGGCGATATGCACGCCGCCCTGGAATATGCGGCCAAAGTCAAACACAACCAAAAGAATTTTTTGACAGGGCTTGGAATCCATGCCCTGCATGATGATT
>CAZYWM010000284.1:0-1513 GCA_964651615.1 uncultured Oscillospiraceae bacterium | reverse complement strand
CGTGCGAAATTGGCTGCGGGCCCTGCCCGCTCAGACCATTTCCGCCATGTCCAGGATCAGCCGCTCCGTCTTTTCCCAGCCCAGGCAGGGGTCGGTGATGGACTTGCCGTAGACATGGCATCCGATTTTCTGGCTGCCGTCTTCCAGGTAGCTTTCCACCATGAAGCCCTTCACCAGGCTGTGGATGTCCGGATTGTAGGCCCGGCTTTGCAGAACCTCCTTGATGATCCGGCCCTGCTGGAAGGGGTCCTTGCCGGAGTTGGCGTGGTTGGCGTCGATGATGACGGCGGGGTTTTGCAGGCCGCTGCTCTGATAGCACTGGTGGAGGAAAATCAGATCCTCATAGTGGTAGTTGGGCCGGGAGTTGCCGTGCTTGTTGGTGTAGCCCCGGAGGATGGCGTGGGCGTAGGGGTTGCCGGTGGAGGTGGCCTCCCAGCCCCGGTAGATGAAGGTGTGGCTGTGCTGGGCGGCGTTGATGGAGTTCATCATCACGGAAATGTCCCCGCCGGTGGGGTTTTTCATGCCCACGGGCACGCTGATGCCGCTGCTGGTGAGCCGGTGCTGCTGATCCTCCACGCTCCGGGCGCCCACCGCCACATAGGCCAGCAGATCGTCCAGGTATTTGTAATTCTCCGGATAGAGCATCTCGTCGGCGGCGGTGAAGCCGGTCTGGCGCAAAACCCGCATGTGCAGCTCCCGGATGGCGATCAGGCCGCCCAGCATATCCGGGGCGGCGTCGGGGTCTGGCTGGTGGAGCATTCCCTTGTAGCCCGCGCCGGTGGTCCGGGGCTTGTTGGTGTAGACCCGGGGGATGAGGAATATCCGCTGGGCCACCCGCTCCTGAAGCTCCCGGAGCCGGGTGACATAATCCATCACACTGTCCTCCCGGTCGGCGGAGCAGGGGCCCACAATCAGCGCGATCCGGTCATCCTGGCCGGAGAGAATGGCCTTGAGCGCCCGATCCCGCTGCTCAAAAACCGCCTCCATGGCGGGCGTGACCGGGTATTGCTTTTTCAGCTCGGCGGGGATGGTGAGCTTGCGCTTGAATTCCATATTCATGTTGGAAACGATCCTTCCATTTTCTTTTTCCGGTTGAGTATAGCGCCATTTGAAGGAAATTTCAATGGGTTTTTTTTCCATCAAAACAGAGAGAAATCCCCCGTTCCGGCGAAATTCTTTTTGCATTTTCACCCAAAGCCTGCTATGATGGTGGAGCAAAAGAAATCTGCCCCGGAAAGCGGGGCAGGGGAGGAAGAAAAGATGGGTGTTATCAAATTTGATCCCAGAGAACTGGAGCGTATTGAGGCCTTCCTGGAGCAGGCCCCGGACCCGGACGAGCTGGAGCGGCAGGAATTGGAGCGCTGCCGCCTCCAAACCCAGCAGATGATTGACGCTCTGAATGCCCTGGAGCCCCGAAGCGAAAAAAGCGAAGCCTACGACCACTGGGCAGAGCTCCACGAGGACCTGGAAGACCTGCTGGACGAAATCCTGGACTGCTTGGAGATGTGAGATA
>CAZYWM010000283.1:0-1516 GCA_964651615.1 uncultured Oscillospiraceae bacterium | reverse complement strand
ATGAGCTTCATCCGGTTTTTGTCCCCGCCGCAGTGGTGCAGAATCCGGGGGGTGTCGTGGCTGTCCACCAGATTCCACAGCAGCGGCAGCACCCTGGGATGGAGCCGGCCCTTCAAAAAGTTCAGCTCTCCCACAAACTGGGAGACGGAGATTTCATCCCTGGCCCCCAGCCGGAGCACCGCCTGGTAGAAGGGATAGTTCATCACCGTGTCCCATTCGTCCCCCTGGAGGAAGTCCTCGGCGCAGTGCCAGACCTCGCCGATGATCAGCGCCTGGGGGAATTCTTTTTTGATCTCCCGCCGGAACTGCTTCCAGAAGGCGTGTCCGATTTCGTCCCCCACATCCAGCCGCCAGCCGTCGATGCCGCACTGCCGCAGCCAGTACAGCGCCACGTCCAGAATGTACCGGCTGACCTCCGGATTCTTCACATTCAGCTTGGGCATTCCGCCAAAATAGGAAAAGGTCTTGAAATTGGGCTTCTCGCCCCACTTCGCCCGGAGGGGGAAATCCTCGATGAAATACCAGTCCAGATACCGGGAATCCCGGCCGTTTTTCCGAATGTCGGCAAAGGCAAAGAACTCCGGGGAGGTGTGGTTGAACACCCCGTCCAGAATCACCCGCAGACCCAGCTCGTGGGCCCGGTCCACCAGCTCCTTCAGGTCCTGCTGGGTGCCGAAGGAGGGGTCGATGGTGTAATAGTCGATGGTATCGTATTTGTGGCAGGAGTTGGAGCGGAAAATGGGGGTCATGTACACAATGTCCGCCCCCAGCTCCCGGATGTGGTCCAGGTGCTCCATCAGCCCCCGCAGGTCCCCATGGAGGTTGTCCTGGAGGGTGATGGGGGCTTTGTACCACTGCTGCTCCGGCACCGCCCGGCTGGATGCGAACCGGGAGGGAAACACCTGGTAGAGCACCTTGTTCTCCGCCCAGGCCGGGGTGAGGAAGCGCTCCTCCTCCCGCAGATTCTGGGGGCAGTCGAACATGTCGTCGGTGTCGGTGAAGGGGCAGCCTGAGAAGTGATGATTGGAATAATATATGGTTTTTCCGGTGGTGTCGGTGATCTCAAACCAATAGCGCAGACACACCACCTGAAATTCCAACTCCGCCTCCCAGTAGTCCAGGGTATTGTCCGAGGCGGCGATGGCCATGGGGGTCTGCTTTCGGGTGTCCATCAGGCGCAGAGGCAGGTACTTGTCCTGATGGTGGAGGATTACCCGGGCAATGTCTCCCCGGGCGCTGCGCAGGCGGAACAGAAATCGCCCCGGCTCCAGGCAGAAGCAGTCCCGGGCGGTGGCATCATGGGAAAGGGCGGCCAGTATCATATGGTGAATCTCCTGAAAATTTAAGATAAAATAAGATATGGGATATGAGATACGAGATGGTTGGGAATTAGGAATTAGGAACGGGATGCCCGTAGGGGAGAATATTATCCTCCCGCCAGGTAATGTATTTTGAGTGTTCCGTTGAGTGGAACCATGTACCGATTCCTGAGCTCAAGCCCCCCTTGTGTAAAGGG
>CAZYWM010000282.1:1214-1524 GCA_964651615.1 uncultured Oscillospiraceae bacterium | reverse complement strand
TTCCCGATGTGCTGTTCTGTTCGGATAGATGAAGAAGGCAACTTTGAAGACGTTGATTACTTTGACATCTATTTTGGCACCTGGAGACCCCCTGACGGATATGAGGGCTATGGGGATGTACCTGACGAAGCCTATGTGCGGTACTATGAGCCAGTCTGTAACACATTTAATGTTGCACAGAGTTTGTCTGGCGAAGTAGCGGCCTTATATCAGAGTATCCTGCGTCACGAGTATGATCTGAAAATCAGTAGCAGTGTGAGAGAAACCATCGCTCGATTTTTGAACCCGGATGACCCGAACAATTTGCCGT
>CAZYWM010000282.1:944-1199 GCA_964651615.1 uncultured Oscillospiraceae bacterium | reverse complement strand
ATGGGTAAGGAAATGGTTTTGCAACGGATAGACAATCCGGAAGGCCACCAAGTGTGCCAGGTGGATCAAGTACACAGGACCGTGGCTATTCGGAACAAGAAATACTTGACAATGATTTGCTTCAACGAAAACGGCAGGTGCGTCATAGAGCACCAGAGGTTGGAGAAACCTGCGAAAGCAGATAACCGTATAAACTGAATACCGCCAGATCGCTTAGACGGCCGTGCGGAACATGATGATATCCTCAATTGAGGG
>CAZYWM010000282.1:0-934 GCA_964651615.1 uncultured Oscillospiraceae bacterium | reverse complement strand
CGCCTTTTTCGTTTCAGAGGGAAAAGAATGCGGTGACAGATGCCGAAAAAGTGAGAAAATTATAGGTAAAGCACAAACGAGGAAGGGGGTGCAAAGGCATGGTCGATGTACATAGCGAGGAATACGTCCTTGGGCAGAATATCAGAAAGTACCGAATCCAGAAGGGCTGGTCACAAAAACAGCTCAGTGATGCTGTGAACATTGACCGTGCTGAAATCTCCAGAATAGAAAATGGAGAAAGAGGTGCAATGAGCTGCATCATGTTGAGAAGGTTCGCAAAGGCCCTCGGTGTTTCGATGGATGAGTTGATGGGCGAGAATGAGGAAAACAACAATGCAGTTGTTCAGCACCAGAAAAAGTTTGAACAGCTGGGGGCGAACGATCAGAAAATAATAGACCAAATGACGGACGCACTCCTGCTTCAGCAGAGGCTGGCGACCGCTTGATACCGTACAGTCTGGATTGACTGTGCGGTAATTTTTTTTTGTAAATTTGAGGCAGCAGGGAAAATGTGGGGAATTCCCCACACAAGTGTGGGGGATATGACATCTGCAGGAGAGTTTTATTTTGCTATGATATAGCCAGTTCAAGGGACATCCCCATGTAGAGGGTGACCGGAGAACAGATCAAATATCGTAAGCCCGATTCTAGAGAAGGCGAAGGATACCATAGCGGAACTGACAGAACAGCGAAATATTTGCTGGTTCTGGAGGTTTGCACATGGGATCACTCTGACTATCTCTGGAATCGGGCTTTTTCTGTATCACCAGTGGCATCACCGGGATGCGGGAAATTCCCCACACGGAGGAGTTTTTCCACAGAGGATGTGGGGTATTTCCCACATGTGCAACCCCTTAGTGTCTGACCAGACATCGTACTGCTTCGGTATCCTTCCCCTCCCAGAGTCCGGGGGAAAGGACAGAAAAATGAAGAT
>CAZYWM010000281.1:0-1524 GCA_964651615.1 uncultured Oscillospiraceae bacterium | reverse complement strand
TCATATCTTATATCTTGTATCTCCCTCCCGTCGGGGAATATCGTTGACAGGGACAGCGGGGGTATGGTATAATCGGGCAAAACAGAAAGGAGGCCGGCTGCTTTGACAAAGCAAACCTGCAAGCGCCTGTTTGGCGCGCTCTTCTTTTTTGCCATTCTGGCGCTGACCTTCTGGTATGTGTTCCGGGATGAAAATTTAAGCAAGGTTTTCGATTACCTCACAGACGCGGATATTCGCTATGTGCTCCCGGCCATGGGGTCTGTGGTCGCCTTCATTCTGGGGGAGTCCCTGGTCATCAGCTGCCTGCTCCGCCCCCTGGGGGCAAAGCCCAAATTCTACCGCTGCTGCCTGATCTCCTTCGTGGGATTCTTCTACAGCGCCATCACCCCCTCCGCCTCCGGCGGACAGCCCATGCAGCTGCTCTATATGCGCCGGGACGGCATCCCGGGCGCGGTGTCCACGGTGGTGCTGGCCATTGTCACCATTGTCTATAAGCTGGTGCTGGTGGTGGTTGGCCTGGCGGTGCTGCTGCAGCGGCCCCCCGCCATGATGGAATGCCTGAAAGAGGTGATGCCCCTGATGTATTTGGGGGTGGGGCTGAATGTGGTGTTTGTGGCCTTTCTCCTCACGGCGGTGTTCCATCCCGCCCCCATCCAGAGCCTTCTGTCCTCTCTGCTGAGGCTGCTGAACCGTATCCACTGCTTCCGAAATCCGGAGCGGGTCACTGCCCGGCTGAACAACAGCCTGGACTACTACCGGGACACCTCCGCCTTCTTCAAGCGGGAACCCATGCTCATGGTTCAGGTCTTCCTCATCACCCTGGTTCAGCGGTTCTGCCTGTTCAGCGTCATCTGGTTTACCTACCGGGCCTTCGGCCTCTCCGGCCAAAGCGCTGTCACCATGATTCTCCTCCAGGCCATGATCTCCGTGGCGGTGGATATGCTCCCCCTGCCCGGGGGGATGGGCATCAGCGAGACGCTGTTCCTGGCCATCTTCCAGGGGGCCTTCGGGCCGGAGCTGGTGCTGCCCGGGATGATCGTCTGCCGGGGAATCAGCTACTATACCCAGCTGCTCATCAGCGGCGTGATGACCGGGGCCGCCCATCTGGTGTTTCAGAAAAAATCGGGGAAAAAGGACGGAAATCTCCCTTCCCTTTTCCCGTAAAAACGAGTATAATGTCGCTATAGACATAAAATAAGCAAATAAAAAACAGGAGGACTTTTCCATGAAATACGGCTTTGGTGTTGATCTGGGCGGTACGACCGTGAAAATCGCCTATTTCGACGAAACCGGCAAAATGATCTCCAACTGGGAGATTCCCACCGTCACCGCCAACCACGGCAGTCAGATTCTCCCCGACATCGCCGCCGCCATCCGGGAATACCGGGAGCGTAACGGCATTCAGGATGCCGACCTGCTGGGCCTGGGCATCGGCGTTCCCGGCCCCGTGGACGGCAAGGGCGTGGTGAACCGCTGCGTCAACCTGGGCTGGGGTGTGTTTAATATCAGCGAGGAGCTGTCCCG
>CAZYWM010000280.1:0-1532 GCA_964651615.1 uncultured Oscillospiraceae bacterium | reverse complement strand
GCGCCCCTTAAGCCGACTTCTTTGGTTACTTTCTTGTTCGGAGACAAGAAAGTGACACCTTCGCCTTATGCTGAATGCTGCGAATTTGGCAAGTGTTCGCAAATTGTATAAATTTTGAATTTACACAATACTACGGTCATTCAAACCGGCACCTAATACCATTAAGGCGGGAGGCCAATAGCCTGCCATGACCGCCATGAAGATCATAACGCCCTTTTGATACCGGTTCAGATTTTTCATATTACCTCCCCTTTGCAGCCCAAAGCGTCACAGAAGCTTCAATCCAGTTCTCTTGTGATATTTCTCAGCCAGATGTACTTCCGGTAGTGGACAAACACCACAGGGAGCTTGATGACCTCATCCATATTGCACAGGCAGAACACCACCGGGGCGGGAAGCTTCCACCAGAAAGCGGCCATCAGGCTCAGGGGAACGCAGATGCCCCACATGAAGATGATGTTGGTATTCATGTCGAACTTGGCGTCGCCGCCGGCTCCAAAGATGCCGTCCAGCACCACGTGGTTGATGGACTGGGCCGCAATGTTCAATCCGGTGAAGGCAATCATGATTTTCAGGTATTCGGCGGCCTTGGGGGTCAGCTCGGTGATGTTCATGATCACCGGGGTCAGGGCCACCAGGGCCAGCCCCGTGGCGATGCCCACCACGGCAGCCAGCCTGGTCAGCCGGGCGCCGTAGGCCTTGGCCTTGTCCAGCAGGTTGGCGCCCAGGAGGTTGCCGATCATGATGGCCGCGCCGCCGCCCACGCCCCGAATCAGGCAGGAGATCAGGCTCTTGGCCACGGAGGCGATGGAGTTGGCAGCCACGGCGTCCCCGTCCATATGGCCCAGCACCACGGAGTAGGACATGAAGGCGATGCCCCAGACCAGGCTGGCGCCGATCACCGGCATGGTGTAGCGCAGAAAATCCTGATACAGGAGCTTGTCCGCCTTTTTGAAGAGCCACTCCCAGCGCAGCTGCACATTGCCCTTGCGCTTTGTTACCACCACGGCCAGAATCAGCTCCACCAGCCGGGCAATCACCGTGGCCAGGGCTGCGCCCCGGATGCCCATGGCGGGAGCTCCCAGCCAGCCGAAGATCAGCACGCCGTTGAGGACGATGTTCACCACCACCGCCACAGAGCTGATGGCGGAGCTTTCCGTGGTGTGGCCGGTGTTTTTCAGCAGGGCGAAATAGACCTGGGTGATGCCGCACAGGAAATACGAGGGGGCCACCACCCGCAGATATTCCGCCCCCAGAGGAATCAGGGACTGGTCGCTGGTGAGGATGGCCATCAGGGTTCTGGGGGCGATCAGGGCTGCCAGCGTCACCGCCCCGCCCAGCACCAGGATGATTTTCAGGCCGGTGGGGGCGATTTTCTCAATGGATTTGCCGTCCCCCTTGCCCCAATACTGGGCGGCCATAATGCCCACGCCGATGCTGAACCCCGTCACCAGCAGGCTCAGGAAAAACTGCACGTTGCCCGCCTGGGACACCGAGGCCATGGACTGCTGATCCAGCCGCCCCAGCATCAC
>CAZYWM010000279.1:0-1556 GCA_964651615.1 uncultured Oscillospiraceae bacterium | reverse complement strand
ATGCCGTCTGCGTCGGTATCCGTGTTGGCGCCCTGGAAGGAGGCAGCCAGCTGGAACTGAGAATAGGTCATGCCGTCGCCGATGAAGAGGAAGACATATTTGGGCGTATTTCCCTCTGCCGAGGCAATGGGTGCGGCGCAGAGTGTCAGGGTGCAGAGTACAGCCAGAGCCAGCGCTGCCATTCGGGTGTAGAATCGTTTCATGTTTTACCTCCAAAATTTCAGTTAATCAGGGAGCGTCTTGCGCTCACCCGAAAGGTAGTATACGCTCCGTCCGTAAAATTCACCATCCGGGCAGAGTAAATTTGGGAAAAAGAATCTGTAAACTTGCTTTTTCGGTGAAATGTGGTAGGATAGACTTATCTTAATAAGGAGGTGGGCCATGAATATTGAAATTCGTGAAGCCCGGCTTGGGGACGAAAAATGCTTTGCCCGCATTCAAACTGAATCCTGGAAGGCGGCATTTCCCCACATTCTGACCCCGGAGGAATTGGCCCAGTGCACCCAGCTGGAGGCGGCGGAGGAGATGTACCGCCGGGTGCTGGCCGGAGGAAAAATCCACCTGGCCCTGGAGCTGGTGGAGGGGGAGCCCCACTGCATTGCCGCCTGGGGAATGAATCGCTGCAACCAGGGGACGCGCACCGCGGAGCTCATCTGCATCCACAGTCTCCCGAACCGCTGGCATCAGGGCTATGGCTCCCAAATGATGACCCACGTCCTGGAAAATATGACGGAGGAAGGATTTTCCAAGGTGATCCTGTGGGTGTTCGAGGAGAATCAGCAGGCCCGGAGGTTTTATGAGAAGCACGGCTTTTCCTCCACCCCGGCATTGAACCTGTCCCATGGCGCGTGGGAGCGGATGTATCAGAAGCAGCTCTGACGTTTCACGCACCAGGAAAATGTCATTTTCTTTGTTATATTGTAACAATTTCATGCTTGACTTTTTGTGGACAAATGCTATAATCTTCTCCCGGTAGAAATCCTACCGAAAAAGCTTTCCATAAGGAGAAGAATTATGAATACCAAAAAGATTCTCACTTTGCTGCTGGCTGCCGCTCTGATGCTCACCATCACGGCCTGCGGCGACAATACCACTGCGCCCACCACCGAGGCTACTACCGAGGCTACTACCGAAGCTACCACCGAGGTCACGACTGAGGCTGCCACCGAAGCCACTACTGAGGCCACGACTGTAGCCGCGGCTGAGCCCTAGACCGCTGAGTACACCATCTACAACACCACCGGCGACAAGGTCACTGAGCTGTATCTGTACCTGGTTGGTTCCGACGACAAGGGCGAGAACTTTGCCGGCGAAGGCCTGGAAGAGGGCGCCAGCGTGGTCATCACCAAGAGCGCTGCCAGCGAGGAGGAGGCCAAGGCCATGACCTTCGTGCTGGAGTTTGTGTCAGGAGGCCAGGTTCAGAAGTACGAAACCGTTCACTTCGAGGTGGCTCCCATCTCCCTGAAGAGCGTGGACGCCGCCTCCGGCGCTACCCCCATCGCTTTTGCCAAGCCTGAATAAAGAGAACAGAAAAGGGGCTGTCCCACCGATGTGAG
>CAZYWM010000278.1:0-1559 GCA_964651615.1 uncultured Oscillospiraceae bacterium | reverse complement strand
AAATCACAGACTCCGGCGCATTTTCTGGGGGGTGGTTCCATAGAGGTCGTGGAAGGTTCGCAGAAAGGTCTTGTAGTTGGTCAGTCCGTTTTGCTCCATCAAATCGGGAATGCTCAAATCGCTGGTTTGGAGTTGGTCGTAGAGGCGGGAGGTTCTGGTCATGCACAGATAATCCAAAAAGGTCTGCCCGGTATATTTCTTGAAAATGCGGCAGAAGTATTCCTTGGAGATGCTCAAGTGGGCTGCCGCGTCCTCCAGGCTCAGGGGCTCCCGATAGTGCTGCTGTACCCAGCTCACCACATCCATCACCCGATTCAAGTCCCGACTGGCGGCATTCTCCGTCCGGCGCAGGGCCGTGGTGGAATAGGACTTGTACATGTGGTACAGAAAGTCAAAGAACCGGGCCCGAAACAGCAGCTGATAGCCCTCTTCATTCCCCTCAAACAGCTCCTGCATGGCTTTCAGCGATTCAAAAATGTCCGGATTGCGCTGGATTTCCTCCCGATGAATCAGCGTGTTGAAGCGCAGCCCATCCTTTCCGGGGAAGTACGCCCCCAGGCGCCGGGAGGACAGCTGAATCAGCACATAGGGGCAATAGGTGTTGCGCCCCAAGAATCTGGTCATGTGCAGCTCCCCGCTGTTGATGACCAGCAAATCCCCCGGCTCCAGCTCATAGGTGTCCGCCTGGACGACGGCGGTCAGATGCCCCTCCCGCAGCCACAGAAATTCCACATACTCGTGCCAGTGGGCGGAGACCGTCACGCCGTCGATGTGGCGCTGGCATTCCCTGGTGCAGGAAGCCTGCCGCCCCGGGGAGGAAATGTATACCGGAAGATGGTCCACCTCCTCCACCAGCTCATGCCAGACCGGCCCCGAAGACTGAAATACCTGCTGAGATTCCATTTCCATGCTCCTTTTCCGATGATGACACCAGCATATCACGCAGGCTCCGAAATATCAATATCGACTTTTTAAAATTGTCAATATGGTCTAAAATGAAATCAATATTGTCAAATGTCCCGGGCGGTCCAGCCGTATTGTTCCGATATTGAAATGCGTAATATCAAAAACATCCAAAATCAGTCTAAGATCGCATCTAGCAATTCCTTCATGGGCAGCGTATAATGTCTTCGAAAGCAAAAACGCATCATGAAAGAGAGGAGCGCTACCATGTACTATTTCAATCAGGCATTCATCTATGACGAGGCATCCCTTCCCAGAATTCTGGCCGAGGATACCGGCGCGACAGAGCTTCGGGACCCCATGTTTCAGGCTAAAACGGAGTTCAAATTCCGCAAGCCCAGCTGGCTGAAGCGGAAGGAGCGCTTCCCTGCCGCCTGCATCTGCCCCAAGCCCAGCCCCGCCTCCTGCTGAATCAAAATCATCAACGTTCTGACACAGACCTTCATGAACCACGGTTCATGAAGGCTTTTTCATTTCCCAATTTGAATGAGCTCGTCTGCCGCCTGGGCCAGTTCCCTGCTGTGGGTCACGACGATCACACATTTTCCCTGCTCATGGGCAATTCGTTTCAGCAGCTCGATCACATCCCAGGCGGT
>CAZYWM010000277.1:0-1568 GCA_964651615.1 uncultured Oscillospiraceae bacterium | reverse complement strand
AGTAAACCCGATAAGAACAAAATAAAATATCTATATACCATTAAGGAGGAACAACCATGGCCTACTATTACAAGGAGCCCAGCCACACTTTCAGCGAATACCTGCTTGTCCCCGGCTACACGTCTGAGGATTGTATTCCCGACAATGTAAGCCTGCGCACCCCGCTGGTAAAGTTCCGCAAGGGACAGGAGGAGCCTGCCATTTCCCTGAATGTGCCCCTGACCTCCGCCGTTATGCAGTCCGTGTCCAACGACACCCTGGCCATCGCCCTGGCGAAAGAGGGCGGCATCAGCTTCATTTTCGGTTCCCAGACCATCGAAAATCAGGCGGCAATGGTCTCCCGGGTGAAAAACCACAAGGCCGGTTTCGTCACCTCCGCCTCCAACCTGACCCCGGAGAACACCCTGGCGGACGTTCTGGCCCTGAAAGCCAGCAACGGCTTCTCCACCGTGGCCATCACCGAGGACGGCACCCCCAACGGCAGACTCCTGGGCATCGTGTCCAGCCGGGACTACCGGGTCTCCCGGATGCAGCCCACCGACAAGGTGAAGACCTTCATGACCCCCCTGGAAAAGCTGGTCACTGCTCCCGCTGATACCTCCCTGAAAGAGGCCAACGACATTATCTGGGGGAACAAGCTGAATTCCCTGCCCATTGTGGACAAGGAAGGCCATCTGATGTACTTCGTATTCCGCAAGGACTACGCTTCCCACAAGGAGAACCCCCTGGAGCTGCTGGACGACAAGAAGCGCTACCTGGTGGGAGCGGGCATCAACACCCGGGACTACGCCCAGCGGATTCCCGCGCTGCTGGAGGCCGGAGCGGACGTATTCGTCATCGACTCCTCCGAGGGCTATACCTGCTGGCAGAAAAAGACCATCGACTGGGTCCGGGAGCACTACGGCAACACCGTGAAGATCGGCGCCGGCAACGTGGTTGACCGGGACGGCTTCCGTTTCCTGGCAGAGGCTGGGGCGGACTTCGTGAAGGTGGGCATCGGCGGCGGCTCCATCTGCATCACCCGGGAGACCAAGGGCATCGGCCGGGGCCAGGCCACCGCTTTGATTGAAGTGGCTGCCGCCCGGGATGAATACTTCCGGGAGACCGGTGTGTATGTGCCCATCTGCTCCGACGGCGGCATCGTCCACGACTACCACATGACCCTGGCCCTGGCCATGGGCGCGGACTTCCTGATGCTGGGCCGGTACTTCGCCCGGTTCGACGAGGGCCCCACCCCCAAGATCATGGTCAACGGCGCCTATATGAAGGAATACTGGGGCGAGGGCTCCAACCGGGCCCGGAACTGGCAGCGCTACGACCTGGGCGGCGCCACCAAGCTGAGCTTTGAGGAGGGCGTGGATTCCTACGTCACCTACGCCGGTCCCCTCCACGACAACGTGGAGGCCTCCCTGTACAAGGTCAAGTCCACCATGTGCAACGTGGGCGTGACCAACATCCCCGACCTGCAGCGGGACGCCAAGCTCACTCTGGTTTCTTCTGTCTCCATCGTGGAGGGCGGCTACCACGACGTGACCCTGCGCTCCTCTTCCCATGTGAAATAAACTCCA
>CAZYWM010000276.1:0-1568 GCA_964651615.1 uncultured Oscillospiraceae bacterium | reverse complement strand
CCATATCTCTGGCCACCTCCTGGAGAAACGACTACAGCGTCATCATCCTCAGCAACAGCAGTGACTGCCCGCCCAAAACTGCCGACGGGAGCCTGATCACCTCCAAGCTGAACTCAGCCTCCCATGGCTACGGCCTCAAAAGCGTAAAGCAGGCCCTAAAAAACTATGAGGGAGACTTTGACTGGACATATGACGATCAGAAGAAGCGGTTCACTGTAACGGTGATGCTTGGCTCAAAAGCAGCGCCAAGCCCTGTTTAACCACAAACATCCATACAATAAGCACTCAGCGATTACCCTTTCGCTCCAAACCATCAGGTCTCTTTTGTGCCCGACGCGGTTTGTTGCAAGGTATCGCTGAGTGCCTTTTTATACGAATTCTTATTGCAATTCTACACAATTCCCTTGCAATTTTGCATACTCGTTGATAAGTCGGGAATACCCATCTATAATAGCTGCTGTGCAAAATATGTATTCAGGATAACTTTATTTCTCCTGTTCAGTTATTTTATCCAGAATATCTCTCAGTCTCTTGGGAATGGGGACACCAATTTGGGCTATGTTTTCAAAAATGGATAATCCCTCACTGGAAATATAATACAAAATAACTGCGCTGCGAACGGCTGTTGTCTCTAAAATATTTTGCTCAATCAGTGTCGCCAGAGACACAATACATAGTATTCCCACCTTCTTTACCAGCGAGCGTATGCCTGTTTTACGCGAACGCTTCTTTTTGATTAAATAGCAGCATACCTCCGTTATGGAATCCAATACCATAAATGCAATCAAGGTCAGGAACATGCCATCAGTGCTTCCAAAAAGCGCATTGATTACTGAGCCAGCCCACATCACAATCAGCTTGTATATTGCTACAATCGATTCGTACCGATTATTCATAAAACGCCTCCTTCTTCTTTGGGTAATTAAGAAAGAGACAGCTTTGCAAAAAGTGTAAAGCTTTTTTATAAGAAAAAAACAAAAAACCAGGTTTACAAAAAAATATTTTTATCTCCTTCCTAAAAAAAGGAGATAGAACTATGATATGGCCCCTGGTTGACCAACTGCCGGATGAATCTGCTGCCTTGCAGTTGCTTGGAATATTTGAAAAGCTGTTAAAGAAATACGCCCGTTTGCTGGGAACAGAAGATGCTTACGAGGAGCTGCGCCTCTTTTTCTTTGAGCTGCTGGATGGGCTGAAAGGGAAAAATATCCGCACCGACAGCGATGGTTACATTGTTAACTACATATCAAAATCTGTGAAACATCGGTATATTGCCTTATCAAAAGCTGGGAAAAAGCGCAGGGAATCTCCATTTTCAGACATTTCAGAGGAGCAAATGTCTTTCATCGAGCAGCTGGCCGCGTCAGAGGGCAGCGACGACATTTCCGCGTTTTTCCCAACGAATAACAAGCTGTCTGACCGAGAGCAGACAATTCTCCGGCTGTTCTTTGTGGATAACTATTCCATCGAAGAAATCGCCCAGCAGCTTGGCGTCAGCAGACAGGCTGCCAATCAGGCAAAGAATCGGGCGCTGGATAAAATCCGCAGGGCATACTTTGAAAAATAGC
>CAZYWM010000275.1:0-1569 GCA_964651615.1 uncultured Oscillospiraceae bacterium | reverse complement strand
CTTTCTTGTTCGGAGACAAGAAAGCAACACCTATACCCTTTCCAGGAACCGCAAAAAAGCTGCCCGGCCCTCGGGTGTGCGCTTGTAAACGCCGGCGTGTTCCAGCACTTTGGCGTAGACAAGGCCGGTTTCCTTCTGCACAATGCTCCAGGCGTTGTCTTTGGTGATGGTGTAGTTCCCCGCGAAGCTCTCTGCCCAGTCGGCGTGCTTTTCGGTCAGCTCGCTTCCGCGAAGGTCGCCGTGGCGCGCAAGGCACTCGGCCACCGCTGCCAGCTCCTCTTTCAGCCGGGCGGGCAGAACGGCCAGCCCCATCACCTCAATCAGGCCGATGTTCTCCTTCTTGATGTGGTGCAGCTCCCCGTGGGGATGGTAGAGGCCCAGCGGATGCTCCGGGGTTGTCAGGTTGTTCCGGAGCACCAAATCCAGCTCGAAGCGGTCGCCCCGCTTCCGGGCGATGGGGGTGATGGTATTGTGGGGCACCCCCTCGGTTTCGGCAAGGATCATTGCCTCCTGGTCGGTATAGCCCCGCCAGGCGGTCAGAATCCGGTCCGCCAGATCAATGAGCCGCTCCGGGTCCTGGGAGGAGAGCCGAATCACAGACATGGGCCATTTTAGAATGCCGGCATCCACATCCTCAAATCCGGGGAAGGTGAAGGGGGCCTCCACAGGGGCCTTCGCCATGGCGAAGGTGTAGCAGCCGCCCTGGAAATGGTCGTGGGCCAGAATGGAGCCGCCCACAATGGGCAGGTCCGCGTTGGAGCCTACAAAGTAGTGGGGGAACTGGCCCACAAAGTCCAGAAGCTTTCCAAAGCAGGCCCGGTCGATCTTCATGGGGGTGTGGACGCTGTTGAAGCAGATGCAGTGCTCATTATAGTACACGTAGGGGGAATACTGCAAAAACCAGGGAGAGCCGTTGATGGTGATGGGCACAATCCGGTGGTTTTGCCGTGCCGGATGGTTAACACGACCGGCATAGCCCTCGTTCTCCCTGCACAGCTGGCACCGGGGATAGGCGGAGGCAGGCAGATTCCGGGCGGCGGCGATGGCCTTGGGGTCCTTTTCCGGCTTGCTGAGGTTGATGGTGATGTCCAGCTCTCCGTACTCGGTGGCCGCCTTCCACTGCATGTCCTTTGCGATGCGGTCGCGGCGGATGTAGTTGGTGTCCTGGCTGAACTGATAATACCAGTCGGTGGCCTTCTTCGGGTCTTCCCGATACAGGGCTTGGAACCTCCGGATGACCTGAGCGGGCCGGGGGGTGAGGCGGCCCATCAGCTCTGTGTCAAACAAATCCCGGTAGACCACGGTGTTTTCCGCCAGAACCCCTCGCTGATGGGCGTCGTCCAGCAGCTCCTCCAGCACACTGGCCAGGGAAATCTCCCCCCAGTCCTGCTCCGGTTCTGCGTAGCCATCCAGCTTCAATACGTCCAGAATGGTATTGACGGCCCAGGTGTACTCGCTTTCCTCAATCAGCCCTTTCCGCAGAGCATAGGTGGCAAGCTTCGATACCGCGTTGCCAATCATGTTTCGTTCCTCCTTATATTTCCGGTCATTTCGTTATTCCACGTTTAA
>CAZYWM010000274.1:0-1572 GCA_964651615.1 uncultured Oscillospiraceae bacterium | reverse complement strand
GAGATACCCCGCTTGTCGTTTACACAGAGATAAATCGCCCAGAACCACAGCACCAAAGAGAGGTGCGTACGGTGCATCACTGTTCCAGCGGTCACAGAAGTCTGCTTGCGGCATTTCTTGCACTGACACAGATTGCGGCGGTAGATGGGATAATACTCTTTCGCACCGCAAGAGGGGCACACAAACCCGTTCGGAAACCGCTGCCGGAATAGATACGCCTGGCACTGTTCCTCGGTCTTGAACCGTTCCTGAAAGTCTGCAAATGTAATCCGCTCCGCTGCTGCCATGCTGATTGTCCTCCCTGTGTTTTGGTTGACATCAGTATATAGCATTTAGTGTCCAATAAATTGGATAGATTCTATTTTGGAGGCGGTTGCTGAGTTAAGCCGATAAGCACATTTTATTTTTTTGAAACAACACCTTCCGCCATCTGAATCAGTACATCAGGACTGACGTGGGCGGTTAGAACAAAAATCGTTTCGGACGCATTATCAACCCAGACAATCCCACTGGATTCGACCTCTCGGGGTGAAATATACATTGTTCCGGGCAGCCCATTGATGGTGACTTCCTGCTGCTGATAGTCGTCACCCTGGAAAAGATATAGGGCTTCATTTTGCTGTCCTGTGGAATATTCAAAAACAGTTAATCCTCCGTTTTCGTCCGAATAGGTGTAGGATTCTCCACCATCAGTACGCTCAACATTCAGTAATTCATGCCCCTCTGGAATCCGGTCAAGGCAATACTGCTGAAAATCTTCTGGTGAAGCTTCCCCGGTAAAGGAATAGACGTAGCCGGAGGGAAACCGCTCCCGCACCCAGCCGAATACAAATTCTCTGGCTTCGGCGCTCAGGGCCAGCAGCGAGCCAAAGCAGGCTGTAAGCACCAGCAAAAACACCGCGGCGCTCCTGAGACAGCGATAGAGGGCGGGGTGCCGCTGCCTGCGCAGAATGCGGTTCATTTTCCGCTGGAATGCCGCCGAAAAGGAATGGGTGCATTCCCGGGGCAGACTGTTATCCAGGATGGCGGCAGCCTTCTCGGCAGCCTGGGCCAATATTTCATCATCCATCACAGAACTCCCTCCTTTTCGCAAAGCTCCTGGAGCTTTTGCTTTGCCCGCTGGACAAGCTTGGCGGCGTTGGCCTCCGAAATGCCCAGCTGCTGCGCAATCTCCCTCCCGCTGAAACCGTGATAGTATTTCAGCAGGATTACCTCCCGGTAGCGGGCCGGGAGCCGCAGAATGCACCCCTCCAGTCCCCGGGCCTCCTGAACCGGAAGCCCTTGCAGTTCGTCCAGGTAGGCTTCGTCCTTCCGGCGCTGATTTTTCCGGTAGAGATCGATGGCTTTGCTCTCTACTATAGTAACGACGTAGCTCCTGGTTTTTGGACACTCCGGGTGGGAAATTTTTTCAATATTTTCCGCAATTTTCAGAAAGGCATTGTGCACCGCGTCCTCCGCATCCTGCTCGTTTTTCAGGATTTTGTAGGCCACATGGTACATAAGTCCTCTGTATCGCAGATATACCGTCTCAAATTTTGACCTGTCCTCGGAAGCGTCCATGGCCGCAAGATA
>CAZYWM010000273.1:0-1599 GCA_964651615.1 uncultured Oscillospiraceae bacterium | reverse complement strand
TGCCCACCTCCATGACCACGTCGGAGAACATCTGGATGAACCGGCGGTAGGAGTCCCACACGAACCGGGCGAATTTGGGGTCGGGATTCCCCTGAATCATGGCCTCCACCACATCGTCGTTCAGGCCAAGGTTCAGAATGGTGTCCATCATGCCTGGCATGGAGGCCCGGGCGCCGGAGCGCACGGAGACCAGCAGCGGATTCTGGAGGGAGCCGAACTTTTTGCCGTTGATTTGCTCCATCTTGTCCACATATTCCATGATCTGGGCCATGATTTCATCGTTGATCTTCTGGCCGTCCTCATAATATTTGGTGCAGGCTTCGGTGGAAATTGTAAAGCCCTGGGGGACAGGCAGACCGATGTTGGTCATTTCCGCCAGATTGGCGCCCTTGCCGCCCAGGAGCTCCCGCATTTTCCCGTTGCCCTCGGTAAACAGGTAAACGTACTTGTGAGCCATGAATGATACCCCTTTCAGATTTCAAAGCGTTCCAATTCCGCTTTTTTCTTTGCATTTTTCTTTCATAATGATTAACGCTCAGATAGTATACCACAGCAAATTAAAAAAAGCAAACATTTTTAGGAAAAAATTTCACAATTTTCAATAAATTGTCATTTGCTACAGATTCAATCCTTGGTAATTATCACAAATGGTCTGGGGGAAGCTCTGATCCTGATACAGCAGCATGGAAATCCAGGTCACAATGTTCCCGCCGTATTGGAATTCCAGGCCGTTGCGCTCCAGCACGGGAATGACGTTGATGCCCTGGCTCTCCACACAGGGGTGCATTCTTTCCGGGAAGCGGCACTGCTCCCCGTCCAGGATGGCGCACCGGGGGCAGATGGCGCAGGACTCCGTGGACAGCACGAAGGGCTCCGCTCCGCACCGGCGCATCAGCTGCGCCACCTGGTCGGTGATCTGCTCGTGATTCTCCCGGGTTTCCAGGGTCTTGCCGATGTCGGCGATGTCCTCCACCTCCGTCACCGTGGAGATCACCAGGCAGCGGTTATAGCTCAGGCAGTGGGCCCGGCACTGCTCCACCGTCCCCACCCCCGGGGGGCAGGCCCAGGACTTGCCGTACTGGGTGCAGTCGTTCCGGCAGATCCAGCGCACCCGCTCCGAAAACTCCAGCTCCCCGGGGTCGATGGTGAAATAGGTATAAAGGGGCAGCTGGGCCAGCCCCTGTTCCAGTTTTTCCTGATTCATTTTAGTTCCTCCAATATTCTCTGGCAGCCCTCCACCAGGTCCTCCCAGGTCCGGCGGAAATCCCCGGTGTACCAGGGGTCGGCCACATCCCGGGGAAGCAGCGGCCGAATCTTCTCTGGATTTTCGGGCAGCAGCCGGGCCAGGAGCCGGGCGTTGCTGGCATCCATGTAGTAAATCCGGTCAAAATGCCGGTAGTCCTCCATCCCCACCTGCCGGGCCCGGTGATCCCCGCAGAAGACCCCATGGGCCTCCAGCTCCCGCCGCGCCGGGGGATACACGCCATTTCCTATCTCCTCCCGGCTCACCGCCGCCGAGTCAATCTCAAACTCCTCAGCCACCCCAGCCCTGCGCACCATGTCTTTCAAGATGTACTCCCCCATAGGACTGCGGCAGAT
>CAZYWM010000272.1:0-1640 GCA_964651615.1 uncultured Oscillospiraceae bacterium | reverse complement strand
GGTAGGTTTCATATTTTGTGGCCTGCGCATTCTGGTATAGTCCGATCCAGTCATAAGGCTCATATGCTTGCATATTCCAGTCAATGATATATTTTCCTTCCCGATACCCCAGCATACACGTTCCATAGACGGTATAAGCTTCGCCCCTGCGGTTCGGAAGATTCCGCTGCGCCAGAATCAGTGCAAGCTCCTCAGGCGTTTTATCGTAGAGTGCTTCCTCAATTTCTTCTAAGGTATCCCTCCTTGATGCGGGATACCTGACCTCAACGGCCTCATCCAGTGCGGGAAATGGGTCTGTCCTGGCCAGACATTTATAGGCATCCTTCCCTTTGATATATCTTGCTTGCATTCCCGGTGTCACCGGAACACTTGTCTGATAGGAGTAGCCCTTCTCGGCCCATTGCCATGCCCCGCTTATGTAGTCGCCGTCACTGTCTGCGGCATTGCGGTACAGCGCAACCCACTCATCTCCGGCAATCCCATACGCCCACCAGAGCAGTGTCACACAACCATCCTTCACTGTCATGGACACTTCATGTCCGTAGGACTCGCATACAGGGTTTTGCTCTTTCCCGCTGTCACACATCTTCCTGCCCCTCCTCACTTGCTCCATCTGTCTTCCCGGAAGATTGTGCCTTCCGCTATCTGCCGGTTCATCTTTTCAAGCTCTGCTTTCAGGTCTTGCCGAATGCCGGGCAGATGCGGCTGTTCGCAGAGGGTATTCTGACGCTCCATGGTTCCGGAGATAAGTCCGCCTGCGTAGAACCCCTTGCCCGCATCTAAATCCAGGCTGTAAACAGTATCATGATATGGCTGCTCGTAGCAGTAGAGTACCCGTGTCGTACCGCCTCCATCCGTCAGAAGAACCGTGTCGCTGGTCAAATCCAGCACCCGCACATATCCGCTTTCCGACTGGAACTGATGATCTCCGGTGGCAAGAATTTCCTGGCCATTTTCCGTTTTGATATGGAAAATGGTCTCTTCATTTCCCGTCCAGACCTGGGATACGGCGGCGTTCCCCTCCGGTGTAGCTACCCGTTCTCCCATATGAATATCGCTTATCTTCCTCACGGAGCCGTCCGCCATCCGAACTAGCGTATCCTTTCCCAGGCATCCCCAAATCAGCTTCAGCGGCTTAATGATTGCGGTATTTTTTTCATCCTCCGAATTCAGGGAACTGACGTCGATATGCTGATCCCATTTTTTCCCCTCCTGATCCGTCACGGTAAATTCCAGCCGCATATCAAATTCATACAGGTGCTGACCGTATCGGACGCTTGACTGTATCGAATCATTCCAGTAAGGGTTGTAGCTCCAGGTGAAGCCATTCTCTGTCTTCGTACACACAGGAGCAGCACCCTGATAGAGAATAACGCCCTTTGAAGCAGAAAACATGGACATTTCGTGGCTCTTATAGGCATCAAAAACAGCGCCTGTCAGCTTCACAGAGCCGTTTACATCAAGCTGAACCTTCTGGTTCCCAGCTTTGTCTCTTTGCCCCGCAGGATACCAGTAATCTACATTTTCGGCCGGGCCTCTCCCGTAAGACACCAAAATGGCATTTGGTTCCCCTGCAATTTTTTTCCTGGGATTGTCGCAGATCGTGTCTTCAACATACTTACCACTCTCCAGGTCCAGGG
>CAZYWM010000271.1:0-1667 GCA_964651615.1 uncultured Oscillospiraceae bacterium | reverse complement strand
AAACGCTCAGCCGGAAAATCTTCTGCCGCAGCCGCCTGACCGTCAGCGTTTCCGCCAACGCCGAGGTCTCTGTCAGCCGGTTCCTCAGCGCCTTCCCCCAGGGGCAGGCCGCTCCCCAGGCTGCTGTTTTTCCGGTGCTGCCTCCCTGCCGGGAGGGCATCCTGATTCCCGCCGGAGTGGGCTACAGCGCCAAGGGAGCCAACCTGGCCCAATTCGGCCAGGAATTCGGCGGGCAGATGTATGTGCTGTCCAATCTGCTGACCTTCGCCCACCTGTGGAACCAGGTGCGGGTGAAGGGCGGCGCCTACGGCGTGGGCTTCCGGGGCAATACCGCCGGAGATGTGATGGCCGCCAGCTACCGGGATCCCACCCCGGGGAAGACCCTGGGCCAGTTCGACCGCTGCGCCCAGGTGGTGCGGGAGCTGTGCGCCGGGGAGCCGGATTTGACCCCCTACATCCTGGGCTCCATGACCGACGCCGATCCCCTGCTGGGGGCCGCGGGGAAGATTGCCCGGGCGGAGGCCCGGCATTTCCGGGGCATCGAGGCCCGGCAGGTTCAGCGCTGGCGGGATCAGCTGCTGCGCTGCAAGGGAGAAGACCTGCTCGCCCTCTGCCCCGCCCTGGACGCCATCGCGGAGAAGAACAACTATTGCGTCATCGCGGGAAAAGAGCAGCTGGACAGCTGCGGGGCGCTGCTGGATACCATCGTGGAAAATCTGAACGGGCAGTAATCAATGTCCTATTTTCCTTAATTTTGCAGCAGACTCCCAAAAAAATTTCTTATAGCTTGCTTTTAGCAATCAATCTGTGCTATAATAAGGTCAGAAGCAAAAAGCGAGGTGATTATTATGGCACGAACCGCATCCAGAACCGCAAATGTATACACAAGAGTTGACCCTGAAACGAAAGATCAGGCAGAAGCCATTCTGGCTCAGCTTGGCATCCCCATGTCCAATGCGATTGGAATGTTTTTGAAGCAGGTCGTTCTCCAGCGTGGTATCCCGTTTGAGATGAAAATCCCCGTTGCAAAGCCAATTGCCATCGGCGGCATGACCAAGGAGCAAATCGACACGGAGCTTCAGAAGGGGATGGCCGATATTGCTGCCGGACGGGTTGTCTCTGCCGATGAGGTTGAAGCTGAAATGAGGAGACTGTACGGCATATGAAAATGCGTATCGTCTACGCCTTTCGGGCACAGCAGGACTTAAAGGAAATCTATGAGTATATTGCCTACTCGCTTCGTGTTCCTGACACTGCGCAAAGTATCTATCAAAGGATTATACAAAGTGCCCATTCTCTTGAAACCATGCCGGAGAGAAATCCTCTGTATCAGGGGGAGCCGTGGCATAGTCAGGGTGTCCGTTTTTTGCCTGTAAAGAATTACCTGCTGCTATATACAGTAAGCAGGGAAAAGAATACAGTTTTTATTGCACGTATCCTTTATGGGGGAAGGGACATCAGCCGTCAGTTGGAGGAATCCACCGAAATAGAATAACGTGTCGGTTTCTACCGTCGCTGCGAAGAATCTTTTATAAAGCAAAGCAAATCGGCTGACCGCTGGTCAGCCGATTGTTTTTGGATGTTGAAGGAAAACTTGCTAAACCTTCACCGCTTTGCGCTCCTTGTTCAGCCGGTCGGCCTTGGAGAAGAGGATAAAGCCGATGGCG
>CAZYWM010000270.1:0-1674 GCA_964651615.1 uncultured Oscillospiraceae bacterium | reverse complement strand
TTCGTAGTTGACTGCAATTTTCATCTGTGCCGCTCCTTTTTATTTTTTGATCCAATGGCGGGGCGTGAGCCCCCACGGTGGTTTCTTCACAGGAAAAGGGGCATCCATTCCGAACGCCCCAACATTACCATCATATCACAGCTTCTCCCGCCCGTCAACAATGATCTGCTCAAATCCCAGCTTTTCTCCCCCTTGCACGAAAAGAACGGAATATTTCTATGAATTTTTCCATCTTGCAAAAAAGAGAAACATGGGCTAATATAAAGGTACAAAACAGAGCAAGTCAAAAAGAACTCAACACCCCAAAACAGCCGCAAAGCCTATTGATAGAAGGGTAAAAGGGAAGACCCACCAGAGAAGGGTAAGATGAAAGGAAAGACCCGTCAAGGAGCAAGGCGCTGTATACAGGACGAGAGGAGGGGGATGGGTCAAAGGCGTTAGCTCTGAATCCGTAGAAAGAGAGGTCTAATCGATGATGCTGGATAATAAGAGCGAATAACAGCCCTCGATGTTGCGTTGGAAACATCGAGGGCTGTTTTTTGCGCTTTTTTGAGCAATTAGCGATTATTGACTTTCTCCGGCCATCCCTTATAATGGAAGCTGATACTACAACCATACAGGAGGATAATCCCATGATTCGATATGTTGACTGCCAGGCCCTCCGTTCCGGCGACGGCAGTGCCCAGCATCCCTTTAAGACCATCAGCCAGGCGGCGGCCGTGGCCATGCCCGGCGACGAGGTGGTGGTCGCCCCCGGCATCTACCGGGAGGACGTGAGCCCCCGCAACGCCGGCACAGCCCGCAATCCCATCGTCTACCGTTCCGCCGTGCCCCGGGGAGCGGTGATCACCGGCGCGGAGCGGATGGATACCTGGGAGCACTACCAGGGGGATGTGTGGAAGCTCACGGTGGACAATGGGGCCTTTGGCAATTACAACCCCTATACCACCCTGGTCTTCGGCGACTGGCTGAATCAGGGCACCCCCGCCCACACCGGCGAGGTCTTCCTGGGCGACAAGTCCCTCTACGAGCAGGACACTCTGGAAAAGGTGCTCCACCCGGAATTTTACAACGGCTCCTGGGATCGGGATTTCACCAAGCACACCTGGTTCACCCAGCAGTCCGAGGACGGGGAGCGCACCCTGATCTACGCCAATTTCCAGGGAAAGAATCCCAACGCGGAGAATGTGGAGATCACCTTCCGGCCCCACTGCTTCTGGCCCCAGGCGGAGCACGTCAGCTACATCACCCTCACGGGCTTCGTCGTCACCAAGGCCGCCACCCAGTGGGCGCCTCCCACCGCGCTGCAGGAGGGCATGATCGGACCCCACTGGTCCAAGGGCTGGGTCATCGAGGACTGCGAGGTCTCCCATTCCAAGTGCTCCGGCATCTCCCTGGGCAAGTATTTGCAGCAGGGCAACGACAACAAGTGGTCCCATTTCAAGTATAAAGACGGCGCGCAGACCCAGCGGGACTGCTCCCTCATCGCCCAGATCGACGGCTGGAGCAAGGATACCATCGGCTCCCACACCGTGCGCTGCTGCGACATCCACGACTGCGGCCAGACCGGCATCGTGGGCAACCTGGGCTGCGTGTTCTCCGTGATTGAGAACTGCCACATCCACCACATCAACAACAAGCGCAACCTGGCCGGCGCGGAGATCGGCGGCATCA
>CAZYWM010000269.1:0-1692 GCA_964651615.1 uncultured Oscillospiraceae bacterium | reverse complement strand
GGTTTTACCGGGGGGTTCCTTTTTCCCGTGTACTGCTGACATTCAAGCCATTGTCTCGTTCCATGTGGAGACGGTATGTCTTCTGTCACGGAACAAGTAAAAAAGTACAGAAATAGGCTTAAAAAAAGGGATTCCAAGAGATTTGCCCCGATTGGCAGTCTCCCGGAATCCCTTTTTTCGTGTTTTGACAATAGCGTCATAGTCTGCCTTTTGATAGGTTGAGACAATAAACTACTTTTTTGACGATTGAGACAATAGGACTATTGTCAGGTTAAAGTCCGTTTTTTGGTACAGATGGCTTGATATTATTATACTGTCCAGAGTAGCAAACCGATTGACCTTAGACTAAAAATAGGGTAAAATTAGTCCATTACTAGAAGGAGAATAGGATATGGATGAGAGAATATACTTAGACACCTATCTTTGGCAGCAGGACATGCGAGTTCGCTTGCCGAAGTCGATAATCTCCAATTTAGGGGTCGAAAAAGGGAAAACAAAGTTTGATATTTTTTTGGACTCAAAAGAGCATTGCTTAATATTTAAAATCCACGATGAGGAGAAGTCTGAAAATGAGTAAAAAACTTACAGCCGTTTCCCTGTTCACCGGAGCCGGTGACATGGATGTAGACTTTGAACGAGCCGGGATTAAGGTTGTATTTGCAAATGAGGTTATGAAAGAAGCAGCTCAGACTTATATACTGATTGATTTCCGTGCCTTCTATGGCTTGGATAAATTTAGCTTGAAGCAAATCGACCAGTATGTTTGGCAGATCGGGAAGGATTACTTCCCGAAGAACTACGGAAAGAAAGTATTTTGTCTTTAATCGATAAAAGGAGTGTGTTCGTATGGTAGATAATGTAATTCAAATAGTAACAGAGAAATTATCTACTTTGCCTTGCATAGAAGGCATTGTATTAGGGGGCTCACGTGCAAGAGGCACCCATACAGAGGATTCTGATATAGATATCGGAATCTATTACAATTCAGAATCATTTGACCTGACAGCGATTAATCAAATTGCTACAGAATTGGATGATGAGAATAGAAACGACCTTGTTGTACCTCCCGGAGCGTGGGGTGATTGGGTTAATGGCGGCGGATGGTTAGTTATAAACGGGTATCATGTTGACTTGATTTTACGTGATATAAAACGGGTGGAACAAATAATCAAAGATACGGAGCAAGGAATTGTTACTGCCAATTATCAGACTGGGCATCCCCATGGTTATATAAGTGCTATGTATCGTGGAGAATTGGCGATCAGCAAGATACAATATGCTAAGAATGAAAGCTTATGCGAATTAAAAAATCAGGCAGAAATTTACCCTGGTGCTCTAAAGAAGAGCTTGATAAACTTTTTTATATTTGAAGCAGAGTTCTCTTTAATGTTTGTAAAAGCAAATGCGGGAGCAGAGGATAAATATTATATTGCAGGCCATGTTTTTCGTATTATTTCATGCTTAAATCAAGTACTATTTGCATGCAATAATGCTTATTGCATTAACGAAAAGAAAGCTATAAAACTGCTTGAAACTTTTGAATATAAACCTGAAAAATATGCCGAAAGGGTTAATCATATTTTTGAAGTACTCGGTCTTTCACTTTTTGAATGCTACGATATGACCGAGAAGCTTTATAAAGAAGTGAAAAAAATTGCAACGGAGATAAATAACTTTTTAAACGAGGGGAAT
>CAZYWM010000268.1:0-1696 GCA_964651615.1 uncultured Oscillospiraceae bacterium | reverse complement strand
TTCAGCTGCCAGCTTTGATTGGAAGTGGAATGGCTGACTACTTAACAGGTCAGCCACCCACTTGTTGGGAATCAACGACGTAAAAACGTTGACGATTTTGGAAACAAACTGTGTCCTTTCCTCTGACTGCTAAAGGTTACAGCAGCACCTTCCTTTTTCCGACATATCAAGCAACCGAATCTTCAAAGGATCATGGACGAAATGCCGTATATTTGAGTTCTTTCAAGGCCTAAACAGAGAATAATCCCCTTGGTTCAATGCTCTTTTCACTCATTCGCTTTCACGAGTCCATTTCTTCACAAGGATCAGGCCCGTTCAGCAAAAGGACATCGAAGCCAATTTTTCCGCCGATTTCCGCAGTGAATTGAATGAATTCCTGGTCGAAAAACAGGGCGGGGAAATCATCGTAAACATCTACGTTAAATAAAATATTCCACACTGCGTTACAGTCCTGTGCAGCCTTTTTCAGAACCTCTGTTGGGCAGTTTATCATTCCTCGAAGCAAATTAGAAACAGGAGGAAGATCGTCTGTTTCAACAAACTCCGTTCCGACACCCCACTCACAGTGTCCAAAGAATTGCCCATTGCGTAAAACCTCTGTTTTTTCTCTGACATAAGGGGGGAATTGTCCAATCATCCTTGATACATAAGCAGTATCAAAATTGTCGCCGATGAGGGTAAGATTCCCCTGTATTTTTGCCATGTTATGTTATCCTCCTATAAAATAATCGGTAACTGCTACAAGGTTCCCGGTGCTTTTTTCAAAGATGGCAAGCTGTCCGGTTCCTTTGTCAGCATAAATGTCAAAACGCTTTATCTCCGCTTTTTGTCCAAGATAATCGCGTTTCAGCTGGTGAGGACTGGTGCCTTGCTTTTCTAGTTGCTTTTCAAGGTATTTTTCATTAACCTTTTGCCAGTTCCTACGATTCCAATCATCCGGATCAGGAGGAGAAACAGCACTGTCAGTAAACAAAGATGCAGACTGTCCATTATTACTCCCCTTCTTAGCATAAGCAATCACTCCGTTTTCTTCTTCTTTGTCAACAGGTTTTGTGCCATAGAATATCCCGGTAAGAATAAGAAAACCAATTACATCAAGAACTAGTGATGGACCATCAAGGCTTGAAAAAGCTAGCCATAGTCCTGCCTTGGTTGCTTCCTGAATAGCAACATGACCCGTTTCATCCGAAAAGTTTACAGGGCTATTCCCGCAATATGCGAACATATTATGGCCAATAATGCCCTGACCTGTGGAAGCATAACTATCAGCATTGATGAACCTACCAACCGCCGGGTCGTAGTATCTGCTCTGGAGGTAGTAAAACCCGGTTTCCTGGTCGTAGACGTACCCACGATAGCGCAGGGGGTTGACATCCGACAGGATTCCCATTGCGGAGATGACCTTACCATAGGGGTCATAGTCATAACTGGCTACCCCATTCTGGTTGGCGTCCATGATGTACATTACGTCACCTTGGAGATTTGTGACATAGTAGTACACTGCGCCATCGTACTTCATGGCGTAGGGCGTACCATTGGCATCATAGAAGAAGTCAATGGTATTGGAACCCCAGGTCATGCGCATCAGCTTACCACCGGCATAGTAGTAGCGGTAAGTAACGCCGTTCACAGTCTTGCTGGTTCGCAAGTCGCTGGCATCGTAGGCAAAACTCAGGCTGTTGCTTCCGTCGGAAGC
>CAZYWM010000267.1:0-1743 GCA_964651615.1 uncultured Oscillospiraceae bacterium | reverse complement strand
CTTGCTCTAAGAAACTGCCGCTTTCCTCTACGGCTGACTTTGCGGCAATCCGCAGGGGGCGGCTTAGCTGGTTTCCGTCAATAAAGCGAGTGCGGCGGCGTGTCCTGCCCGCCTTTGCTCCCCTCTACGGACGGAAACGGAAAATGCCAAACGCTCCTTTGGATTTTTTCATCACTACTACGGCAGCAAGCCCATTTCGGGCAAACTTCCCCGTCACTTTCTACAACAACAGGAATGTGTGGTCTGCCAAAAATGGGCGCAAAAAAAGCAGCAAATCTTTTCAGACTTACTGCTTGTGTGCCGCTGTGATGGGCGGTGGGTATTTAGTTTTGAATGGAGGGATAGAACGATAAGTTGAAAGTTTTGCCGCCGTTAGTTTTCACATTTTAAAGTTATCAAATTGATTTCCGGTGTGTTGAATAATCGGAAATTCAAAAAAGATATGGAAGCACTTGCGCCTAATCCTGCACTAATGTATTGCTGCATATCTACAATCTGATTTAATCCCTTAACCTCATTTTGTTTAGGAAAATAACCATTTTTAATTCCAGATGTAGGGGATGGAATATATAATGCTCCAATTAACGGCAAGCGGATTTGTCCGCCATGATAATGTCCGGCTATTGAAAGACCGTAATCAAGATAGCCCATTGTTTTCCAAATATCCCGTGTCAAATCTGCCTGTATGGGATAATGGTTTACTCTAATCTTCATCTGTCCATTCTCATTAAGCAGATCATACCATTTCTGTAATGACTGCCCGTAGGAGATAACATTTTGATAATCCTCTATGGTTTCAAACATATCCTCTGTTACCGCCAGATAATTCATTTGAATATCCGACTGGCATAGTTCCGGCACGAACCATATACTGTCATTGCCTTTTGTAATCTCAATAGGAGAAAGCAATACTTTTGCTCCTGCCTGTTCGATTGTTTTTCCCATATCCGTTAGTTTCCCAGTACAGCTCCCGTTTACTGTTTCTATTGCAAACGGTCCTGTATTCCCATCAATCCAAAATACGGTTTCTTTGTTCTCAATGCCATTTAATAATTCAAGAATTGACTGTGAAGATTTACTATCGCTATTTTCGTATTTGTTCATATCGCCCGTAAAAAGAATGCAATCATACTCCATGCCGTTGATTGCCTCCAGCAACTCTATTTGTTGCTCCCCAAAATACTTTCCGTGAAGATCAGAAATTTGGAGAATACGGTAGTTGTCAAAGCTCTCCGGCAGATCCGATAGGAATATATCTTGTTCTGCCACCAAAAATCGGTTGTTGTCATAAATATTATAAATTGTGCCTATGAGCAATAGCAGTATAACAGCCGCTACTATTCTTTTCTTAAATGATAATCTCTGCTTTTTCATTATGTACTCCAAAATAAATTTCAAATTTATCGCTCTGTCTGCGTTGGAAAAATTATAGCATAAAGATGTGAATATTTCTACCGTTTTCCCCATAATGGGCGGGAGCGACAGCACTTTATTCTGTCGCTCCCTTGATTGCCACAAAAGCAGGACAGGCGGCGGCTGTCATAGGGCGGCGCAGTATACGCCGTTCATTTTACCCTTGACGGCTGCCGCCTGTTCTGCTATCTGCCCTCGGCTGTACGGAATAGCGGCGGGGCTGGCTGTCCTTGTCTTGTTTTATTGTGCTTCTCTATGTAACATGAGCATTTTTTCTGGGATTGTCGCAGATCGTGTCTTCAACATACTTACCACTCTCCAGGTCCAGGG
>CAZYWM010000266.1:0-1743 GCA_964651615.1 uncultured Oscillospiraceae bacterium | reverse complement strand
TTCTGAAAGCTTTCTCCCTGTTGCCAAGTGCGCGCCGGAAGGAGTCCGGGGAGGGTGGTGCTCCGCGCAGCGAATTAGAATCCTAATGATTGCCGGTGGCAATCATACCACAATTCATCGGCTTTGGCGTGCTTACGGCACGACATTCAGCGCCTCCCCGGTCGGCTTCTTTGCTTCCTTTCTTGCCGACACAAGAAAGGAAGGCCCCCGGCAGGGGTCGGGCGGGTCAAGACCCGCCCCTACGGGTAAGCCGTACCTGCCCGCCAAATTTCAATTTCCCAACGAGGTCGTCAAAAACAGCTAGTATATTGAAAAAAGCCGTCGATTCTACCGCTGGTCGGTTGCGGAATCGGCGGGTTTTTGGTATGGTGGGGTCAGAAAAGGAGGGGAAAACCCATGTATGAAATCAACAAAGAAGCCTTCGCTGCTTTTCTGGCTCAGCAGCGCAGGGAAAAGGGCTGGACCCAGAAGGATTTGGCTCAGCGGCTGTATGTCTCCGACAAGGCGGTGAGCAAATGGGAGCGGAGCCTGAGCCTGCCGGACATCTCCCTGTTGCTCCCCCTGGCGGACTGCCTGGGGGTGGGCGTGACGGAGCTGCTGGAAGGAAAGCGGGCGGAGAACCGGTTGGAAGCGGAGAACGCGGAAATCCTGGTGAAGAAGGCCCTGAGCCTGGCGGAGGAAGACCCGGAGCAGGTGAAGGCGCGGCGGAAAGAGCGTGCGCTGCTGTTCGCCGGGGCGGCAGTCCTGGGGGCGCTGGAATCCCTTGTAGGCATTTTCCTGCTGCGCCGCGGGGGGTATGACGTCGGTTTCAGCCCACTGGCGGTTTATGAGGTGCTGGGGCTCTTCTTCGGCGTGTATTTCTGGTGCTTCATGAAGGAGAGGCTTCCCGGGTACTATGACGAAAACCGGATCGGCTTCTACACTGACGGCTTCCTGGAAATCAACTTTCCAGGGGTAAGCTTCAACAACACCAATTGGCCCCATGTGGTAAAGGCATTTCGCGTCTGGTCGGTGGTGACGGTTCTGACGGTTCCCCTGCTGAACATCGTCCTCACCCTGCTTCCCATCCGGGAAGAGGGGCAGCTGGTCTGCCAGATGGCGGTTTTATTTCTCTTCCTGGCGGGGCTCTTCCTGCCGGTGTATCTGACGGCTGGCCGGGAAAGCCGGGAGGCCGGAGGTAGGAAGCGAGGAAAAAACTGGGTTTTTCTGATTGCCCTGATTGTGGGATTCGCGCTCCTGCTGGCCATCCCGGGGATGGGCGGCGTCCGCTCCTCCATGCGGGTGGGCTACGTTTCCAGCAGTACATTCCAGGAATGCACGGCCCAGTATCTCCGGCTCACGGGAACGGAAAAGTACACCCTGCACCCGAAGCAGGAAAGCTATGTAATCACAGTGGTGACAGAGGAAGGGAGCCTTTCCTTGGAAATCTGGGACGAGACCGGCGTGGTCTTTTCGGAGGCGGACATCCAGAGCGGAATTTATCCCGTCAGCCTGGAAGGAACCACCCATATCACCATCACCGCCCAGGGCCACAAGGGCAGCTTCGCCATCACACCGGAGGAATAGAATATTGTGGGACAACCCGGTAAATTGGAATTTGGCGGGATGTCCGTAGGGCTTACGTCATGACCCCGCCAAATCGGTATTGGCTTTTTGACAGCACGTTGGATGGAACCAGGTGCCGGTTTCTGAGCGTAGCCCTCCTTGTGTAAAGGGGGGAAGGGGGGATTGGGCAGTGGGCAC
>CAZYWM010000265.1:0-1750 GCA_964651615.1 uncultured Oscillospiraceae bacterium | reverse complement strand
AGCCGACTTCTTTGGTTACTTTCTTGTTCGGAGACAAGAAAGTAACACCTCCGCTCGGCACTGAAAGCAACGAACCCGGCCAGTGCTCACAAATCGCAAAAGCCATTCCCTGTTGCAATCAGGGCCGCCTTGGGGTATAATACCAGTAAGGAGGGATGGATATGATTTACACGCTTGACGAAATCAGAAGCCGCACACTGCCAATTATCCAGAAATATCGCATCCCCGTAATGTATTTGTTTGGCTCTTATGCCAGAGGGCAGGCCCGGGAGGACAGCGATCTCGATTTTCTGGTGGATACTGCGGGGACGGAGCTGACCTCGCTGCTGCGTTTGGGCGCTTTATACTGTGATCTGGAAGCCGCATTTGAAAAAAGATCGATCTGATTACCGTTTGCTCCATCATGCAGCATACACAGATGCCCAGTGACATTGATTTCCGGGAAGCGGTTCTGAAAGAGAGGGTGAGACTGGATGCTGTCGCCTGATTTGCAGAGAATGAGCAGGAAAAACAGTATGAAAAAGCCAAAGCACCTCTCCCCCGGGGATACGGTTGCCATTGTCAGCCTGTCCGCCGGCACGCTGGGAGAAAGCTGGGCCATCCACCGGCTCTACATTGCCAAAGAGCGGCTGGAGAAGGATTACGGTTTGACGGTCAAGGTGATGCCCAATGCCCTGAAAGGGCGGGAGTACCTGTACCGCCACCCGAAGGCCAGAGCCGCCGACATGATGGACGCCTTCCGGGACCCGGAGGTGAAGGCCATCTTCAACGCCATCGGCGGGGACGACACCATCCGGCTGCTGCCCTACATTGATTTTGACGTGATCGCCCGCAACCCCAAAATCTTCACCGGCTTCTCCGACACCACCACCAACCACATGATGCTCTATAAGGCCGGGGTGGTTTCCTACTACGGGGCGGCGATCCTCACCAATTTCTCCGAATATGTGAAAATCAACGATTACACCGCCTCCATGATCCAAAATACCCTCTTTACCCCCCAGCAGGTTTTGGACATTCCCTCCGCCCCCTACTGGTACGATGATGAGGACGAAAAAATCCGGTGGGACGAGAAGAACATCCACACCCGGAAGCCCTACCACCCGGAGGAAATCGGCTATGAAGTGCTCCAGGGGCAGGGCGTGGCAGAGGGCCCCCTGCTGGGCGGCTGCCTGGATGTATTCATCGAGCTGCTGGGCACCTGCCTGTGGCCCGGCAAGGAGGAATGGGCCGGGAAAATCATGTTCCTGGAGACCAGCGAGATGGACATGAGCTGCGATCATCTCACCTGGATTCTCCGAAACCTGGCAGCCCAGGGGCTTTTTGATGTGGTCAAGGGCATTCTGGTGGGCAAGCCCGCCCGGCGGAGCAAGTACGAGCCCTACAAGGATGTGTATAAAACCGTGGTGGGCCTGGAGGCCGGGCACCCGGAGCTGCCCATCCTCTATAACGTCAACTTCGGCCACGCCGAGCCCATCGGCGTTCTGCCCATCGGCGTAAACTGCCGCCTGGACGCCGACCGCAAGCAGCTGACATTGCTGGAAAGCGCAACGGAGTAATAAAATTGTAAGTTGGCGGCGAGTCGCCGCTGACAATTCGCACCGGGATGGTGTGTCATCGTTACCCCCGAGCTCAGCCCGGTAACGCTTTTGCGGTAGTGGATTGAATGGTGGGCACCTTCGGCTATCCCGTAGGGGAGGCAACCTGCCTCCCGCCAGCTACCGGCCTTTGAGCGGTGCGTTGAATGGTG
>CAZYWM010000264.1:0-1773 GCA_964651615.1 uncultured Oscillospiraceae bacterium | reverse complement strand
TCAACCCTCTGCGCTACCGTGGGTACGTCTACGACCAGGAGACGGGATTCTATTATGTATCCAGTCGTTATTACGATCCTGAGATCGGCCGGTGGATCAATGCAGACGATACTGCATATTTGGGTGCAGATGGCACACTATTAAGTTACAATCTTTTTGCATACTGTTTGAACAACCCCGTAAACCGTACAGATATTAACGGAAATTGGTCTGGATGGGCTACGGCTGGCGTTATCGTTGGCGCTGTTCTGTGTATCGCAGCTGTTTCAGTCTTAACTTGTGGTGTAGGGACGGCTACACTGGCAGGTGCTATTGCTGTAGGTGCTGCAAAAGGTGCACTAATCGGTGCTGCGGTAGGAACAGCAGCTGGTGCTGGTATTGGTTATGCTGCGACGGGTACACTAGAAGGGATGGCAACAGGTGCAGCAATTGGATTTGGTGTCGGATCAGTTGTTGGTGCAATTGCTGGTGGTGCCCGTGGCGGTTCAAATTATATAAAAGCCTCTTCATTTTTAAAAAGTAATGGAGCTAATCCTAGTGAGGTTTTGTCAACATATAAAGGTACTCCAAAGGTTCAGACATTAAAAGCAGATACGACTGTATACAGAACATGGGGAGGAAACTCCGGCAAATACGGACATTGGGTATCGCCCCAGAATTATGGTCCAAACGCAAAAAGTATGCTATCGTTGCCCCCGGTAAATACTGCAGAAAATGTCTCCACATTTGTACTCCGCGAAGGAACTTCTGTACTTTCAGGAAAAGCGGCCCCCCTGTTTGGTCAAGCGGGCGGAGGCATTCAGTGGTGGGTAGGATATTTAAGTTAAGGAGAGTTTATGCAAAAGCTAGATCAATTTATCAATATACTGAATGAAATACTTGTCTATGCTGAAATGGAATCTACTAAGATTAATTCTGGATATTTTTCAAAATGGAACCAAAAACAACTAGAGAATGTGGTATGTCCAGAAATTAACGAGTTGCTTTCATTTGCACTTAAGGGAAAAGTATTTTTTAAGTACGGGAAAAAACAACGAATGCTTGAATCCACTCATCTAATCACGGATTCCCTTTCTGCATTAGATAAAACACCGTTAGGCAGTAAAATATTAGAATTACAAAAGCTCTTCAATTCATTTTAGCGTAGCGCAACCTTCACAGTCAACAAGATACCAGCAAGCATCGCCTTTTGGGGACAAAAGGCAGTTGGTTGGGATACTTAAAACCAGCTAAAGGTTTCAGGAATATTCCTGACAAATGCCGTGGTAATCCATCGGCGATGCTTGCTGGTACATAACAGATTCAATTTCTTACTTATAAACATTTTGTGAATATACAAAATCACGGCTTACATTTTTGCCTTTGAGTGAGGAAACAGATGGAGGGAATCTTCTCTCCTTTCATCTGTTGTTCTCACGAAGGAGGTAATTATGAGGAAGGACAAATTAGTGATTCATGAATGTTATGCAGGCAAACGAAAATCCGAAGAAGTCTTTGCGGCAGTATTTTTGTCAAATGCTGCCGCATTGACTGAAAGTACAAAGCCAAGTATAATTGAATTGACCGATCGATCTCAGGATTCACTTTGTTCCGGGAAAGGAGCAAATAATAGAACAAGTGAGGAATGAGCCAACCGTTTACAGCGCAGCAGTCTATTGCAGACTCAGCAAGGACGATGAGCAGGCGGGCGAAAGCGTCAGCATTGAAACACAGAAAATGATGCTGACGGATTTCTGCCACGAACGAGGATTCTCCATCTACGAGATCTATGCG
>CAZYWM010000263.1:0-1815 GCA_964651615.1 uncultured Oscillospiraceae bacterium | reverse complement strand
CAGTCCAGCCCCGTGCGAAATTGGCTGCGGGCCCTGCCCGCCAAATTACAATTTATCTGTTTCTGAAACTGATTGGCGCATCATGGTATCTTTCCACCTTTGGGCATATAAAAACGGTCATTGCGCTCAGGCAAAACCTGGGGCAATGACCGTTCTTCTATTTAGCTGTTCTGTTCCAGCGCCAGATTCAGCGCCTCCCGGACGGCGGCGGCGCGAACCTCCTCCCGGGAACCCTCAAACAAAAATTTTCTGGAAAAGCAAGTCTTTTCGTCGCAGTAGCCGATGAACACCGTGCCCACCGGGTTTCCGAATTCATCCCCGCCGGGCCCGGCCAGGCCTGTGACGGCCAGGGCCACATCGGCCCGCAAAACGCTCCTCACGCCCCGGGCCATGGCCTCCGCCACCGGGGCGCTGACGGCCCCCCGCTCTTCCAGGAGCTTCTCATCCACCCCCAGCAGCTGATGCTTGACCCAGTTGGTGTAGCTGATGATGCCGCCCTTGTACACCCGGGAGCTTCCCGGGACGGCGGTGAGGGAAGCTCCGATGCCGCCGCCGGTGCAGCTCTCCGCCGTGACCAGAGTCTTCCCCTTCAGGGCGTCCAAAAGCTCACAGCAGCGCTTCATCATGGTAGGCCACCTTGATTTTCTCCACACTTGCCAACGCCCGGTCGATCAGCTCCTGGCGGTTCAGATTCCGCTCGGCGTAGAGCACCTGGCCCAGGGTGGGCTTGGTCTTGGGATGCTTGGGGGTGAAGACGGTGCAGCAGTCCTCATAGGGCAGGATGGAGGTTTCCAGCGTCCCGATTTTCCGGGCGATGGTGATAATCTCCTCCTTGTCCATGCCCACCAAGGGCATGAAAATGGGGATGTCCACCACGGCGCCGGTAACGGTCATGGCCTCCATGGTCTGAGACGCCACCTGGCCCAGGTTCTCGCCGGTGACCAGCGCCCCGCACCCGTCCCCCTTGGCCAGCTTCATAGCGATCTCCATCATGAACCGGCGCATAATCAGGGTGAAGAACTCCTCCGGGCAGTTGTCCCGGATGGCCTCCTGAATCTCCGTGAAGGACACCACGTTCACCGTCATCCTGCCGGAGTAGCGTGTAACCAGCCGAGCCAGCTCCAAAACCTTATCCTTGGCCAGCTGGGAGGTATAGGGATAGGAAAAGAAGTGGACGGACTCGATCTCCACGCCCCGCTTGGCCATCATATAGGCCGCCACAGGGGAATCGATGCCCCCGGAGAGCAGGCACATGGCCCGTCCGCCCACGCCGGTGGGCAGTCCGCCGGCGCCGGGCTCCGCCGGGCCGTGGACATAGGCGGCAAAATCCCGCACCTCCACATACACGGTGTACTCCGGATGGTGCACATCCACCCGGCAGCCCGGGTGGGCGTCGGCAAGCCGGGCCCCAATCTCCTGGGAAATGCCGATGGAGGTCAGGGGGAACTGCTTGTCGGAGCGCTTGGACTCCACCTTAAAGGAGCGGGCGCAGTCCAAATCCTCCCCCAGATAGGCTTCGCAGGCGGCGAAAATGGCGTCCAAATCCTTTTCACAGGGGCGGCACCGGCACAGGCTCACCACCCCGAAGATGGAATGGCAGGCCTCCCAGGCCCCGTCCACATCGCAGCTTTCGTCCATGGGCTCCACATAGACCGTGGACTGCATGATATACACGTCGAAATTGCCGAAGGGCTTCATCCTCCGGCGGACATTCTGCCGCAGCCGGCCCTCAAACTGCCGCTTGTTGGCCCCCTTGAGGACGACCTCCCCCAGCTTCATCAAAAAAATCTCGTTCATCGGTTGTTCCTTTCCGCT
>CAZYWM010000262.1:0-1833 GCA_964651615.1 uncultured Oscillospiraceae bacterium | reverse complement strand
AGTATCTGGCCAGCCCCGCCACCTGCTCCAGCCCTGCCACCTACTATAAGAGCTGCGTCTGCGGCGAAAAGGGCACGGAGGTCTTCACCTATGGCCAGACCGCGCCCCACACCTACTCCGACCAGTGGAGCCGCAACGAAACTGACCACTGGCGTCAGGCCGTCTGCCAGCACTCCGGCGAGGCCACGGACCTGGGCCCCCACAAGTGGGATGACGGCGTGATCACCAAGAACGCCGGTCACAGCGTGGACGGCGAGAAGGTCTACACCTGCACCGTCTGCGGCTACCAGAAGACCGAGGTCATCCCCGGCCAGCCCCATGAATACAACCAGGAGGTGGTTGACCAGAAGTACCTGGCCAGCGCCGCCACCTGCTCCAGCCCCGCCACCTACTATAAGAGCTGCGTCTGCGGCCTGGCGGGCACGGAAACCTTCTCCTATGGCAGCGCCCTGGGCCACACCTTCTCCGACCAATGGACCAGCGACGAATTGCAGCACTGGCATCCGGCCACCTGCGGCCACACCACCGAGCGGGGAAGCGCCGCGGACCACACCTGGGGCCCCGGAGAGATCACCCTCCAGCCCACCGCCACCAGCAAGGGCGTGCAGACCTTCACCTGCACCGTCTGCGGCAGAACCAGGACCGAAGAGGTAGCGCCCTCTGAGCATCAGCACACCTTCTCCACCGCCTGGATGGGGAACAACACCTACCACTGGCACCCCGCCACCTGTGCGCACACCAATGTGGTCAGCGGCCTGGGCGAGCATGTGTGGAATCAGGGTGTGGTCACCCAGTGGGCCAGCCACAACGCCCCGGGGCAGAAGGTGTTCACCTGCACCGTCTGCGGCGCGCAGAAGACCGAGGCCATTGCCCAGACCCATACCTACGATCAGATGATCGCCTCCTCCGCCTACCTGGCAAGCAACGCCACCTGCACCAGCCCCGCCACCTACTACAAGAGCTGCACCTGCGGGGCCAAGGGCACCGAAACCTTCACCTATGGCAGCGCCCTGGGCCACACCGCCTCCGGCACCTATGGCAAGGACGAGAATTACCACTGGAACGTGTGCTCCCGCTGCTCGGCCAAGGGCGACCTGGTGCCCCACAGCTTTGATTCCAACGGCAAGTGCACCACCTGCGGCTACTCCAAGGCGGACTCCCATGTCCACACCAGCCACCTGACCCGGGTGGCCGCCAAGGCCGCCACCTGCACCGAGCCGGGCAACGTGGCCTACTACATCTGCGACTGCGGCCAGTGGTTCTCCGATGTGACCTGCACTACCCCCATCACCGACCAGCAGAGCGTGGTTCTGGCAGCCACGGGCCATGTGGACAAGGACAACAACGGCCGCTGCGACGTGTGCAAGCAGCGCCTGGACAACACCGTGGAATACCAGATGACCGAGGGCGGCGACTCCACCTGGCTGAATACCTCCGAGCAGGGGCTGGTGTTCCGCTCCAATGCGGACTTTGCCAAGTTCGACCGGGTGGAGGTGGACGGCGCCACCGTGGCCAGCACCAACTACACCGTAAGCCAGGGCTCCACCATTGTGGAGCTGAACACCAATTACCTGAAGCGGCTGTCGCTGGGCTACCACAGCATCTCCATCGTGGCCAAGGACGGCAAGGCCACCGCCGGGTTTACCATCCGGCAGGGCGCCACCGCCACCAAGGGCGGCAGCGGCTTCTGGGGCGTGCTGCTGTTCCTGGCCGTGGTCGCTGCCATTGCCATCCCCGTTGCCTACGGCGTGTACTACTACCGCAAGAGAACCGGCGGCGGATTCAATGACTGATCGCAATCATTCCTAGGCTATAAAAAATCCTCCCTCGAAT
>CAZYWM010000261.1:0-1838 GCA_964651615.1 uncultured Oscillospiraceae bacterium | reverse complement strand
CTGTGGCAGGATGCCAACGGGCATTTTTCGGAGGTTGCGGACCTGGCCGGACGGGACGAACAGGGGAAGCTTCTGGGCATTTGGGGAATCATGACCGACTTCGGCTTCCAGTTTCAGCCCTGGGAGGAGGATTTCTCCAGGGGAATGTATCTTGCCGGTATTGAGGCAAAGCTGGAGGCGCTGCCGCCCAGGGGATGGAAAAAATGGATTGTTCCCGGCTTTGAATATTGGAAGGTAAAGGTGGAAGGTCCCGATACCTTCCGGAAGACCATTGCCCTGATGGAGGAGAAAGGTGAGCCCCTGGTGGCAGCGGTGCAGGACTTTACGGACCCGGCTGACGGACAGAATTACATGCTCTTTCCCATTGCCTGGAACGATTCCAAGCAGAAGCTGATTCGCTCCGTAAAAGACGCCACAGAGCCGGTGGGGGTGTGCACGCACCACTGTGAGCTTTGCTTCCTGGCCCAATGGTGCGGCGGCTGCCGCTCTTCCTGCAATGCCTGCTCCTATGCCACCCTCAGCCAGGACAACGTCTGTCCCAATGTGCGCTGCGCCGGGGAGAAGGGCTTCCGCTCCTGCGCTCAGTGCCCGGCGCTGCTGAGCTGCACGGTGGGCTTCTTTCACGAGGCCAACGCCGCTACCCCCAGGGGCACCGGGCTTTTTGTCCGCCGCCATGGGGAGCGGGCCTACACTCAGGCGCTGACCGACGCCGTCCGGGCGGGCGTGGGTTACACCGGAGATTTGGATGCGCTGAACGACCCGGAACAGGTCTGCGCGCTGCTGGAAAAGTATCTTAAATAGCAACTTCTGCGACAAAAAAATCCCACGGCCATTTGTCGGGTGTCCGTAAAACAGTTAAATCCGGCCTATGGTTTCGATCATAGGTCGGATTTTTGCAATAATTATCGGTTTTGGAAGGCTCCCTTGTGTAAAGGGAGCTGTCAGCGCAGCTGACTGAGGGATTGTTTTACTGCAGCATCAATATACTCGCAAACTCCACGGAAGTTTTTGTTGATTTCGTAATTAGGAATACGAATAACGGTAAGACCATACCCTTCCAGAAAAGCAGTTCGGTCTGCATCTTTTTGAATTTCACCCGCCTCATAGTGTTGAGATCCGTCCAATTCGATGACGAGCTGCGCTTCTGCACTGTAAAAATCGGCTATATATTTTCCAAGTACCTTTTGCCTGGAAAAACGGACGGGGTAGGAACGCAGAAAATCATACCATAAGTGCCGTTCTTCTTTTGTCATTTCTTTTCGCAGCTGCTTTGCCAATGGAACCAACTGTTTATTGTGTTTTGATTGCATGACAATCCCTCCGTCACGGCTTCGCCGTGCCACCTCCCTTTACACAAGGGAGGCTTTGGTGCGGTGCAAAACCCACAAATAACGCACTACACCGAGCGGTGTATAGAAGTGCGCCCTTATATCTGCCAACAAATTGGTTAATTACAATGGTAAATGACTTCCTTACCATGCCGTTGAGCATAGGCTATCTCTTTGTGAACGGACTCTCCAACATATCCATTGATGTTCAGAACATAAATACCATCACTTATATCAATTTTTTGATAATGCGCAAGTTCAAGGGCCTGCAATTCCTCTGCTGTTGGTTTGGTTCCAACCACAGTATAAATGCATTGCAAAACATTATATCCCTTTTGCGTTTCAAGATAATAGGCAACTTCCTGCATTTCTTTTTCAAATCGCATACTGCCGCATAGTGTATATGTCTTCATAATATGTCCTCGTCAAATTCAAGTTTGGTGAAATGTGCAAGAACAGGCACAGCAAAAATGCCGTGCCTGTTAACTGTTTTATGAGCACCGCTCATTT
>CAZYWM010000260.1:0-1838 GCA_964651615.1 uncultured Oscillospiraceae bacterium | reverse complement strand
ACCTTGTGCTTTTTGGCCGCAATGGAGCCAATGGTCACGGACAGCATCAGCACCACCAGCTCGCAGATGCCGCTAATCAAAACATTCGACAAAAACAGGGCCGTGTTGCCCAGGCCTACTTCCCCAAACACCTCGCGAACCGACTCCCAGAATCTCGGCAGGACATCCCGGAGCGCCTCTGTAAACCCTTCCACAGCGGAAAGGCCGATGAAAAGCCACATCATAACGGCGGCGAAGATGACAACGAACATAATGATCATGCCGATGACGGAATTGACCATGCTGGACAGCAGATTCTGGTGGACGTTCACCGGAAGCGTAAAGGTCAGATAGCCCTCGTCGGTAAAGCGGCTCTTGTAGAATCTCCCGATCAGCAGGAACAGCGTCGCCACTCCCGCCGCTCCCACGGCAATCACAGCAGCCACCATGGCAAGCGCGCTGAGCACAATAATTACATCATGCTGCATCTCCCGCGCTGTATCGACCCATATCAGATAACGCATGGTCAGGCCGCCCAGCAGGCCAGCCCCCAGGCAGACCAGGCAGAGAATTCCCAGCGTGCCCCGGGTAGCCCGCCATTCGTGCTTTAGCAGTTTGGTAAACATTTGAACACCTCCCGAAACAGTTCATCCAAAGATTTCCCGGTCTCCTCCCGGACGGCATCCGCCTCGCCCTTCTGGATCACCTTGCCCTGATACAGGAATACAAATTCATCCAGCACCCGCTCCACGTCGGAAATCAGGTGGGTGGAGATCAGCACCGTTGCATTGGGATCATAATTGTTGATGATGGTATTTAGAATGTAGTCTCTTGCAGCGGGGTCTACGCCGCCAATGGGCTCATCCAGCAGATAGAGCCGTGCTCTGCGGGACATGGTGAGCACCAGCTGCACCTTCTCCTGGGTGCCCTTGGACAGGGTACGCATCCTTGCCTCCGGATCAATGCCCAGAGCGGTGAGCATTTGCTCCGCCCGGCTCCGGTCAAAGTCCTGATAAAAGTCTCCGAAAAAGTCCAGCAGCTCAGAAACCTTGCGCTGCTTGCTAAAGCAGGTGCGGTCGGGCAGGTAGGACACCATTGCCTTACTGCCAGGGCCGATCTTCTCGCCACAGATGGTGAGCTCTCCGGCGGTGGGGGTCAGGAGCCCCGCCGCCATTTTGATGAAAGTGGTCTTGCCGCTGCCGTTAGGGCCCAGCAAACCGATGATTCTGCCCTGATTCAGCTCCAGGTTCAAGTTATCCAGCGCCGGATTTCCGTGATAGCGCTTGGTCAAACCGGTGGCTCTCAGCACACAGTCCATTTACATTTCCTCCTTCTCTTTTTCCAAATTCAGCAGCAGCTGTGCTGCCTGGGTCGGCGTAATGCCGAACACCATAAATTTTTCCGCGCACTCCTGCGCCAGCTCCCTCAGAGCGCCATCCCGCATTTGCTCCAAAATTTCTGAATTCTCCGTGATGGTACGTCCGCTGGTTCCGCCGCTGACAAGCAGCCCTTCCCGCTCCAGTTCTGTCATGGCCCGCTGCATGGTGTTGGGGTTGACCTGGGCCTCCGCCGCCAGATCCCGGACGGAGGGAATTTTCCCCCCGGGGGGCAGCTCCCCTCTCAGGATCGCCCCTCGAATCAGCGCCATAATCTGCTGATAGAGCGGACGGTCCCCTGCAAATTTCCAGTTCATAGGCACCTCCTCTGTGCTACTGTATTAGTGCATTAGTACAATAACACATTCATACAGAAATGTCAAGGATAATTTTAGGATATGCTTATCAATTTCACGCAGCAAACAGGAAATTTGGCGGGCAGGGCCCGCAGCCAATTTCGCACGGGGCTGGTCTGTCATCGCT
>CAZYWM010000259.1:0-1838 GCA_964651615.1 uncultured Oscillospiraceae bacterium | reverse complement strand
TACCTGGTCATTGAGGACAGCTTCCCCAACGGCCGCCCCCCTCTGGAAAAGGGCTTCGGCGTATACATGGCCGACCGGGAAACCGTGAATCTTTCCGAGCGGACGAAAGTCACGGTCTGCCTGAACCCGGTGCATTCCGCCACCGGTCCTCTGGGAGTAGCCATGGGGTATGAGCTGTTCGCCCATATGCTGAACACAGACGAGGACATGATGAAGATGGCACGGATGGTGGCCTATGACGAGGGTCTGCCCGTGGTGCCGGACCCAGGCATTCTCTCCCCCCAGGCCTTTGTGGACGAGCTGTTTAACAGCCGCTTCCCCAACGAATACCTGGGCGATACCAACCTCCGGCTGGCAGTGGACGTTTCCCAGATGGTGGGCATCCGGTTTGGCGAGGCCATCAAGGCATATGTGTCAAAGTTCGGCGATGCCTCCCGGCTGACGGCAATCCCTCTGGGCATCGCAGGTTGGCTGCGGTATATGCTGGCAGTGGACGACCAGGGAAATTCCTACGCGCTGGCCCCCGACCCCATGAGCGAGGAAATTCAGACACAGCTCAACGGCATTGTTGTGGGGCGCCCGGAAACCTTTGGCAATCAGCTCAAGGGCATCCTCTCCAATGAGCGCATTTTCTTTATTGACCTATACCAAACCGGCCTGGGCGAAAAAATTGAAACCATGTTCCGTGAAATGCTAACCGGCCCAGGAGCCATCAAGGCCACCGTCCACAAATATGTGGGAGGAAAATAAGAACCAGGCGCACCGCTTTTGCAGTGCGCCTGGTGATGGTATAGAAGTCCTCAATGGTTTACCTGTTGGGAAGCTCCACTTCATCCCGATGCACCGTAACCCAGTGTGAATCTATCAGCTTCTCCGTCTTCTTTGTTTTCCATTTCTCCACGGTGTTATCCTCTCACATCCAGAAACTGTGCCTGCCCGTGAATGGTCAACGTCTCCGACGCCGCCGGAACAAAAACACAATCTCCTTTATAAAAGGTGATTTCTCCGCCTTCATATGTGATTGTACCGCAGCCATGAACGCATAGCAGCACCCGGAACGCAATCTCATCCGCCCGGTAGTGAACCTTCTGCCGCCGCTCGGTGTTCACAATCATGCGGTAGACTTCAAAATACTTGCAGCGCGTCAGCAGCTCGGAAGCGATTCCCTGCCGGTATTTCAGCACCCGCAGAGGCTGCCGGGGCTCCTCGCTGCCAGTCAGATTGGCGACCTTCAAGGCCTTGTCGATGTGAAGCTCCCGTTTTTTCCCATCCTTTCCGATGCGGTCATAATCAAACAGCCGATAGGTCAGGTTGGAGCTCTCCTGAATTTCCGCCACCAGGGCCCCTGCGCCAATGGCATGAATCATGCCCGCCTGGATAAAAAACACATCGTCTTTATGGATGGGAACCCTTTGCAGATAGTGATGCAGCGTCCCGTTTGTGATGGCTTTTCGAATTTCTTCTTCTGTGCAGCTTCGATTCAGGCCATAGACCAGGTTGGCCTCCCTGCCCGCATCCAGAACGTACCACATCTCGGTCTTGCCCAACTGGCCGTTTTCGTGTTCCTTCGCATATTCATCCGTCGGATGCACCTGCACGGATAAATCCTGCTTCGCGTCAATGAACTTGATTAGAATCGGGAGCGTGCTTTCTCCACTGTGCCGCTCACCAAGGTACTCCGGATGCTGCCTCAGCACCGCAGCCAGCTCCATCCCATCATATTCTCCGCCAACAACGTAGCTCGGCCCATCCGGGTGGGTAGAGCATTCCCAGGTCTCCGCCAATGGGGAACGCTTGATCTGTTTTTCAAATTCGTCATTCAGACGATTGCCGCCCCA
>CAZYWM010000258.1:0-1870 GCA_964651615.1 uncultured Oscillospiraceae bacterium | reverse complement strand
ACCGCCGGTTCATCCAGATGTTCTCCGACGTGGTCATGGAGGTGGGCAAGAAGTATTTCGAGCAGCTCATCGACCAGATGAAGGAGCGCAAGGGCGTTCAGTTCGACGTGGAGCTCACCGCCGAGGATCTGAAGGAGCTGGCCGGCCAGTTCAAGGCCGAGTACAAGGCCAAGCTGGGCGTGGACTTCCCCAGCGACCCCAAGGTGCAGCTGTATGAGGCCATCCGGGCCGTGTTCCGCTCCTGGGACAACCCCCGGGCCAATGTCTACCGCCGGGACAACGACATTCCCTATTCCTGGGGCACGGCCGTCAACGTCATGCCCATGGTCTTCGGCAACCTGAACGACAACTCCGGCACCGGCGTGGCCTTCACCCGTGACCCCGCCACCGGCGAGAAGCACCTGATGGGCGAGTTCCTGACCAACGCCCAGGGCGAGGACGTGGTGGCCGGTGTCCGCACCCCCATGCCCATTTCCCAGATGGCCGACAAGTTCCCTGAGGCTTACAAGCAGTTCACCCAGGTCTGCGCCCTGTTGGAGGATCACTACCGGGATATGCAGGACATGGAGTTCACCGTGGAGAACGGCAAGCTCTATATGCTCCAGACCCGCAACGGCAAGCGCACCGCCAAGGCCGCTCTGAAAATCGCCTGCGACCTGCTGGACGAGGGCATGATCGACGAGAGGAAGGCCGTGGCTATGATCGACCCCCGGAACCTGGACACCCTGCTCCATCCCCAGTTCGATACCAAGGTCCTGAAAACCTCCACCCCCATCGGCAAGGGCCTGGGCGCCTCCCCCGGAGCAGCCTGCGGCAAGATCGTCTTCACCGCCGAGGACGCGGAAAGCTGGGCCGAGCGGCATGAGAAGGTGGTCCTGGTTCGTCTGGAAACCTCTCCCGAGGACATCACCGGCATGAAGGTTGCCCAGGGCATCCTGACGGTGCGGGGCGGCATGACCTCCCACGCCGCCGTTGTGGCCCGGGGCATGGGCTCCTGCTGCGTCTCCGGCTGCGGCGACATCATCATGGACGAGGAGAACAAGCAGTTCACCCTGGGGGGCAAGACCTTCCATGAGGGGGACTATATCTCCATCGACGGCTCCACCGGCAACATCTACGACGGCATCATCCCCACTGTGGACGCCGAAATCGCCGGAGAGTTCGGCCGCATCATGGCCCTGGCCGACAAGTACCGCAAGCTGAAGGTCCGCACCAACGCCGACACCCCCGCCGACGCCAAAAAGGCCCGGGAGCTGGGCGCCGAGGGCATCGGCCTGTGCCGCACGGAGCATATGTTCTTCGAGGCCGAGCGGATTGCCGCCTTCCGGGAGATGATCTGCGCCGACACCGTGGCCGAGCGGGAGGCCGCCCTGGCCAAAATCCTGCCCTACCAGCAGAGCGACTTCGAGAAGCTCTATGAGGCCCTGGAGGGAATGCCCGTGTGCATCCGCTTCCTGGATCCCCCGCTGCATGAGTTTGTGCCCACCAGCGAGTATGAGATTGAAATGCTGGCCAAGGCCCAGCACAAGTCCGTCGCCAGCATCCACGCCATCATTGCGGGCCTGCACGAGTTCAACCCCATGATGGGCCACCGGGGCTGCCGCCTGGCGGTCACTTATCCCGAAATCGCCGCCATGCAGACCAAGGCTGTGATTCGGGCCGCCATCAATGTGAAGAAGGCCCATCCCGATTGGAACATCGTCCCCGAGATCATGATTCCCCTGGTGGGCGAGATCAAGGAGCTGAGCTACGTCAAGAAGGTGGTGGTCAAGACCGCCGACGAGGAGATCGCCGCCGCCGGCATGGACATGCACTATGAGGTGGGCACCATGATCGAGATTCCCCGGGCCGCCCTCACCGCCGACGAGAT
>CAZYWM010000257.1:0-1911 GCA_964651615.1 uncultured Oscillospiraceae bacterium | reverse complement strand
CCGCCTGCCCCGGCTGGAAATATTTTCTCCGGGGAATTGGCGGAATTTTCACACATCCTGTGTTGATTTTTTCCTTCCTACAATATATATTATATATGATTCTGGTCGCCGCTGAACGATCCCCCGGCGCCTCAAGGAGGTTTTCCAATGGCCAATACCCTGCCGTCCCGCCTTGGCCGGGAGAAAGAGCGGCTGTCCACCATTTTTTTCGCCACCCTGGCCCTGGGGCTCGTCGCCCACGGCTACGCGCTGCTGAACTTCACCGTGTCCCACGATTCCATGAATGAATTCTGGATATACCAGGAAATGGGCTATTATCCCGGCACCGCCGCCCAGTGGAAAATCGCCCTGGGCCGCTTCGTGGCTCCCCTGTATCAGCTTCTTTTCCGGGGGGAGACGGTGGTTCCCTGGTTCAGCGGAATGCTGGCTCTGTTTTGGGCCGCCCTGGCCGTCTGGGGGGTGGCCTGGCTGTTCCGTGTCCGGGAGCGCTGGCTGCTGATTTTCACCTGCGGCATCTTCACCGTCAATCTCTCCTTTGCCGCCCTGGCCGCCAGCTTTCTCCACGACCTGGACTCCTATCTGTTCGCGGTGCTGGCGGCGGTGGCGGGAAGCCTGTGCTGGAAGCGGGGCTCCTGGCGGCAGCTGCTGGCCATCCCGTTGCTCGTGATCGCCCTGGGCATTTACCAGAGCATGATCTCCGTTTACATCAGCCTGGTGATTTTTGCCTCCATGCTGGCTCTGGCGGACAAAAATGACGTCAAGGCCGTCTTTCTGGACGGGCTTCGCGCCATCGGGCTTTTGGCGGCGGCGGGGATTGTGTACCTCATTGCCGTCAAGGCCGTGTGCGCGCTGTCCGGCGTCCCCCTGACCCAGCAGGAAAACGGCATGGCGAACATGCTGAGCGGCAGCGGCAGCGTGCTGCGGCTGCTGCGCGCCACCTACACCGGCTGGCTTGATGTGTTTGTGACCCAGGCTCCCAGGAGCAACACCCTGCTCAATGCCCTTCTGCTCCTTGCCACGCTGCCCCTGCTTTGGACCACCCTCAAGCCCCTTTCCTGGGGGAGCCGGATTCTGTTTGTCATTCTGGCGCTGCTGCTGCCCCTGGGAATGAATGTCGCCGCCTTCCTCAACAACGGCGAAGTACATCTTCTCATGCTCTACGCCGCCTGGCTGATGTACCTTCTGCCCCTGCTTCTGTGCCGCCGGAGCGGGAAGCCGGGGATAACCCTTGTCTGCGGCCTGCTCATCGGGCTGGTCCTTTTCTCCAACGCCCGGTTTGCCAACCAGCTCTACGTCCGCAAGGATCAGGACCGCCAGACCACCCTGTCCGTGATGACCCGGGTCTGCGACCGGATCGAGCAGACTCCCGGCTATGTCTCCGGCCAGACCGAGGTGGCAATTCTGGGGACGCCGACTTTCGCCATGCGCCCCGGGTATCTCAGCACCTATGAAATTCCGGGCGCCGTGTTCTCCAGCCCCATCACCTCCGAGGATTTCTACGCCGGTTATTTCTCCGTGGTGCTCCAGTCCCCCATCCGCCTGTGCGACGCCCAGCGCCGAGAGGAGCTGGCCCAATTGGCAGAGGACCTCCCCGCCTTCCCGGCAGCGGACTGCGTTGCCTGGATCGACGGCACCCTGGTGCTGAGGCTCTCCTACACGCTGGAAAGGTAATAAAAAAAGATAAAAGATATAGGATACGAGATAATTAGCAGTTAGGAATGAGGAATTAGGAATTTAACGGGATGCCCGTAGGGGCCGGTCCTGACCGGCCCGCCAGAATGCCCTGCAGCTCCTGGTCTTGACCCGCCCCTACGGGTGCGTATGCGTAGGAGAAATTCCTAACTCCTAATTCCTAAGGAACCTCTGAATAATTCGGCAAGAGCTGGAGGCGAGGGATTTTGGCTCAGCCGA
>CAZYWM010000256.1:0-1935 GCA_964651615.1 uncultured Oscillospiraceae bacterium | reverse complement strand
TTAAAATCATTCCCAGCAGCTTTCGGTCGGTGAAGGCCCGGGAGCAGTGGGCGGCGTCTAGAATGGCCTCCACATTGTCTGGATCGTTTTCAATCTCCTTGGAAAAGAGCTGGGCCATCCGGACGTAATCTCCCCCCAGCAGCCCCACCAGCAGGCAGGAGATGACCACCAATTTCACCCGGCCCACCAGATCATAATCACTCACTGCCTGGAGCCAGTACCGCTCCACCAGATACCTTGCCAGTGCCCGGGTCTGGGGCGGCAGGGCGGCGGGCCCGGGACGGCTGAGCCGCCGGGGCCACTCCTGGGTGAGGATCTCCAGCCCCCGGAAAAACTCCAGGAACTCCGCCTCATCCGGCTTCTGCGCCATCTCCCGGGCGGTTTCCAGCACGGCCCCCAATTCCTCCAGCTCGCCCCCGTCCAGGGCCTCCTGGGCCAGATAGCCGTAGAACAGCAGCAAGGTCAAAGCCTCCGGCGGCTCATATTCTTCCAGCAGCGCCAGGGCCCGGGCCCGGGTTTTCAGCAGCAGGGCCATGGCCTCCCGGTCGTAGTCCGCCTCCCCGCTCTCCTCTTCCTGAAAGGTAAGGGGCTCAGCGGCTGGGGCGGAGAGAATCAGCCGGGCAGCCTCCGGGCAGCTGAGCTCCAAACCCAGCTCGGCAAAATCCCCGTAGTCGTGGCGCAGCCGGGGGAACCGGGCGCACACCTGGCACAAAGCCTGCTCCCCCAGCTCCGCCTGGATGCGGCAGAGGCCGTCCTCCCGCCACATGGGGCAGCGCCCCTCCCGGATGGTCATGACGGTGCCGTCCTCCGTATCCAGCAAAGCCTCCCGCAGGGCATCCCCCAGGGGGCCGGGAAGGCTCCGGTAACAGGCAGCGGATGCTTCGTCCACATCCACGTCCCACTCCTGGCAGCAGCTGTCCGGGCAGCTGCCCCCCAGGCAGCGGAAATCATCATAATAGGAAGGTTTTGTTACATTCATAAAATTTCTCCATAAAAAGTGTCCGGAAGGAAAATATAAAATATGAGATACAAGATAATCAGGACGGAAAAACCATTAGACTATCTTATATCTCATATCCCCTATCTTATATCTCTCTCATCTGGCGCCGTTTTTATTCGTCAATCTCCGCGTTCAGCGCCGCCACCATTCCGGCGGCGTCCCCCACGGCCTGGCGGCTTCCCGCCACCGCCTGCTGGAGCTGTTCCAGCTGCCGGGCGATCTGGGCGGCCATCTGAGAGAGCTCCTGGGCGGCATCGTCCATCTGCGTGGAAATGGCCCCCAGGGTCTGGGCGGTCTGCTGGCCCACCTGACGGGCCCGCTCCTTGGCCACCCGCTCCACCCGTTCGGCCCGGCGGTAGGCCTCCAGCTCGGAAGCTGAGGGAGGGGCGCTCTGGACCGGAGCAGCCGGCTGGGCGGCGGCTTCTTTGGCCTCCTGCAGGCTGTGCTCCAGGATGGCAATCCGGTGCTTGAGGGTATCGTTTTCCGCCAGAGCGGCGTTCAGCTGCTTTTCCAGCTCCGAGACCCGCCCGGCGTCCAGGGTGTCCTGCTTGCCCTTCAGATATTCCAGCTCATTGGTCAGCTGGGCCACCTGGGCAGAGTGCTTGTTGTTGATAAACTCCATATAGCGAACCACGTCGTCCCGGTTGAAGCCATTGAAGGCAGAGCGAAACTGATTTGGCTGTTCCAGCATGGGAACCCCTCCTAAAAGTCCAATTTTCTGAATTATATCACAGGAAGGGAAAGAAAACAACTATCTGTTTCCCAAAACCGCAAAACCCGGCAGGAATGTCAAAAAGCGTCGTGCAGCGGGCGGATCAAGACCTACCCCTACTACTTCGTAAATTCTAAAATTTCACGACTTGCAAACACTGGCCTGGTTCGTTGCTTTCAGTGCCAAGCGGGGGATGTTACTTTCTTGTCTCCGAACAAGAAAG
>CAZYWM010000255.1:0-1938 GCA_964651615.1 uncultured Oscillospiraceae bacterium | reverse complement strand
GCAGCTTGCCCTGCCCATTTCCCTGCAATGTCTGCTCCAGTCCTCTTTCAGCGTTGTTGACCAGATCATGATCGGCCAGCTGGGCAGCGTCAGCATTGCCGCGATCGGTCTTGGCGGAAAGTTCATCAGCCTGCTTACCGTGATGGTTCAGGCCATCGCCTCGGCGGCCGGTATTATCATGGCCCAGGCCGTGGGAAAGAAGGACCGGGAATCCCTCAGCAGAGGCCTTTACACCAATGCGCTGCTGGCGCTGGCGCTGGCCGCCGGTTTTACCCTTCTCGGGCGGTGCATCCCGGGGCGGATCATGGCGGTCTACGCGGAGGATCAGCCCACCGTTCAGGCAGCGGCAGAATATCTGTCCGTCTATGCGCTGAGCTTTCTCCCCATGACGCTGGGGAGCCTTCTTTCGGTGTATCTGCGCTGCCGCAAGGAGACGAAGCTGCCCCTTTACGCCGGTATCTGCTCGGCGGTACTCAACACAGGGTTAAACTACCTGCTGATCTACGGCAAATGGGGGCTCCCGAAGCTGGGGGTTCCGGGGGCCGCCTGGGCCTCCGTGATTGCCCAGATTGCCGGGTGCGTCCTTGTCACCCTCGCTGTTTTGCTCAAAAAAGATACTGTTGCCCCGGTCATCTGCCGGGGACGGCGGCAATGGGCGGACTATCTGAGGATTTTGCTTCCCATGCTCGTCTGCGAGTTCCTCTGGGCGCTGGGAGAAAATGTCTATGGCTATATCTACGGACACATGGGGACGCGCCCATGCGCCGCGATAACCCTGATCAATCCGGTGGTATCGCTGATGATCGGCGCCCTCAGCGGCATTGCCCAGGCCGCTGGGATTATGATTGGCCAGCTCCAGGGAGAAGACCGCATGGACGCGGCCTATCACACGGGCAAGCGTCTGATGAAAACAGGCGCCATCGGCGCCGTAAGCCTGTCCGCGGCGCTGGTGCTGCTTTCGCCGCTGTATGTCCGCATCTTTCCCGTGGAGCGGGAGGTCAGGCAGATGACGGTGGGGATTTTGGCCGCCTTCGCGGCTGTCTGCCCCATCAAAGTGGAAAATATGATCCTGGGGGGCGGCATCCTGCGCAGCGGCGGCAAAACCCAGTATGTCATGTTTGTGGATATGATCGGCACCTGGCTCTTTGGCGTGCCGCTGGGCTTCCTGGCGGCGTTTGCGCTGAAGCTGCCCATTGCGTGGGTGTATTTTATGCTCTCGCTGGAGGAGCTGGTGCGGCTGATGATTTCCCTAAAGATTTTTCAGAAAAAGGGCTGGATGCGGCAGCTTTGAAAGCGGGTGATTCTATGCAGCGGGTGAGAATCCGTGATATTGCGGAGGAACTGGGGCTGAGCACAGCCACGGTATCGAATGTCATTCATGGCAAGACAGGGAAAATCTCAGAGGAAACCGTGCGCCGGGTGCAGGCGAAGCTGGAGCAGCGGCAGTATATCCCAAACATGGCCGGGATTCTGCTGGCCCAGAATGATTCCAAGATCATCGGCGTGGTAATCAACGATCACCGCAAGTACGAGGGCCATGTGCTGGAGGACGGATTTATTGCCGCTTCCGTGAATGCCCTGGCCAGAGAGCTGGACAAGGCCGGCTTCTTCCTGATGATCAAGGTGACGCCCCGCTGGCAGGACATTCCGAAATTTGCCTCCATGTGGAATATGGCGGGGCTGGTTTTGCTGGGATGCTGCGAGCAGGATTTCCAGGGGCTGCGGGATGAAATCCGGATTCCCTTCGTCGTCTATGACGGCAGCATCAAAGACGGCGAAAGGCTGGTGAACCTGACGCTGGATAATTATGACGGCGGCAGGCAAATGGGCGAGCATTTGAAGGCTTTGGGGCATGAACAGGTGCTGTACCTTGCGGATAATGATGTCCATGTGGATCATCTGCGGTTTTTGGGATTGCGCTCGGTGTTCCCCCAGGCG
>CAZYWM010000254.1:0-1938 GCA_964651615.1 uncultured Oscillospiraceae bacterium | reverse complement strand
CCTAATCCCTCATCCCTAGCTCCTAATTATCTCATATCTCATATCCCATATCTTATATCTTCTCATACCTCCCCCTGCGGCGGGGCGTGGGGGAGCAGGCGGATGACCACGGCGGTGGCGTCGTCTCCCTGGTTTCCGGCGGCGGAGAGAATCTGGCCGGCCAGGGCCCCGGGGTCCGTGTTTTTCGCCAGGGCGGGCCAGGAGAACGCGGCTGCCGTGTCCACCCCGTCGCTGAGCATCACCAGGCTGTCCCCGGGAAGCAGGGCCGCCCGGCTCACCGACTCCCGGCCCGCCGTAATCCCCAGCCCCGGGGGCGGGCCGGGGGTGCCCACCTGAATCGCCCGCTTGCGCCGCAGAAGCCAGCTGGGCCCGGCCCCCCATTTATAGAGCCAGACCCGGCCCGTATCCAGCCGCAGCTCCGCCAGGTCCACCGTCACCGCCCCGCCCCGGTCCATCAGCGTCAGCTGGCTGTTCACGCTGCCCAGCGCCGCCCCGGGGGCCATCCCGGCGGTGAGCATTTCCTTGATCAGCTCCGAGGCCTGGCGGCTTTCCTCCGAGGCCCCCGGCCCGGTGCCCATGCCGTCGCACAGCAGCACATAGTACCGGCAGCCCACCCCGGGGAAGGCGCTGGCCCGGTCCCCGTCGGCCAGCTCTCTGCTTTTGGAGCGGGCGGACACCTGCACCCGGTAGCGGGGCGTTCCATGGAAGGAGCGGTCGGGCAGATGGTCGGAAAGCTCTTGCAGAGTATCGCAGAGGAAGCCGTACTGCTGCGCCAGGGCCATCCGGTATTCCTCCTGCTTTGCCCGGGAGGCACGAATCCGGCGAAGCTGCTCCCGGCTCCGGTGGAGGGCGTTTCCCGCCTGGATGGCCTTCCGGCACTGAAATTCCTCCTCTCCCGTGAGCAGCTCCTCATTCAGCCGCTTCTGCTCCACGCAGCCGCTCCGGGCGGGACAGGCCCCGCAGGCGGTTTGCTGCATCTGCTGGGTCAGGCCGTAAAGGTCCGGGGCAGGGGATACAAATTCCAGCAGCTGCCGCTGAAACCGGCCCAGCACCCGGGCGGTCTGCTCCAGCCGCACCTGGGCCGCTCCCACCCGGCTGCGCCGGGGGACGGCGGTCATCCGCCAGGGCGCGATGGCCCCCGCCGCCGCGCCCAGCCCCATCCACACCAGAAGCCAGGGCTCCCACGTCCGGAATAGCACCATGAGAATGCCGCAGGCCAGGGGTGGGGCAGCCAGCTCCCGCCAGTCCCCCGGGGGAAGCAGGCGCGCCAGGTAGAAGGAGAGGGCGGCGGCGGCCGTCAGCGGAATTTCCGCGGCCAGCTCCGCCCCCAGGGCCGCCGCCAGGGAGGCCGGGAGAGGAGCCGCGGCGCAGGCGAAGCCCACCGCCAGCCAGCCCAGCCAGGGCTGGAGCCCCGCCAGAGCGCAGACCAGCGCCCCGCAGCCCAGCCAGCGGCTGAGCCTGTCCCCGGACGCTGCCACCAGGACGGAGGCCCCCGCCAGGGCGATCCGCAGAAACAGCAGCTCTCCGGCCTGTCCAAAGGAAAGTCCGGCACCCGCCACCAGGCACATGCACCCCAGAGCCAGCCGGAGCCGGGCCCGCCTGCCCCCGTCCAGCAGGGGGAGGATCAGGGCCAGCACCAATGCGCCCAGAGCCCAGACCGCTCCCTGAAGGCCCGCCTCTCCCCAGAACAGCAGGTAGCCCAGACCGCTGCCCAAGGCCGCGGCACAGCAGCGCCAGCCGGTGAAGGCCGCCGTGAAGCCCATGGCCACCGGCTGCATTGCGCCCCAGAGGCGCAGACTGCTCAGCAGCAGCCCGCCTCCAAAGCAAGCGGCCCATCGGACGCCGGGCCGTTCCAGCCATTGCTCTCCCCGCCGTTTTACCCGCAGCAGCACCGTTTCTGCCATCATTTGTAATCCCAGCCTTTCCATTGTGATGTTA
>CAZYWM010000253.1:0-1947 GCA_964651615.1 uncultured Oscillospiraceae bacterium | reverse complement strand
CAATTTGTCAATTTAACAAGTATACATCATCAATCACATTCAGGAGGCTGATACCATGACACCCAAGGTTTATTTTACCAATTTCTGCACTGTTAACGGAGAGACTTTGCCCCAGAAGCTGGCCCGGCTGATTATGACCGCCGGGATGGATCAGATCGATTTCAAGGACAAATTTGTGGCCATCAAAATCCATTTTGGCGAGCTGGGCAACATGGCCCATCTGCGCCCCGGCTATGCCCGGGTGGTGGTGGACCTGGTGAAGGAGCTGGGGGGCAAGCCCTTCCTCACCGACGCCAACACCATGTACATCGGCTCCCGGAAGAATGCCCTGGACCACCTTGAAACCGCCTATTTAAACGGCTTCACCCCCTATACCACCGGCTGCCATGTGATCATTGCCGACGGCCTGAAGGGCACCGACGAGGTGGCCGTTCCCGTCCGGGGCGGCGAATATGTCCAGGAGGCCATGATCGGCCGGGCGGTGATGGATGCGGACATCGTCATCTCCCTGAACCATTTCAAGGGCCACGAGGAGGCGGGCTTCGGCGGCGCTCTGAAAAATCTGGGCATGGGCTGCGGCTCCAACCAGGGCAAGCGGGATATGCACAGCGCGGGCCGCCCCTGCGTTGCCCCGGAGAAATGTGTGGCCTGTGGAGCCTGCGCCAAAATCTGCGCCCACGACGGCCCCCAGCTGGACCCCGACACCGGCAAAATGAAGATCAACTGGGTCAACTGCATGGGCTGCGGCCGCTGCGTGGATGTGTGCCCCATGGAGGCCATCTATCACAGCAACGAGAAAGCCGTGCAGATGCTCAACTACAAGATTGCCGAATACGCCAAGGCGGTGGTGGACGGCCGGCCCCATTTCCACATCTCCCTGGTGCGGGACGTGAGCCCCTACTGCGACTGCCACGCGGAGAATGATGTGCCCATTGTCCCCGATGTGGGGATGTTCGCCTCCTTTGACCCGGTGGCCCTGGATTTGGCCTGTGCCGAGGCGGTTCTGAAGCAGCCTGTGAACCCCGGGAGCCGGTTGGAGAAGATGACGAAGCCCGGCCTGGACCATTTCACCGCCGACTTCCCTGTCTCCGATTGGAGAGCCCAGATTCGCCACGGCAAGAAGATCGGCCTGGGCGAGGACAGCTATGAGCTGATTACCATCTGAACCGGGGCGCGTCGTATGAATCACAGTGAATTGGCAATCGAGAATTTCAAGCGGGGCTACAACTGCTCCCAATCCGTGGTGGTGGCCTTCTGCGACGTGACGGGGATGACGCCCCATTATGCCGCCAAGCTCTCCAGCTCCTTCGGCGGCGGCATGGGCCGGATGCGGGAGGTCTGCGGCGCGGTGAGCGGAATGCTCCTGGTGGCGGGACTGCTGTATGGCTACGGCACCCCCGGCGACGACGAGAGCAAGCGGGCCCACTACGCTCTTGTGCAGGAGCTGGCCGGGAAATTCCGGGATCGGGAGCACAGCATTGTCTGCCGGGAGATTCTGAAAAATCCCCCCTCCGACCCCAACCCCACCCCCCGGGACGCGGACTTTTACCGCAGACGCCCCTGTGCCCGCCTGGTGGCCCTGGCCGCCCAGATTCTGGATGATTACATTCAGGGGCATCCAATCCCCGAGCACCCACTGTAAGGCGGGTCTTGACCCGCCCGCTGCCTACAGTTGTTGACATTCCCAACGGGCGAGTCAAGACTCGCCCCTACGAAAAGCTTTGGAGCGTTGCCCTCAAAGAAAAGATCAGCTGGAGGAACCACAATTGTGGTTCCTCCAGCTGAAATTGTCCTTATTGGCGTTTTTCCAGGTGCCCGGACTGCACCACCGGGGGCTTGGGGTCCACAGCCTCCCAGGCGGGGGGCTTTTTCTCTTCCTCTTTCATGGGTTTCACCTCAGCTACAGTTTATCCGAGGGGGAAGAGAATATGCGCCTCAGGCGGCGGG
>CAZYWM010000252.1:0-1953 GCA_964651615.1 uncultured Oscillospiraceae bacterium | reverse complement strand
CTGGGGAAAGGAGTGCAACATGAAGTCTGCCGAATCACCTGCGCTGACCGCCGAATGTATCTGGAATTCCTTCCGGATCAGCGGCAAGCGGCACCTGCTTCTCACCGGGAGCCCGGGCAGCGGGAAAACCGCGTTGCTTTCCAGGCTGGCCCCTTCCCTGCCGGGCGTCACCACCTGGGCGGAGCCGGGAAAGGGGGTGTACCTCCGGGAGAACGCCACCGGTCAGGAGTGCCTCATCGGGCTGTACGACCCCAAGGCTCCCGGCCCCCGGGAAAAAATGCGGCCGCTTCCCTCCGGCTTTGAAGCACTGGGGATTCCGGCCCTCCGGCGGTGCGCCCAGGACAGCAGTCCCTGGATCAGTCTGGACGAAATCGGATACCTGGAATTATCCAGCGGGGAATACTGGGGCGCAATCCAGGAGCTTCTGGAAAAGAAGCAGGTAATCGCCGCCGTCCGCAAGTCGGAGCACCCCCTCCTCCGGGGGCTGCTCCAGCGGGAGGATGTGTTCTGCCTGGATTTGGACGCTCCCTTTGGAAAGGCAGGCTGTGTCATCATGGCCTCCGGGCTGGGCAGGCGCTTCGGCGGCGGCAAGCTGCTGGCCCCCTTTGCCGGAAAGCCCATGCTGAATTGGGTTCTGGATGCCACGGATGGGCTCTTTTCCCGCCGGGTGGCAGTGACCAGGAGCGGCGAGGCGGCGGACTACTGCCGGGCCCTGGGGGTGGAGGCGGTGCTTCACGACCTGCCCCACCGCAGCGACACCGTCCGCCTGGGCCTGGAAGCGGTGGGGGACGTGGAGCGGTGCCTGTTCTGCCCGGCAGATCAGCCCCTGCTCCGGCCAGGCACCATCATGTCCCTGCTGCTGTGCGGTGTCCAGGAGCCCCAGGCCATCTGGCGCCCTGGCTTTGAGGGCGCTCCCGGCGCTCCCATTCTCTTCCCCCGCTGGGCCTTCCCGGAGCTGGCCTCTCTTCCCACCGGCAAGGGGGGCAGCTTCCTGGCAGCCGTTCATCCGGAGCGAGTCCGGCTTCTGCCCCTGGCGAACCCCCGGGAGCTGCGGGATGTGGACACCCGGAAGGATTTGAGCGCTTTGGAAGCCCTGACATAAAATTTCGCAAAGCTTGCATTTTCTCTTGAATTATGGTATAAGATAATGAAACAAGAACGAGGAGTGAATCCAATGAACGTCCATGAATCCGGCGAAATGTATCTGGAAGCCATTCTGGTGCTGTCCCGGGAAAATGGCTTTGTCCGCTCTGTTGACGTGGGCGAATATTTGGGCTACTCCAAGCCCAGCGTCTCCCGGGCCGTGGGCCTGCTGCGGGGCGGCGGGCTCATCACCGTGGAACCCGACGGCGGCCTATATCTCACCGGTGCTGGGCGGGAGATCGCCGAAAAAATCTACGAGCGGCACACGGTGCTCTCCCAGGTGCTCATCAGCCTGGGGGTTCCGGAGAAGGTAGCCGTGGAGGACGCCTGCAAAATCGAGCACGACATCAGCGACGTCACCTTCCAGGCCATCAAAAATCACATTGCCGCCCATCAGGAGGTCAAATGAGCTGCTGCGGAAACTGTGACAACTGTTCCGGCTGCGGGAAGGCCCTGGAGCTGACTCGGCCGGAGATGGAATTTCTTACCCTGCTGGGCCAGGTGGCCTTTCTGCCGGTGGCCCGGGAGCTGGGGGACCTGACCCCGGTTTACCTGGAAGACGGTGCGGAAAAGCAAACGGAAAACGCCCAGATTCTCCAGCTTTTGGAGCGGAAGGGCTTGATTTCCCTGGACTATGACCAGCCCCTTTCCGGCCCCTCCTCCCACCGCTACCGCGCCTACCCTATCCAGGGCAGCATCGCTCTGACCCAGCGGGGCCAGCAGGTGCTGGAGCTGCTGGAATACCAGGGCTATTGGGAATAAAAAAGCACGAGCTTTCCATTTTCGGAAAACTCGTGCTTTTTATATTGG
>CAZYWM010000251.1:0-1954 GCA_964651615.1 uncultured Oscillospiraceae bacterium | reverse complement strand
GCGTATATCTATGCGTGCGGTAAGGCTGGCGCACCTATGCCTGCTTTGGGTATAGGGTAACTTTCGGCCTTTTCACAAATTTGCTCATTTATAGTTACATATAAGGTTCAAACATCCCGCACTAACAAGTACGTCTGCGTTTATAAACCTGCCCACTGCCGGGTCATAATACCGGCTATTGAGGTAGTAGAAACCTGTTTCCTGGTCATAGACGTACCCACGATACCGCAGGGGGTTGACATTTGCCAGGGTGCCCGTTGCAGAGATGACCTTGCCGTAGGGGTCGTAGTCATAACAGGCCATCACTGTGCCGCTGGCGTCTACGATGCGCATTACATCGCCCTGGAGGTTGGTCACATAGTAGTAGACCGTGCCGTTGTACTTCATGGCATAGGGCAGGCCGCTCTCATCGTAGAAAAAGTCGAGGATATTTGCTCCCCAGGTCATGCGCATGAGCTTGCCGCCGGCATAGTAGTAGCGGTAGGTGGTGCCGTTGACAACCTTGCTGGTTCTCAGTCCGTTGGTGTCATAGGTGAAGCTCAGGCTAGTGGTTCCGTCAGAAGCAGTTGCCAGGCTCCGGCCATTGGCCCATGTCATTGTCCAGCGGGTGCCGTTGTAGTAGCTGGTGGGGTTGCCAATGGAGTCGTAGGAAATGGACTGGCCGTCAAAGGCGGTAACCAAGTCCCTTTGAGCATACACAAATGGAAGGAGCGGAAACTCCTCCCATTTGCTTCTCAGCTGACTACAAGAAGGGAACTGTTAGGCATGAATATTTTGAAAAGGGTGTGAACCTTTCTCAATACGTTGACCTTCTAAGAGTTAAAATTTGCTCGCCGGAAAAGTTTAACAACTATACACGCTCTAACCGGACTCCACCGATAGCGAATCTTCTTCAATTGCGCCTACAACCAATTCTTTTCCCAAAAACTTTATCCAGATGTAACCTCCACTTTGCATTGGATATTTACATAGCCCTCCATAAGAAGTTACTTGAAATGATTCTGGTGCAGAAATATTATACACGTCTTGAAATTCAGATTCGCCAATTATGATAGAATCAAAATCTTCTTTTGAATAGTAATCCTTCATATTCATTCCATCTAAAGCACCATTACTTGTACTTGACGTCGATCCACAGCCTGCAAATAAAATCATGAATGTTGTGTATATAACCACAAAAACATACCAATAACGCATTTTTTTCATTCTTTTACTCCCTATTTGGATACAGCAAAATAGATTGTTGCACTATCATAGTAATTGGGTATAGGATCAACCTCTTTTATAATTCCAAATTCAGAAAGAAAGAAGGAATTTATCTGGGGGGCATCCCATGCAATAACACTTGGATTAGCTCCATCAATTAACCTAGTGCTTAAAAATCCAGGCTTGTGCGACCAAGAGCCATCACTATGTTGCACCATAAAATGATAATCTATCTCTCCAGTGCGCAATGCTATTCTATATTCATTCTGTGCAATTGGGGAATCATACGAGTCAATGATTCGCATAGACCTACCATCGCGCTGAGCATCATCCAGCACCATTTTTGCAACGCTATCGACACTGAAATCCTTTACAGCCGATTGACTTCCTCCCACATACTTCCATTGTTTCTCCCCCAAAGCGTATGCATAGCAGTTAAAGTCCGTAGAATCCGATGGGATATATGGAGATGCAGCACCAGCATCAATTTTTGACTTAGCAGAACATCCAGACAAACATGCTGTAGAAGCCACAATGACCGCAGTTACAAGTAAAGTCGTAATCCAAAGATGTCCACTGGGGTCTGCTTTGTTAACGGGAGTATTACCACAGTAGGCGAACATATTGTACCCAATGATGTCCTGCCCGGTGGAAGCATAGCTGTCCGCATTGAGGAATCTACCAATCGCCGGATCATAGTATCTGCTCTGGAGGTAGTAGAATCCGGTTTCCTGGTCGTAGACGTACC
>CAZYWM010000250.1:0-1998 GCA_964651615.1 uncultured Oscillospiraceae bacterium | reverse complement strand
TTACACAAATCAGACCGGAAAGATTGTGAGGTTTTAATCAAAGGATAGTATAAAATAGGCCATGATACGCAGAGGGGCATGGATAGAAGGACGATGCCGGGGAGGCGGCCAGCCAGCTGCTCTGCTTCTCCACGCTGTTCTCCCTGGTGATCGGGGCTCTGGTGCTCATCGGAAACGAATCGATTCTCCGCCTGATGTTCGGGAAGGTGGAGCGGGAGGTGATGGACGCCTGCATCACCTATCTGCGGATTTCCGCCTATTCCTATCCGGCCCTGGCCATCTACAATTCCGGCGCGGCGCTGTTTCGCAGCATCGGCAAGACCAGCGTGACCATGTACCTGTCCATCGTGTCCAATGTCATCAATGTGGTGGGCAATGTGATCGGCGTGTTTGTCCTGAAGGCCGGCGTAGCCGGTGTGGCCTACCCCTCCCTGATCGCCCGGGCCTTCTCCGCCGTGGCCATCACCTGGCTGTGCTTCCGGGAAAGCAATCAGGTGGTGTACCGCCCCAAATGGATTTTCCGGTGGAACGGAGGCCTGATGAAGAGCATTTTGAACATCGCCATCCCCAACGGCTTTGAAAACGGGGTTTTCCAGCTGGTAAAGGTGGCTCTGAGCAGCATTGTGGCCCTGTTCGGCACCTATCAGATCGCCGCGAACGGGGTGGCCCAGAGCATCTGGTCGCTGGCGGCCGCTATGGCACTGGCTACTCCACGCCCTGCGCCGGCAACTCCATCGGCTTCGCGGGCACCCATGGCCGCATCGCCGGCCAGAACGCCGCGAGAGGATAATCGCATTCGGATAAGTTAAGAAATCCCGGTCAAAGCCAGGCTTTGACCGGGATTTTGCTTTTATGATTATTTCCCGCCGTGGACGTATTTGTGATCCCAGTCGGCGTCGAAAAGCCGGTTGCCCAGCTCCATGGGGCAGCCGGTCCACAGGTCGTCGGCCAGCTCCCGGAGGGTATCGGCGGGCTCCAGGCATTCCAGGTAGAAATCCGGCAGGGAAACCTCCCCCTGGCGCAGGCCCAGCAGGGCGCCGGCAATGGCCCCCACAGCGGCGCTGCGGCCGGAGTGGTTCACAGCGATGATCATGGAGGAGTCGAATTCCTCGCCCCCGGCCATGCAGGCGTAGATCGCCCCGGCGAGCACCTGGGCGGCGCTTTCGCAGTGGAGCTTCTCCATCACGTCCCAGGTGGCGAGGCTCACGTCGCTTTCCATGGACACCGCCAGCCGGAGCAGGGTGGTGAGCTCCGTGCACTGGGCGGGATACTGGTGGGCAAACTGGGTGTTCAGCATTTGCACGGCTTCCAGGGTCAGCTGCCTGAGGGGCAGCTGGGGCTGATACAGGGACCGGCTGATCATATGGGCCAGGGCCGCCCCGGAGAGAAAGGCCAGAGGGCCTCCGTGGGTCAGGGCCACCGTCTCCGCTCCCAGCCGGTCCAGCTCCGGCTGCTTCATCCGGTCCGGATGGTAAAACAGCCCCACGCCGATGGCGGTGGTCAGGCTGCCCGGGGTGGTGAAATGGTTCACCGGGGCCTCCAGAGTGCCCAGGGTCTCCCGGCCCAGGGTGTCCATCATCCGGGTGTCCATGCAGTAGCGGTGGCAGATGTCCGGGCGGTGGAGCAGCCAGCAGAAGGTGCGCTCCGGCCTGCCCCAGGGGCGCTGGGAGGCCATCCACTCCCGGCTGGACAGCCCCACATATTTTACCAGCGGGGCCATCCGCCCCATCATCTGCCCCCGGGTCAGGGCGATGAGCAGGCCGTTGCAGGTGAAGGCCGCCAGCTGGGTGTAGGAGGTCACGTCGGCGTAGCCATTGGCCAGGTCATAGCCCAGCAGCCCATTGGGGCCATAGTTTTCCCGAATCTCGGAAAGGCGCAGAGAATCCACGGGATACCCCATGGCGTCTCCCACCGCCATTCCCAGCAGACACCCCCGATAGGCCGCCTGACTGAGCCGCATAGCTGTCCCTCCTTCCTGAAACGTTAGATCAATCTCCC
>CAZYWM010000249.1:0-2027 GCA_964651615.1 uncultured Oscillospiraceae bacterium | reverse complement strand
CGACGGGTCTGATGACCGAAGTGGACACCGGCCTCCAGCAGTTGCTTCATAGATACGACAGCCATTTTTCATTTCTCCTTTTGTTTTTCCTCCACCCCGATCATCCCGTGCCGCCCGCCCCAAAGCAGGGCACTTGGGGACACGATCCCCGGGTGTGTGGTTTTGATTTTCGCGGGTTGATGACCCACGCCGATGTATTATACCCGATTCAGATGAAAAATGCAACAGGAATTTGAAATTTTTTCCCTGATTTTACTGGTTTCCAAAGCGGGGGCCCGGCTTTTGCCGCCGCACCCGGCAGTCATCCGGCTTGGTATCCACCAGCACCGTGTCCGGCCCGATGCGGCAGATACAATTCCAGGGGATCACAAAATCCTCGCTCCGCCCCGCCACCCCCAAAAAGCGGCAGGGGCCCGGGACCACAATGGCCCGGATGGTTCCCTCCGGCACCTCCACCACCACGTCCTCCACAAACCCCAGCCGGCGCCCGTCCTTGACGCAGATCACTTCCTTGCATTGCAGCTGTGTAAACCGCATGGACATTTCGCTTCCCTCCCCTGCCAAAAGGCTATGAGCGGGGAGGGAGGGAAATGCCCCCTACATCACGCTTTTGCGCATGGTGCCGATGGCTCCCTTTTCCAGCCGGGAGACCTGGGCCTGGGAGATGCCCAGCACATTTGCCACCTCGATCTGGGTCTTCCCGTCGTAAAACCGGAGGGAGAGAATCTGCTTCTCCCGGTGGTTCAGGGCCCGGAAGGCCGCGCGCAGAGAGATGTGCTCCATCCAGTTCAGCTCGGTGTTCCGGTTGTCCATCACCTGGTCCATCACCGTCAGCGGGTCGCCCCCGTCGGAATACACCGGGTCAAACAGGCTCACCGGAGCGCTCACCGCGTCCAGGGCCTGGCTCACCTCCTCCACCGGAAGGCCCAGCTCCTTGGCGATCTCCTCCAGCGTCGGCTCCCGGCCCAGGGACGCCACCATGGCTTCCTTGCACTGCAAAACCCGGTAGGCCACGTCCCGAATGGAGCGGGAGACCCGGATGGCCGAATTGTCCCGCAGATACCGCCGCACCTCTCCGGCAATCATGGGGACGCCGTAGGTGGAAAAACGCACATTTTTGGTGGGGTCAAAATTGGCGATGGCCTTCATCAGCCCGATGCAGCCCACCTGGAACAGATCGTCGGGGCACTCCCCCCGCTTGTCAAAGCGCTGGATCACCGCCAGCACCAGCCGCAGATTCCCCTCGATGAGCTTCTGCCTTGCCGCCTCGTCCCCCTCCTTGACCCGGCGCAGGAGCATGTCCGTCTCCGCCTGGGTCAGAACCGTCAACCGGGATGTGTTCACGCCGCAGATGTCTACTTTTCCCTGCATGGTGTTCCTCCTGATATAGTTAAGGCAATACCGCATAACAGGAGCCGCGGTGCTGCCTTATGGTAACAGGAAAAGTATTTCCAATGCGAGGCCAAACATACGCTTTTAGCCGGATTGTGAAATCTCAACAAATTTTAGCAGGGCGGTTCCGGCAGCGTCCGACCTTTGTCTGCCGTTTTCCAAAAAGGCGCAACTTTTTGACGCAAAGGGGGGCGATAACCCGGTTTCCCCATTTACGCGCTTCCTTCCGATTTGGAGGGTGCGCAACCCCCAAGGTCAAATTTTCCGTCAAAAGAGGCCCATCGGTGCAACCCGGCGGAATACCTGTTGATAACTAAGAGTTTTCCACATTTTCCACAGAGTTTTCCACAACCTTTCTCCACAGGGGAAATCCAACTTTTCCACAAAGTGGGATTAACATAAATTTGTTACAGTTTATTAACCTTTGTCACAACTTTTTACAGATTGTAATTTTTGACCACAGCTTTTTCTTTGTGCAATAATTCCCCCTTGACAACCTGGCTGAGATATAAGATATGGGATATGAGATACGAGATAATTAGGAGTTAGGAATGAGGAATTAGGAATTAACCATATCGGTCCCGCAAATTGTAATTTAGCAGGCAGGTACGGATTACCTGTAGGGGCGGGTCTTG
>CAZYWM010000248.1:0-2027 GCA_964651615.1 uncultured Oscillospiraceae bacterium | reverse complement strand
TGGTGCTGCTGCCCAACCTCTACGGCGACATCATCACCGACGAGGCCGCCCAGATTCAGGGGGGCGTGGGCACTGCCGGCAGCGCCAACATCGGCGACCGGTTCGCCATGTTCGAGGCCATCCACGGCTCCGCTCCCCGGCTGCTGGAGCTGGGGCTGGGGGACTACGCCAACCCCCAGAGCATCCTGAAGGCCGAGGCCATGCTGCTGCGCCACATCTGCCGCCCCCAGGCGGCCCAGCTTCTGGAAGACGCCCTGGCAGGCTGCCCTGTCACCGTCACCGGCGACCGGGACGGAGCCACCTGCCAGGCTTACACCGACGCTTTGATGGAGCTGCTGTAATAGCAAATTCAAGACGCGCTGCCGCGCCCAGGGGCGGGCTGCGCGCGGGAACCGCCGCCTGGCTCCATTCAACGGAACGCTCAGGCATTTAACCTTGCAGGCGGGTCGAGAATGGCTACTACAGTAAGATATGGGATACAAGATAATGAGGGATTAGGCGCCCGGCGATGATTGACATTTTCCCAACGGGCGAAAATTCCACGAAAAGCGGGGAACCAAAGCGCTGCCCAGCCACAAAAAACCTGAAAGCTCCAGGGCTTTCAGGTTTTTTTGGCGTCCGCTCACGCTTAACCCGCGTTGCGGGAAGAAAAATAAAGTTGAAACACTATGCAGCCAGCATATTGTTTTCCGTCTCGCGACAATTTATAATAATTTGTGAGAGATCAATCCGGCGGCTTCCTACGGATTTGCTTTCAAATTGAACGGCCATGCAAAGGAGGGATGCGATTTGAGGGTGGATACGGGAGCATAATTATGCCACCAATATTTTGTTTGGCGGTAATCGGAGCGGCGTTCTTGTCGCACCAGCTTCGGGTGGCACACTTTTATATTTTTTAGGAGGAAAGAAAAATGTTTTATGAACCTGGCAATAAAATAAAAAGAACCGCTGAAGTCCTTTTGGTGCTCGGTGTGATTGGAGCGATAATTCTGGCTGCTGTATTTGGCAGGGATAAATACGGCGATATTAACTTCGTTACCTTTTTGGTGATTGCGGTGTGCGGAGGAGTATCCGTCTTTATTTCTTCCCTGGTCCTTTACGGCATTGGAGACGCAATCGATGATATTGCCTACATCTGTTCGGTGCAGGTGTCTATTAAGGATGAATTAGAGCGAATCGGCAAAGCCAACTCTGCCGAAGCGCCCGCTGCCAAAGCGCCCGCTGCCAAAGCTCCCTCGCACCCGGTGCAGACTGCTACTGGCGCTTTCAATCTGGATGACTACATCTGATACATAGAATGCTGCCGGGCAACCAAAACAAATACAGAAAGAAACTGTTGTCAGCAGTTAAAAATACTACCCCCACAAGAGGCAGTAAAAATATCTCTTGTGGGGGATTATCCTGTCCGGAAGAGCCCGCGTGATGCTCCGCGGCACTGTCAATACAGCGTTTCCTCATTTTCCATAAACAGCTTGTCATTTACGGTGAACAAATCCATTCCGTTCATGATCCCGTAAAGAATGATGGCGTCCCGCCGGTCCTTGGGGTAAAGCTGGGCAAAGCCGCACTGCTTCAGAAGCTCCTGGGTTTCCTCCAATGTGGCGGAAAGGCCGAAGCACAGGCAGAGCAAACGGCCCCGGGAAGGGGTGCGGCGGCCCGAGAAAACCTGATGCAGATATACCTCGCTCATGCCGGACAGCTTGGCAAGCACCGCTTTGGAAATCTTCCGTTTCTGGAAAAGCTGGTTCAGCAATTCGCAGGCACTGTTCCGGCTGAAGCAGTCCTGATTCTCGGATAGGAACTGGTCGAGGGCGGGAGTTTCCATCAACTCCTGCCGCAGATTATCTGTGTCTTTCATATTCTACCGCCTTTACAAATATTCCTTGATATTATATAATTATTGAATAAGCAAATTTGAAAATTGCGCAAACTGCGTATTTGCCGATGAATTTCCCGCCCCTACGGGTGCAGGCCGCCATCTACCCAATTCCTCTAATTATCTCCTATCTTGTATCTCGTATCTTATA
>CAZYWM010000247.1:0-2029 GCA_964651615.1 uncultured Oscillospiraceae bacterium | reverse complement strand
CCCGACCCCTGCCGGGGGCCTTCCTTTCTTGTCTCGGCAAGAAAGGAAGCAAAGAGAAAGCTTTCAGTAAAATTTACCGCAAAATCGTTACCGGGCTGAGTTCGGGGGTAACGATGATAGACCATCCCAGTGCGGCATCGGGGTGAAGCGCCCTGCGCTTCAAATTACAATTTGCTGACGAAAGCCGAGATACGAAAAATAGAAAAAGGTAAGAAAGACAATGAAACATTTATTCATCATCAACCCGGCGGCAGGGAGCAGGGACCGGACCTTGGAATACTCCGCCGCCATCCGCACCGCCTGTGACGCCCGGCGCCTGAACTATGAAATCCGGGTGTCCATGGGCCCGGGGGACTGCGCCAAAATCGCCCGGGAGGCCGCGGCTACCGGGGAGGAAATCCGGCTCTACGCCTGCGGTGGAGACGGCACCCTGAATGAAGTCGTCACCGGGGCAGTCGGTTTCCATAACGCTGCCGTCACCGTCTACGCCGGGGGCAGCGGAAACGATTTTGTCCGGATTTTTGACAATCCCGCTGCCTTCACCGACCTGGACGCTCTGCTGGACGGGGTGGAATCAGAGTTTGACTTAATCAAAGTCAACGACGACTACTCCCTGAACATCTGCTCCGTGGGCCTGGACGCCAGGATCGGCACAGACGTGTCCAACTACAAGCGCTTCCCGCTGCTCCAGGGCTTCCGGGCCTACGCCGTCTCCACCGTGATCAACGTGATTCGGGGCATCGGAGAGCACTACGTGGTGGAGCTGAACGGGGAGACCATCGACGGTGAGCAGACCATGATCTGCGTGTGCAACGGCCGGTTTTACGGCGGCGGCTTCAACCCGGTGCCGGAGGCGGACCCCACAGACGGACTGCTGGAGGTACTGGTGGTGAAAAAGGTCCGGCGGCTCCAGGTTCCCGGCGTCGTGGGCAAATACAAGGCGGGAAAATACCGCCAGCTCCCCCAGCTGGTGCGCCATTTCCGCACGGACCGCCTGGTGATACACGCCGACAAGCCCACCCCCATCAACCTGGACGGGGAGCTGCGCCGGGCCAAGGACATATCCATTTCCGTGGCAGGGGAAAAAGTGCGGTTTTTCCACCCCAGAGGCGTGGCGCTACAGCAGACCGCCCCGGCGGCAGCCAACGCTCATGAGACAGCCGGGGCGCTGTAATCGCCCCGGTTTCCCGGAGTTGACAGAATCATAATAGGGGTTGACAGGACTTCCCGGTTGGGCTATAATAGGGATAGAAAAAGGGCGCTACCGATAGACGGTTAGCCCCCAGTATAACGCAAGAAGTAGCTGCGTCGGTGGGAGTCGGGCGGCTACTTCTTATTATTTATGATCGCTATGATCATACCGGCAAAGGCGAACAGTGCCATGCAGAACTGAAAAAGCCCTTCATATGTGACAACATTCACATTTACCACCCCCCTTCCGCTCTCGGACAGGGGGCAAGAAGTTTCACCCCCTGATGAAAGGGGGGCAAACCGCCTACCATTTATAGATAGCGCCCCGGTACCCAAATGGGTACCATCTACAAAGTAACACAGAATCCCCCATAAAGCAAGACATCTCGGTAAAAATGTCTTGCTTTTCTGTTTCATCCGGCCGCTGCGCTGTGCAGGTTAGGCAATATGTTGTATATTGGGGAAGATTTTTGGTGATTAGCACGGTTCTGACCCAAAATCCGACAAAATTCTTGCGATTGTTCCACTGTTGGGGTAAAATGGAAGAATCTAAAATGAATGGAGGCCAATTTATGGGAAAGAAAGCAATTTCAATTCTGGCTGCTGTGTTGGCTGTCGCGCTGGTGGTTGTGGGCATCCTGTTCTTCCAGGCGGAGCAGACCGTAAGCCAGTGTCGGCAGGATCAATCCGCACTGATCGTCAAAATTGACGAATTGAACGCCAGCCTGGCGGACAGGGACAGTCAAATCGAGGCTCTGAACGCCAATCTGGCGGACAAGGACAGCCAGATTGAGGCGCTGAATGCTGATGTGGCGGACAGGGACGGCAAGATTGAAGC
>CAZYWM010000246.1:0-2037 GCA_964651615.1 uncultured Oscillospiraceae bacterium | reverse complement strand
ACCCCGGGCCACGCCGACTTCGGCGGCGAGGTGGAGCGGATCCTGAAAATGGTCAACGGCGTCATTCTGCTGGTGGACGCCGCCGAGGGCCCCATGCCCCAGACCCGCTTTGTGCTGCAGAAGGCCCTGGAGCTGGGCCACAAGGTCATCGTGGCCGTGAACAAGGTGGACAAGCCCGACGCCCGGGTCCATGAGGTGATGGACGAGGTGCTGGAGCTGCTGCTGGATTTGAACGCCACCGACGAGCAGTTCAACAGCCCCACCATCTTCTGCTCCGGCCGCCAGGGCACCGCCTCCTACGGCCCCGATGAGCAGGGCACCGACCTGACCCCCCTGTTCGAGACTATCGTCAACTATATCGACGCCCCCCAGGGGGACGAGAACGCTCCCTTGCAGCTGCTGGTCTCCTCCATCGACTATAACGAGTATGTGGGCCGAATCGCTGTGGGCCGGGTGGAGCGGGGCACCATCAAGGTCAACCAGGAAGTCACCATTTGCGACTACCACGACCCCCAGATCAAGACCAAGGGCAAGGTGGTGGCCCTGTACGAGTTCGACGGCCTGGGAAAAACGGCCATCCAGGAGGCCAAGGCCGGTGAGATCGTGGCCCTTTCCGGCATGGCGGACATCACCATCGGCCGCACCCTCTGCGCCCCCGAGGCCGTGGAGCCCCTGCCCTTTGTGAAGATCAGCGACCCCACCATCGAAATGACCTTCTCCGTCAACGATTCTCCCTTTGCCGGGAAGGAGGGCAAATTCGTCACCTCCCGGAATCTGCGGGACCGGCTGGAGCGGGAGCTGCTGAAGGACGTGTCCCTCCATGTCAGCGAGCAGGGCACCGACGCCTTCAACGTGGCCGGGCGGGGCGAGATGCACCTGTCCATCCTCATGGAGACCATGCGCCGGGAGGGCTATGAGTTCTCCGTGTCCACCCCCCGGGTGCTGACCAAGGAGATCGACGGGAAGACCTGCGAGCCCATCGAGCGGATGGTGGCCGATGTGCCCGAGGAGTGCATGGGCTCCGTCATTGAGAAAATGGGCCGCCGGAAGGGCGATCTGCTGAGCATGACCCCCACGGGCAGCCGCTACCGGCTGGAATTCCTGGTTCCCTCCCGGGGCCTGTTCGGCTATCGGAACGAGTTCCTCACCGATACCCGGGGCGAGGGCATCATGTCCTCGGTGCTGGATTCCTACGCCCCCATGAAGGGTGAGATTGAGCGCCGCCTTACCGGCTCCCTCATCGCCTTTGAAAGCGGCGAGGCCGTGGCCTACGGTTTGGGCGCGGCCCAGGAGCGGGGCGCGCTGTTCATCGCGCCGGGCACCCCGGTCTATGCCGGTATGGTCATCGGTGTTTGCAGCCGGAATGAGGATATGACCGTCAACGTGTGCAAGCGCAAGCAGCTGACCAACATGCGGGCCGCCGGCTCCGACGAGGCCATCCGGCTGTCCCCTCCCCGGAATCTGTCGCTGGAGCAGTGCCTGGAATTCCTGGCGGACGACGAGCTGCTGGAATGCACCCCCAAGAGCCTGCGCATCCGCAAGCGGGAGCTGGATCACGCCACCCGGATGCGGGAGCTGATGAAGAGAAGAGCCCAGGAGGGGTAAAAAACCATCCAAAATCCACATCCCCGGCGAAAGCCGGGGATGTTCTTTTCGGGGATAGAGATGCCGTTTTTTGGTATCCCGTAGTAATACGTAAATTCTAAAATTTTACGGTTTACGAACACTGGCAGGGTTCGTTGCTTTCAGTGCCAAGCGGAGATGTTACTTTCTTGTCTCCGAACAAGAAAGTAACCAAAGAAGTCGGCTTAAGGGGCGCTGGGTGTCGCGCTGCCGCGCCAGTAGAACCAACGGGGTACTCACTCAGAAGCCGTTACCTGGCGGGAGGCCAATAGCCTCTCCTGCAATAAGAAAAGCTGGACTCTATTTGGGAGAGTCCAGCTTTTTGCGGTTATTTGCTTTTTTCGGGAAATCAGCCCACTTTGTTTTCGTAGGTGAAGACGTCGCTGGCGGCTTCCATTTCAAAGTAGGCCTCCA
>CAZYWM010000245.1:0-2066 GCA_964651615.1 uncultured Oscillospiraceae bacterium | reverse complement strand
CTGTGCAACACCCTGGACACCATGAAGTGGATCAGCAAGATCAACAAGGTGCCCCAGGTGGCGGTGATGTCCACCAATCTGGCGGATATTCTGCGATTCTGTATCTCCGCCGAGGAATTTGTGCCGCTGTACCGGGAGATGGAAATTCTGGAGCGGTATATTGAGATTCAGAAGATCCGGCTCAGCGACGATTTCGCCTTCCGGGAGGAAATCCCGGAGGAGCTCTACGACTGCATGGTCCCCAAAATGATTTTGCAGCCCCTTGTGGAAAACGCCATCCTCCATGGGGTGAGCGGCATCTGCGGCAGCGTCATCCGGGTCCGGGCGGCGGAGGCGGCGGGCGTTCTGCGCATTACCGTGACGGACAACGGCAGGGGCTTCCCTCCGGATATGCTGGGCAACCCCTGCCGCCGGGACAAAGGCCTTGCAAAAGGGCATCTGGGATTATATAATGTGGATATGATTTTACGTCGGAATTTCGGGGAGGAATACGGCCTGCTCCTGGAACCGGGGGAGGGGGGCGTGGGCGCCTCTGTTACGGCGTCCCTGCCTGTCCGATATGAAGAGGAGGAAACGCAATGCTGAAGGTGCTGATCGTAGAGGATGAGGAGATGATCCGCAAGGGCATCGTGCTCACGGTGGACTGGGCCGCCCTGGACTGCGTGGTGGTGGGGGAGGCCAGCAACGGCCTGGAGGGCCTGGAGGCGGCGAAGCGCCTGGAGCCCACCCTGATCATCACCGATCTGAAAATGCCCAAAATGGACGGAATTGAGATGCTCCGCACCCTCCGCGCCCAGGGCTGCGGCGCCTATGTCATCATCCTCACCGCCTATGACGATTTCACTTATGCCCAGAGCGCCCTGCGGCTGGGGGCGGTGGACTATCTGCTCAAGCCCTTCCACGACGGGGAGCTGGAGAAGGCCGTCAACCACCTGCGCTCCCGCATGGAGGGGCCCTCTCCTGAGACCTTTGACGGCCCCCGGAAGGGGGATAAGAGCAAATATGTGCAGGAGGCCATGGCCTACATCAGCAAGCACTACAGCGACCCGGAAATCTCCGTGGGTACGGTGGCCCAGAGTCTGAACATCAGCGAGGGGTATCTCAGCCATACCTTCAAAAAGGAGACGGATTACACCATCCTGAATTACATCACCCGCTGCCGGATTCACAAGGCCATGGAGCTGCTGAAGGACTGCCGGGTGAAGGTTTACGAGGTGGCCGAGCAGGTGGGCTACCGGGACATCGCCCATTTCTCCACCACCTTCAAGAAGTACACCGGGGTTTCCCCCTCGGAGTACCAGAGCCGATAAGAGGAATTTTATGATAAAACTCATTGCCAGCGACATTGACGGAACTCTGCTGCAAAACGGGGAAACCGCCATCAGTGAGCGCTTTTTTGCCCAGGCCCGGCGCCTGATGGCCCAGGGGGTGGCGGTCTGCGCCGCCAGCGGGAGGCAGTACAGCAGCCTGCGGCGGCTCTTTGCCCCGGTGGCGGAGGAGCTGTATTACATCTGCGAAAACGGGGCGGTGGTTTATGGCCCCGGAGGAAAGCTGCTGTCCAAAACCGTCATCGACCGGGAGCTCTCTTTGAGGCTGTGCCGGGACATCCTGGCCGTGCCGGAGTGCGAAATCCTGATTTCCGGGGCCGACACCAGCTATCTGTGCCCCAAGGCGGAGGACTATATCGATCTGATCCGGTATTTTCTGGGCAACAACACCGTTTGCGTGAGCTCCCCGGAGCAGATCAGCGAGGAATTCGTGAAAATTTCCGCCTACTGCCGCTTTGGAACCGGGGCAATCGAGCCTGTTTTGGCCCCCAAATGGCGGGGCAGCTTCCAGGTGGCGGTGGCGGGGAAGTGCTGGCTGGACTTCACCCTGTCGGACAAGGGGACGGGCATCCGGGCCCTGTGTCATGCTTTGGGCATCGGCGCTGGGGACGTGATGGCCTTCGGGGACAATTACAATGATGCTCCCATGCTGGACATGGTGGGCCACCCCTATCTCATGGCCTCCGCCGCCGAAGAATTGCGCCAGCGCTACAGAAATCAGTGCGCCCGGCCGGAGGA
>CAZYWM010000244.1:0-2074 GCA_964651615.1 uncultured Oscillospiraceae bacterium | reverse complement strand
AGGTGGGCGAGCTCAGCGGTGAAATGACCCAGGAACTGGTCATGAAGACCATTGCGGAGGGATAAACCCATGACAAAATTAAAGAAACTCACCAAGAAACAGCTGTTTCTCCCGCTGTTCTCCATGGTGCTGGTGATGCTGATCAACATTGTCTATGATGTGGCCCATGGGAACCCGTTCTATAATTTCTTCACCATTTCCATCAACTCTCAGGGCATCCTCTACGGCCGGCTCATCGACATCCTCAACCGGGGCAGCGAGGCGGCCATCCTGGCCATCGGCATGACCCTGGTGGTCTCCGCTTCCGCCGGTACGGATATTTCCGTGGGCTCCGTCATGTCCCTGGCAGGCGGCGTGTGCTGCGTGCTGCTGGCGGGCTTCGGCAACGTGAACGTCAACAGCTACGCCGTCCCCCTGTGGGTGGGCGTGCTGGCGGGCATCCTGGTGGCGGGCCTGTGCGGCGCCTTCAACGGAATGCTGGTGGCGTTCCTTAAAATTCAGCCCATGGTGGCTACCCTGATCCTCTTCTCCGCCGGGCGGGCCATCGGACTGCTGCTGTGCAACAGCGCCATCGTCTACGTGAACGTGGAGAGCTTCAAGATGTTCGGCGGCTACACCTGGATTTTCCCCACCCCCATGCTGATTACCGCCTGCTGCGTGCTGGTCACGGCTCTGGCGCTGAAATTCACCGCCATGGGCACCTATGTCCAGGCGGTGGGCATCAACAAGGACGCGGCCAGAATCTCCGGCTATAAGTCCGCGGCCATCATCTTCCTGTGCTATGTGGTCTGCGGCCTGTTCGCGGGCATCGCGGGCATCGTGGCCACCAGCCGCATCTACTCCGCCGATACCAACAACATCGGCCTGAACCTGGAAATGGACGCCATCCTGGCGGTGGCGCTGGGCGGCAACAGCCTGGGCGGCGGAAAATTCCGGCTGTCCGGCTCCATCATCGGCGCCTATACCATCCAGGCCATCACCACCACGCTGTACGCGCTGGGCGTCTCTTCCGCCCAGGCCCCGGTGTTCAAGGCCATCATCGTCATCGCCATTGTGACCATCCAGTCCCCTGTGGTGAAGAATTACATGAAAAAGCGTGGGGCTGCCAAGCAGCTGGAGTCCGGCAAGGAGGTACACGCGTCATGAAAAAGAAAAGAATGAACAGCAATTCCATCCTGCTGATGCTCACCATCGGGCTGTTTGTGGTGATGTACGCCGCCGGCTGCATCGCCTACGCGGACAAGGGCTTCACCAAGCTCCAGGTGTTCCTGGACATTCTGAAAAACAACGCCGGTCTGATCTGCGTGGTGTGCGGCATGACGGCGGTGATGATTACCGGCGGCATCGACATCTCTGTGGGCGCTCTGATCGCCATGGAGTGCATGTTCATGGCCGTGGGTGTGGAGCAGTGGGGGCTGCCCGCCGTGGTGCTGCTGCCGCTGATGCTCCTCATCGGCCTGGTGTTCGGCATGGTTCAGGGCTATTTCATCGGGTATCTGGAAATCCAGCCCTTCATCGTCACCATGGCGGGCATGTTCTTTGCCCGGGGCATGACGGCGGTGATCTCCACCCAGCAGGTGTCCGTCACCAAGAGCCCGCTGATGACGAAGCTGTCCACCATGAAGTTTAACATGCCCTTTGAAATCGGCGCTTACATGAACAAAAAGGGCAAGCTCATGGTGCCCAACGTGTCCGTCTATGTGATCATCGCCATTGTGGTGCTGATTGCCACCTTCCTGATCCTGCGCTACACCAGGTTCGGCCGCAGCCTCTACGCCGTGGGCGGCAACCAGCAGAGCGCCGCGCTGATGGGCCTGGACGTGAAGAAGACCCGGTTCAAGGCCCATGTGATGTGCTCCTTCCTCACCTCCATCGGCGCCATCTGCTATGTGCTCAATACCATGTGCGGCACCACCCGGCAGGCCCTGGGCCTGGAAATGGACGCCATTTCCTCCGCCGTCATCGGCGGCACCCTGCTCACCGGCGGCGTGGGCAATGTGATCGGCTCCTTCTTCGGCGTGCTGATCAACGGCACCATCTCCAGCCTGGTGAAGACCAACGGCAAGCTCAGCTC
>CAZYWM010000243.1:0-2097 GCA_964651615.1 uncultured Oscillospiraceae bacterium | reverse complement strand
GAGGTTGGCGTCAACCTGAAGGAAGGCTACAACGGCGACCTGACCTCCCGCGAGGCCGGCTCCGTCGGCGGCCAGATGGTCAAGAAGATGATCGAGTCCTACGAGCAGGGCTTGCAGTAATCAACCATGGCGTGGACGGCGCAAGGCTGTCCACGCCGCTTTTTTCTTTTGGGGAAAGCGCATAGGGAAGCCCCTTCGGAGGGGGCACATTTCTATATTAAGAAATTTGAAAGAATTTTCCCCTTCCTTGCTTTTTTCTTGGAAATATGGTATAATTCCCAAAAATGTGTTTTCTTCGGAGGCAACGGATTGATGAAACCCTTTCGTGTTTTTTTGGTGCTGATCTGTTTGACCCTGATGCTCTCCGGCTGCGGGGAGCTCTTTCCAAAATCAGGACAGAATGTGAATCTGCCTCCGGTGACTGTGGTAACAGAGCCCGGCAGCGAGACCCAGAGCGTTTTGCCCGAGGAGTGGGAGGTCACTGTCACCGAACCCACCGACAAGCTGACGGTGGAGAGCTTGTCCATGGTGGTCACGGAAAAGACCATCCGGGAGCTGGACGAGTATCCCAATTTGAAGGTGCTGGATTTGTCCGGCAGCACCTGCTATACCGCCATCATGGTCTACATTCAGAATCATCCCCAGGTGGACGTGACCTACACCGTGGATTTCGGAGGAACCTCTGCCTTTAACTGGTCAGAGGATATTTCCCTCCCGGACGATGGGATGACCTTCCCCATGCTGCGGACCAATCTGGTCTATCTGCCCCGGCTCCGGTCACTGCACCTGCCCATGACCAGCCTGAGCTATTCTGAAATTCAGATGCTGCGCAATACCTATCCCGACGTGAACATCACCTACACCGTGGGCTTCCGGGGAATGGAATTCACCGAGGACACCGAAAGCGTGAACCTGGCGGGAATGACGGTGGACGAGATCGCCTCCGTCGTCAATCTGCTGGAGGCCCTGCCCAATCTGAGCTACGCCGAGCTGATGAATTCCTCCGGCACCTGTGAGCTGTCCCGGCAGGATGTGCAGCGGCTGGTGAAGGCGGCTCCCACGGTGCGTTTCCACTATGTGTTCAACCTCTTCGGCCGGACCGTTTCCACCACTGACGAGGTGATCCGGTTTGAGAATCTGAGCCTGACCACCGCTGCGGAGCCCGAGATTCGGGAGGCGCTGAGTATCATGGCTCCCGGCTCTAGCCTGATTCTGGACCGCTGCGGCCTGAGCAGCGAGTTCCTGGATTCCATCCGCCGGGACTACACCCATGTGGACCTGGTGTGGCGGGTGTATTTTGGAACGGACGGCCGCTACAGCACCCTGACCAATGATGATACCATCCGGGTGGTGTACAACGTCACCGACGATACCTGCTACGAGATGCGGTATCTGCGCAGTGTCAAGTATATCGACATGGGCCACAACGACACGCTGACAGATGTGAGTTTCCTGGCCTTCATGCCGGATTTGGAAATCCTGATTCTCTCGGGCAGCGCGGTTTCCGACCTGAGCGGCATTGAAAACTGCAAGAAGCTGGAATTCCTGGAGCTGGCCAACTGCCTGAAGCTGGAGGATATTTCCCCCCTTGCCGGATGTTCCAGCCTGAAATACCTGAACATCTGCTACACCAAGGTCAGCAGTTTGATGCCCCTGGACGGCCTGGACATTCAGAATCTGTTCTGCAAGCAGACCCGGGTGGGGGCGGAGGAGCAGAAGCAGTACAAGGAGATTCACGAGGGCACCACGGCGGTATTCTCCGGCCGGGACCCCTACGCCGGCGCGGGCTGGCGGTATGTGGACAATGGCTACACCTATACCGAGTTCTACAAGAAGGTCCGGGAGGTCTTTGATCTGGACGAGGTGGACGCCCGTCTGCGTGCCCAGGAGGCCGCCGAAAAGAAATAAAAGTGAGGGCCTGACAGCTTTTGTCAGGCCCTGCTTCATTGAAATCCGGTTATGCTGCCAACCTGGGCATTTGTAGCACTGTGTAAATTCTAAATTTATACGATTTGCAAACACTGTTCTGGTTCGCAGCATTCGGAGAGAAGCGAAGGTGTTACTTTCTTGTCTCCGAACAAGAAAGTAACCAAAGAA
>CAZYWM010000242.1:0-2107 GCA_964651615.1 uncultured Oscillospiraceae bacterium | reverse complement strand
GGCTCCGGGAATTCCAGATTCATCCGGCGAAGCCTGGCGGTGACATAGTCCCGGCGGCGGCGGTAGATTTCCCGCATGGGGGAGGTGTCCTGCTCCAGGGCCCTTACCCCCGCCTCCTGGACGAAGGTGGGGACGGCGGCAATGGTGAGGGCGCTGAGCAGCAGCAGCCGCTCCATCACATATTCCGGGCAGACCAGATACCCCAGCCGCCAGCCGGTCATGGCATAGGGCTTGGAAAAGCTCTGGCAGAGGATGGTCTGCTCCTTCAAATCCCCATCCAGGCTTAAATCCGGGCAGGGGCCGTAGCTCAGCAGGCTGTACACATGGTCGATGACCAGAAAAATGGGCTTTCCCAGCACTGCCGCCTTCACCGCCGCCAGACTCTGCTCATTCAGCACGGTGCCTGTGGGATTGTTGGGGGAGTTGAGGATGACGGCCTTGGTCTTCTCTGTCACCAGGCTGTCCAGAGCCTCCCGGGTGATCTGAAACCCGGTTTCGCTCACGTCCAGGGAAACCACTTTTCCCCCCGCCGCGGTGACGATGGATTCATACAGGGAGAAGGCGGGAACGGGCACAATGACCTCTTCCCCCGGGTTCAGGATGCCCAGCAGCGCGGTGAACAGGGCCTGGGAGGAGCCCACGGTGATGAGCACCTGCTCCGGCTTCACCGGATTGCCCCGGAGAGTTTCGTATTCCGCCACCGCCTGACGCAGGGCGGGGGTGCCCTGGTTGGGGGCGTAGTGGGTGCAGCCCCGGTTCAGCGCCTCCCAGGCGGCGTCCTTGATGGGCTGGGGGGTGTCCAGGTCTGGCTCCCCGATGGTGAGCATGGCGCAGCCCGGCGTCTCCCGGGCCAGGTTGGTGTAGACCCGAATGCCGCTGCGCTTCAAAGGGCTCAGATTGGAATTCAAGGGAATCATTGGAATTTTTCCGCCAGAATTTCAAAGAAATCGGCGCCTTTCGTCAGAATGGTCTCATCGAAATTGAAATTGTCCGCGTGGAGGGCGGGGGTGTCCCCCAGGCCCAGGAAGAAAAACATCCCGGGCAGGCTCCGCTGATACCAGGAGAAATCCTCGGTGGTCATGGCGGGCTTCTGAAGCTCCATAAAATCCACCACCCGGCGCACCCGGTCATACAGCTCACCGGGGTTCAAAACCGCCGGATAGCCGTCGTTCATGTGAACCTGGATGGCGCAGCCGGTCTGGCACTCCACCTCCCGGGCGATGTCCAAGAGGCTCCGCTGCATTCCGAAGAAGACCTCGTCCTGGAACGCGCGCAGACTCCCCTCCATGTGGGTGTGGTCGGACAGGGCGTTGCACACCCGGCCGCTTTCAAATTTTCCGAATTTCAGCAGCCGGAACACCTGGCCGGGGATGGCGGCCTCCATCTGGGCGGCCTGGGTGTAGAACTGCACCCCGGCGGCCAGAGCGTCCAGCCCCTCCTCCGCTTTGGCGATGTGGGCCGCCCGGCCGTAAACGTCCACCTTCACCTCGCAGGAGCGGGCCATCAGCTCTTCTCTCCGGCTGGCCACAACCCCTGCCGGAAGGCCGGGCCAGAGGTGGAGGCCGAAGATGGCCTTCACGGCGTATTGCTCGAAGATTCCCGTGGCGTACAGGTCCCGGGCGCCGCCGGTGGTCTCCTCCGCCGGCTGGAAGACGATGAGGATGTTGTGGGGCAATTGCTTTTTGCGGCTTATGCGCCGGGCCAGCTCCAGGGCAATGGCCATGTGGCCGTCGTGGCCGCAGGCGTGCATCCTCCCCGGATGGCAGGAGGCAAAGCTCAGGCCGGTCCGCTCTGTGATGGGCAGGGCGTCGGCATCGGAGCGAAAGGCCAGGGAATCGGCCTGATGGAAATCAAAATAGGCGCACAGGGCTCCCGCCATGGGGGAGAACACCTGGCAGTTCAGCCCTTCCAGGGCGCTTTGAAGATAGGCAAGGGTCTGGGGCAGGTCCCGGTCCAGCTCCGGAATCCGGTGCAGCGCCCGGCGGTCTTCGATGATCTTCATGGCAAAGGCACCTCCTTCAATGAATACAATTATACGTCAAACTGGCCGACCTGTCAATTTCCCCTTGCCTTTTGGGAAAAATGATGGTACCATATTTTATCATAA
>CAZYWM010000241.1:0-2113 GCA_964651615.1 uncultured Oscillospiraceae bacterium | reverse complement strand
CATCAAAAGTGGTTGGTGCCATTTTGGTGACAGGAGCGGATTTTTTCATTTTCATGCCTGTTTTACAAGCATATTTTCCAGCGCATCGGCGGCTTTTCTGTCCGTCTCCTGGAGGGCGTGGGCATAGATGTTCATGGTGGTGCTTGCCTGGGCGTGGCCCAGACGGCTTGATACGGTTCTAATATCCTGGTGGCTTGCGATCAGCAGCGTGGCGGATGTGTGACGGAGGCCGTGCAGGGGAATCATGGGAAGCTGGTCTTCCGGCTTTTTCCCGGCGTTGTACCTGGTGAGCGTGTCGTGTAGGGCCTGGTATGGGGTGGAATAGTTCATCTGCAATCCGTTGTCCTGGATGAATAGCCAGTTTCCCCCCTGCCAGTAGTCGCCCAGGCTCAGCCGGTATCGTGTACGCTCCGTTTTCATCTGCTTTATCCGCTGGGTGAGAAAATGCGGGATTGCAACCGTGCGGAATGAGGTCTTTGTCTTCGGCTCCTTTGTGAGCTGCTTCCCCGCCACCACGGTGACAGATTTTGTAATGCTCACCGTGTCGGCTTCAAAATCAATGTCTGACCATTCCAGGGCCAGCAGCTCCCCCTTTCGGAGGCCTCCATAGATTGCCAGATTGAAGAGCACCCGTAGCTGCTCTGGTATCTCCTTTTTTGTTTCGTAGTCTCCGACTGCATAGGGCTTTCCGGTGTCGTCCGTCCGCTTATGTCCCTTTATTTTCACAGAATATGGACTTTCTATGTATTCAAGAAATGCCGCTGCCTGTTCCGGCGTGAAGAACTTTAGAATTGACGGGAATGGGATGAAGCTATTGCGGGAAACGGGAAAGTGTGGTATAATAAATCCAAAGGAAAAGGGGGCGAAGATGATGAGTGATATTGATTCCATTGTGCGGGAAGTGGACAGCTCTATGACGATGGAGGGTATGCCTTTGTATTCTGAGGACAAAGATAGAATCCGGAAATGTCTTGAAAACCCCGGAAGCCTTGAAAAAATGATAGGCACTTTGGTAAAAAAGCACACTGTACCGATTCGGACGAGGAAAACGGTATGATGCGGGATTACAGCTACGCCTACGAATGGGATCAGGAGTATTGCTACCCCAATTCCAATGTGTTGATAAACAAGCTGAATATTCAGGATGGGGATGCGCTTCATACAGCGGAGCGAGAGATCACCTCCCTCCGGCTTGCGGCGGCAAAAGCACAGCCGATTAAGGGTAAACTCGATATGTGGCATTTGCAAAAGATCCATGGATATTTGTTTGGGGATATTTATGATTGGGCCGGGAAGCTGCGTCATGTGAATATCGCCAAGGGGAATCAGTTTTGCCTGGCAATGAATCTGGACACCTATGGGACAAACCTATTCAAAAAGCTGGAACAGGAGCATTTTCTGATTGATACTTCGGAGTCTGTTCCCCATAGGCTGGCTTACTATTTCAGCGAGATAAACGTGCTGCATCCATTCCGGGAAGGAAACGGCAGAACGCAGCGGCTATTCATTGAATATCTTGCTTCTGTAGCGGGATATCGTGTGGACTTTTCAACGGTCACTACAGAAGAAATGATGATTGCAAGTGCGGATTCCTTTGCATGTGAGTATGAAAGCATTCACCGGATGTTTGAACGAATCACAACACCTATTGGGAAGGAAGAACAGAAGGAAAGTGTTCGGCTGTTTTTTGGAGACAGGGGAAAGCCAATGGCATGGCTGAGAGAAACAAATAAATGACTTGTCGAAACTTGCGAACGAAAGTTTCGATTTTTTAAAAATTTCATAAGGATGGCAGGTGAAAAAGCCTGCATCAAAAGTGGACAGTACACACAAAAATCCCGAATGCGAGAGCGTTCGGGATTTTACTTATTACCTTTTCACTATTCACTCTTCACTCATCCGCGCATTCGGGATTTTGGGGAAGTAATCGGTAATAGTGAAGAGTGAATAAGTAGGATGCGAAAGGTGCGGTTATTCAGGGTAGCGAACCAGGAAATAATCTGATATTAGGTTATCGGCTTTAGTAAGCACAACACTAGATATTGTAATAGTGTCCAAAAAATCGGACGTTAGTAGGTGTATACTGGCATCAAAAGGAAGGTGCCAGAAATGT
>CAZYWM010000240.1:0-2117 GCA_964651615.1 uncultured Oscillospiraceae bacterium | reverse complement strand
GCCCGTGGAGCGGTATTTTTGAAGCGCAGCCCAATTCCTCATTCCTAACTCCTAATTTTCATAAGCCAGCTTGATGCTTCCGCTGCTGGTTGTCACCTCGCACACGCCGCCGGTGACGGTCCGCGGCACGTTGATGCTGCCGCTGGACGTGTCCGTGAGGAAAACCTTGTCGGACAGCAGCGTGCCGGAGACACTTCCGCTGCTGGTGCGGATATTGAGGGTCGCCCCGTCGCACCGGGTCAGGCGAACGCTGCCGCTGGAGCTCTGGGCATGGAGCGTATCCAAAGCGATCACATCGGTGAGCCGGATGCCGCCGCTGCTGGTCTGGGCATTCAGGGAAGCGCAGGTCACGTTGGTCAAGGACACCCGGCCGCTGCTGGACACCGCGTCCAGGGAAGCCTCCGCCTCCACCCGCTCCAGCGAGATGCCGCCGCTATGGGTGCGAAGGGTCAGCTCCCGGGGCGCGGTATCGGCAACGCAGATTCGGCCGCTGCTGGTCTTCACCGCCAGCGCGCCTTCCACACCGGCGGAAAAATTCACGCTGCCGCTGCTGCTTTCCAGCTGAACCTGGTCAAAGGAAAAATCCTCGGGGACGTGGACACTGCCGCTGGACGTGCGGACGGTGAGGCCTTCGTAATCCCCCTGGGGCAGGTACAATTCCACACCCACATCGGCAATGAAGATGCCGATACGCTCATACCAGCGCCGCTGATCCCTGGCCCGGACGGACAGCACCCCGTCGGAGATGGAAACATCATAGCGAAGGCTGCCGTTTTCATTTTCCGTGCAGACCGCCCGGCATTCCCCATCCCCGGCGGGAAGAAGGCGGACGCTTCCCTCCTCGCTCTCCACAACGATGGTAGTAACCTGCTGGTCAATGCCATAGGTTTTCGCGGCCAGGGGCACGGTGCTGAGCTTCTCCCAGTCAAAGTCCGCCCGGGCAGCGGAGACCACGCAGAGGGCCACGCCCAGGAGCACCAAAATACATCCAATCCATGCGAGCTTTTTCATTTCTCATGACTCCTTCCTGCCAGTCGGTTTTTGCACCGGCGCAATACCGCCCGGTGAAATCGGACGCCCAGCTTCGACACCCGGCCCATACCGAGAAACAGCAGCACAGACAGTCCGGCGGAAATCATCCCAATGCCAAAGGCCATCCCCGCCCCGGAAAAATTTCCCTGCGTCAGGGACTGCACCGTCCCAGCCAGGCCCCCAATCGCCCCCATTGCCAGGGCTGCGTCCAAGGCGTAGAAGCTAATCACCACCGACCAGACCACCAGGTAGGCGGCCAGCAGGCATACCGCCGCCGCCAGAAGCAGGGGCAGCCACACCGGGGAGCCCAGCACAATCAGCGCAATCTGCCAGCCGCTGGGCTTTCCCTTGGGCGTCGCCCGGGCCTTAATCAGCTTGGGCAGGGGCATCTCGGAGAGAATCTGGGCGGCCACCTCCTCCACGCTTCCGATTTCGGCCACCGCTTCCTGCTCTGTCAGGCCGCTTTCCATCCGGTCGTCGATGGCTTCCCCGTAAAATTCCAGGGATGCCTCAATATCCTCCAATCCCTCCAGCTTGGCCCGGAGAGCGTCCAGAAATTCCTGTTTACTCATTTGGGGAATCCTCCCTTGTAATGAATTTGTAGATAGCGAGAATCTGCTCCCATTCCTCCCGGAAATCCTGAAGCCGCTTCTCCCCCAGGGGGGTGATGCGGTAGTATTTCCGCAGCCTGCCCCGGTACTCCGAGGAGCGGACCGTCAGAAGCTCCGCCGCCTCCAGCCGCCGGAGAATGGGATACAGGGTGGATTCGGAGATTTCCACATAGGGCTTCATGTCCTTGATGATCTGATAGCCATAGGAATCCTCCCCTCGGATGGCCGCCAGAACACAAACCTCCAGCAGCCCCCGTTTCAGCTGAATGTCCACAGAATGCCTCCCTTCGCATAATACTATATAACACATAGTATTGTTTGTCAAGCCCCACACTCATAAAATCATGTCACTTCGCTCAGTAAAGCGATAAATTGGTATTTGGCGGGCAGGGCCCGCGGCCAATTTCGCACGGGGCTGATCTGTCATCGCTTTTTCCCTGACCCGCCCGGTAACGCTTTTGCGGTAAATTTTTC
>CAZYWM010000239.1:0-2220 GCA_964651615.1 uncultured Oscillospiraceae bacterium | reverse complement strand
ATCGTAGGTGTAGCTATACTGCTAATGTCCTTCGGATTTATTATACCATCATGTATAAATTCTTCAAGGGTATTTTGAAGAATAATGAAGATTGGGGTATTTCTTACCCAGTGACGCTCAAAAAGTGCCCTGGAAATAAACTCCAGAGCACTTCGTGTGAAGATGCGATTTTCCCTCAGAATTATCTGTGTCGGCAAGCAAGGGATTCTATGTTGTCCATGAGTTTCCAGGATTTTTTTGCCTTGATATAGAAATGAAAAAGTTAATTGGTACTTCTTCCTCTCCTTAGGTAATCCCGATAAGCTGCACAAAATTCCTCTTCATAGAATGGCCATTCTGTTCCCTTTCTGACGTATCCGTTAAAAGGCCTCGAAATCAAGAGATTCTCCCTTTCAAGATTTTTCGGAAGTCGTACATCTGGAAAATTTCCAATTTTTGTAAGCGCCATGCTGACTTCTTTCCTTTTGTTTGGCACTGACACGGAAACATGATACTGAATTTCTTTTCCTTCTGGCCCTAACAAATGAAGCATCGGCAGGAAGCCTAGCTCATTCAGCTGTTGGGAAGAAGAGGGTATTTGATCGGGTGGACAGACGGAAACGCACATCAGATGATGAACACAATGAAACTTGTCTAAGTAGGCACCATATTCATAAAGGATAATGGTCCAGCCGTCAATTCCAAGCCGCTTCGCACCGGGACACGTGATGGTATGGGCAAAGGTATCTCCATATTGCCAACCTGTATCATATGGCTTCTTAATACGGTAGAACGCCTCTTGCCCATACATTGTGGGATCAGCAAGGAGCCTTTCCAGGTTACTCTTTGCATGCGGATCAACATCATCCTGATCAATCAGTTCCTTTGCCTTTGCAGCAAATTCATCGTATAGTTCTCGCTTTTTCCGCAAGGCCAACGTGATTCCTGTCAGCACAGGTATTACTTCATCCCCATTCTCTAGTTCCTGGGCATAGTATTCCAGCATCGTGCGAACAGTCTCGTCTCTGCTTTTTCCATCCCTGCGATAGAACACGTATTCTTCCTCGATACATTTGGAAAATGTATTGTCCCTACCCATTACAAATTTCACCCCTCTGCTTTCAAATAAAGTTTTGAATGCGAACTTACAATGTATCCAAAGAGTCCCTTTTCTTTTATTCCAACATTTTTCACCAGGAAATTAAGTTTAGTAAGTCTTCTTCCGCACGGTTTTGCAAATAGTCCATTACTGCTTCGAAATAAATTCCTCCTTTTTTATTGTTAATTCCTACGCCATGAATTTGATTACTAACTGGATTCGAGGGATTCATTGTATGGCATTCAATCATTACTATCTCCTCTAGTCCTCTCGCCGTTGCCCAGTCCAATCCATGCACTGCATAGTACAGCGTTAGGCCTTTAGTTCTTTCATGATACGCTATTCTCTGATTAAAGCCATCATCAGTTACCCGACCAACATATCGTATGATTCCTTTTTTGTCCTCCAGTAGATAAACAGCATAGGTTCGCTCAGCTTTTCTTGAAATTGCTCGAGCCGCTGTACACGGAGTAGAATACTCTGCGGCCTTTACAAGCACTACTGGAACAGAAAAGAAAACGTTTTTTCCGCCGTGAGCAAACCGCCAGATGAAGTGGATAGGCTAGATGCCCCGTATTCAAAGCCTTCTGTCAAAAGAGATGCCACGATGCCTTCAATTAAACCTGTTGCAAAACTTGTTCCTAAGGCAGCACCTGCGAAATACCCTGTGCTATCAGCTAGGATGATTGGGTTATTGAGGCAATACGTAAATAAATCGTAGCCAAGTATCCCACATGTAGTGGCAATAAATGCATCTGTATTGAGGAATCTACCAACAGCCGGGTCGTAGTATCTGCTCTGGAGGTAGTAGAAGCCGGTCTCGGTATCGTAGACATACCCACGGTACCGCAGGGGGTTGACAGCTGCCAAAGAGCCAGTAGCGGAGATGACCTTGCCATAGGGATCGTAGTCGTAGCTTGCAACTACCGTACCACTGACGTTTACGATGCGCATGACATCGCCTTGCAGATTGGTGACATAGTAGTACACCGTGCCGTTGTACTTCATGGCGTAGGGCGTACCATTGGCATCATAGAAGAAGTCCAGGGTGTTGCTGCCATAGGTTTCCCGCATCAGCTTGCCACCAGCGTAGTAGTAGCGGTAGGTGGTGCCGTTCACAGTCTTGCTGGTTCGCAGACCGC
>CAZYWM010000238.1:0-2226 GCA_964651615.1 uncultured Oscillospiraceae bacterium | reverse complement strand
CTTCCACATATTCAAAGCCCAGGCGGGCTACGGTGTCGGCGAAGCGTTCACCGGCCTGGCCCTCGTCCCGGAACAGGAGGATGGCCCGGTCGATGACCTCCAGCACCTCGTCCATGTCGGTGAAGATTTTGCTCAAGGGGCGGCCCATGGCGGTTTTCTTGCCCCAGCGGCCGCCGATGTAAATCTTCGCGCCCTCCACATAATTGTCCGTGACGTGGAAGGGGCACTTCCCGGCGCAGCGGCCGCAGTTGTTGCAGCCGTCCCAGTTCAGCTTGCCGTCCTGGACGTGGGCGACCTTGATGGGGCAGTTGGCCTCCACCTGGCATTTCTTGCAGCCCCGGCATTTGTCCAGGTCCCGCTGGAACACCCGCTGGCCCACGATGCCGATGTCGTTCAGGTCGGGCTTGACGCAGTTGTTGGGGCAGCCGCCCACGGCGATCTTGAACTTGTGGGGCAGCTTCATGTCGTGGTAGCCCTCATAGAAGCGCTGGTGAATCTTCTCGCTCAGGTCATAGGTGTCCAGCAGGCCGTATTGGCAGGTGGTGCCCTTGCAGGAGACCACGGGGCGCACCTTGGCCCCGGTGCCGCCGGTTTCCAATCCGTTCTCCTTCAGGAAGGCGAACACCTCCTCCAGCTTGTCATAGGGCACGCCCTGAATTTCCTGGGTCAGCCGGGTGGTCATGGTGATGCTGCCGCTGCCGAACCGCTCGGAGGCCTCGGCAATCACCCTGGCCTCCTGGGCGGTGATCTTGCCGTTCCGGGTCAGAACCCGGACGTTGAAAATGTCCTCATAGCGCTTGTCCTTCAGGCAGCCCAGGGCCTTGACCCGCTTGACCTCCTCGGCGCTGATTTTTTCCTTCATTAGGAGCACTCCCTCTCTTTCTAAAATCATGTTTATTGTAACAAGTGCCGAAATGATTGTCAATTCCTCCGGGAAAACATTCCATTAAAAAATCCGGCCATCCCCGCCCTTTACTATTTGGCTTTTTTCTGCTAGAATAGGCAGCACAAAGGAGGGATAGGCCATGTTCGACGATCCCAAAAAGGAGCTGAAGCGGCTGCAGGAGCAGCTTTTGGCGGCAGAGGAGGAGCAGTGGGAGGAGGAAATCTTTGAGGAACCGGAGCAAATCCCTGAGGAGGCCCAACACTTCCTTCTGGAAGAGCCGGAGCCGGTGGAGGAAGAGCTGGAAGAAGAGCCGGAGGAAGAGCCTGTGGCAAGAAGCCGCGTCCCCGCGCTGGTGGCGGCCCTGCTGGTGGAGGTGGCGGCCCTGCTTGGGGTGCTGGCCTGGTGGCTGCTATGGAGATGAAGCCTGTGGGCCGGTTCGCCCCCACCCCCTCCGGGAGGATGCACCTGGGCAACGTGTTCGCCGCCCTCATCGCCTGGCTGTCCGTCCGCTCCCGGGATGGGGAGATGGTGCTGCGGATGGAGGACCTGGACACCCAGCGCACCAGCGAGGTGTATGCCAGCCAGCTCCGGGAGGACCTTCGATGGCTTGGGCTGGACTACGACCGGGAGACCCCGCCCCAAAGCCGGCGGGGCGCCGTGTATGACCGGTATTTTGAGCAGCTGCGGGAGATGGGGCTGCTCTATCCCTGCTACTGCACCCGCAGCCAGCTTCACAGCGTCAACGCCCCCCACCTCAGCGACGGCACCTATGTCTACCCCGGCACCTGCCGGAAGCTGACCCCGGCCCAGCGGCAGGCCATGGACAGGGCTCCCGCCTGGCGGGTGGTGGTGCCGGACCGGCAGTGGCGCTTCACCGACCGGGTCCAGGGGGAATACCGGCTGAACCTGGCGGAGGCGTGCGGCGATATGGTGGTCCGCCGGGCGGACGGGGTGTATGTGTACCAGCTGGCCGTCACCGTGGACGACGGTGAGGCGGGCGTCACCGAGGTGGTTCGGGGCATGGATTTGCTGAGCTCCGCCCCCAGGCAGATGTATTTGCAGGAGCTGTTCGGTTTCCCCCACCCGAGCTACGGCCACGTGCCCATGCTCCTGGCCCCCGATGGCCGGAGGCTGAGCAAGCGGGACCGGGACCTGGATTTGGGCCAGCTTCAAAAATGGGTCAGCCCGGAGGCGGTGATCGGCACCCTGGCGGCCTCCGCCGGGCTGATCGACCGCCGGGAGCCCATCAGCGCCAGGGAGCTGGCGGCGGTTTTCGACTGGAAAAAGCTGAAAGGCGACGCCATTTACCTGGACGCCAGCACCTTTGGAGCGTAGTGCAA
>CAZYWM010000237.1:0-2228 GCA_964651615.1 uncultured Oscillospiraceae bacterium | reverse complement strand
CCAGCCCCGTGCGAAATTGTCAGCGGCGACTCGCCGCCAAATTATCATTTACCGGGTTGCTGCGTGAAACCGATAAGCACAAAACAGATCATTTCGGAAAGGACGAAAAATCATGAATCATCCTTATCTTGGCTTTATGCTGGATGTCAGCCGCCATTTCATGCCTGTGCCGGACGTTTTGAAGCTGCTGGACGCCGCCGCCCTGTGCGGCCTGAACACCATGCACTTTCACCTGACCGACGATCAGGGCTGGCGGGTGGAGATCAAAAAGTATCCCAAACTGACGTCGGTAGGCTCCCGGCGGGGGAATTCCTATTTTGGAAGCGTGTCCGAGACGGAGCACAACTGCGGCTTCTACACCCAGGACCAGATTCGGCAGATTGTGGCCCATGCCCAGCAGCGGGGAATTCAGATCATCCCCGAAATTGAGGTTCCCGGCCATGCCAGCGCCATGCTGGCCGCCTATCCGGAGTTTGGTTGCAGGCGGACCGTTGTCCAAAACGGGGAGGAGAAGGAGCTTGAGAGCCCCTATGACTACCAGGTGCTGAACATCGGCGGCATCTTCCCCAATCTGATCTGCGCCGGGAAGGAGTCCTCTGTCCGGTTCCTGGAGGACATTCTGGATGAAATTGTGGAGCTGTTCCCCGCCCCCTATGTCCACATCGGCGGAGACGAGGCGCTGAAGCAGCACTGGCGGCGCTGCCCGGACTGCCAGAGGCGCATCCGGCGGGAGGGACTGAAAGACGAAGAGGAATTGCAGCGCTCCCTGGTGCTGGAAGTGGGAGAATACCTGGCGAAAAAAGGGAAGAAGACCATCGTCTACAACGACTGCCTGGCCGGAGGCCTGCTTCCTCAGCATTTCATTGTCCAGCACTGGCTGGGCAACGACCGGGAAACCGGTGAATTTCTGAGAAACGGCGGCAGGGTCATCCGCTCTGATTTGGAGCACTACTATTTTGACTATGCCTATTCCGACATCGACGCCTACAAGCTTTGGAGCGCTCCCGCTGTCCCCGCCTACGCCCAGGGGGCCGAGGAAGGGCTGGTGGGCATGGAGTGCATGCTGTGGACGGAGCGGATCACCAATCTGAACCGGGCCGCCCAGCTGCTCTTCCCCAGAATTGGCGCCGCTGTGCTCAAAGCGACCAGGCCGGAATTATCCTGGGAGGAATTTTCCCAGGCCCTGCGGGAAATCAGGGAAAAGCTGGAGGCGATGGGAATTCCCTGCGCTCCGGAAAAGCTTTGGAACCTCTCTGCCCAGGATCGGGAAGCGGACCGGCAGGAGGATACGCGCCTGAGAACCTCCCCCCAATCCCAGCTGGCGGAGCGGGAGGAGCGCCGGCTGCTGCTCCAGGAGGAGCTGGAAAAGCTGCTTGAGAAGATTGAAATGCCCCGCCCCATGGCGCTGCGGGTGATGGACGAAGCGTGGAAGGAGCTCCCCGCCTATTGCGGCAGGGAAGCAAGCGACGGCGGCGATGGGGTGGAGGAGCTTACCGCCCAGCTGCTCACCGCCCTGAGGAACCGGGAAGAGGGCCCCTGGGAGAACATCCCGGAATCCATCTGGGTGGACACCATGAAATGCTTCTCCCGGTTTGTCGGCGAGCACCACCGCTCCCTGGGCCGCTATGGCTTTGACCGGGGCTTCTGGACCACCCGGCAGATTGGCGCGAAGCTGTTCCGCGTCGGCCAGCTGGAATACGAGCTAAAGGAGGAGGACGGGCAGAAGGCCATCGGCCTTCACATTCCCTCCGACACCCGCATGGACATGGAGCTGCTGGATGAATCCGTGGCCCGGGCCAGGGCGTTCTTGAGGGAATATTTCCCGGACTGGGCCGATACGCCCATGGAATGCGAGTCCTGGCTCCTGTCTCCGGCGCTGGCGTCCCTGCTTCCGGAAAAGTCCAACATTCTGAGCTTCCAGCGTGCCTTTGAGATCGTCTCCCAGGACCCGGAGCCCCAGGACGTGCTGGAGTGGGTGTTCCGCCTGACTGAGGAGCAGCAGAAGACCACTCCCTTGGAGGCTTTGCCGGAGGGAACCTGCTTGCAGCGGTCGATGAAGGCGTTCCTGCGCTCCGGCGGCAAGGTCGGCGTCGCCCAGGGCCGCCTGGTCAGGCCCTTCGCCCGGCATCGTTAATCGCCATTATACAGCAGCGGGATCATTTCGTAAACAGGGAAATTGTAATTTGGCGGGCAGGGCCCGCAGCCAATTTCGCACGGGGCTGGACTGT
>CAZYWM010000236.1:0-2231 GCA_964651615.1 uncultured Oscillospiraceae bacterium | reverse complement strand
GAGCTTTTCCAGGGCACGTTGTATTTGGGGAAAACTTATACTATCCTTTGATTAATACTATCCTTTGATTAAAACCTCACAATCTTTCCGGTCTGATTTGTGTAAAACGGCGTTGTCGTCTTTGCTGGGCGTCAGCCCAGCTGCATCCGACCTCTTGTTTTACGCAAATCATCCTCGGAAATCTTTGTGAACTTTTAATCAAAGTCTAGTATTACTGATTCAGAATCTTCATGAATTCCTCGCCGGTGATGGTTTCCCGGGTGTAGAGGTAGTCTGCCAGCTGGTCCAGCTTCTCCCGGTTTTCCAGCAGGATCTTCGTCGCCTTCTGGTGCTGGCGCTTCACCAGCTCCACCACCAGCTGGTCGATCTTTGCCTGGGTTTCGGCGGAGCAGGCCAGGGAGGCGTCGCCGCCCAGGTACTGGTTGGTCACGGTCTCCAGAGCCACCATGTCAAATTCCTCGCTCATGCCGTATTGGGTCAGCATGGCCCGGGCCAGCTTGGTGGCCTGCTCAATGTCGTTGGAGGCGCCGGTGCTGACGCAGTGGAAAACCACTTCCTCCGCCGCCCGGCCGCCGGTATAGGTGGCGATTTTGGCTTCCAGCTCCTCCTTGGTCACGAGGGCGTGGTTGCCGCCCTCCACCTGCATGGTGTAGCCCAGAGCGCCGGAGGTCCGGGGCACAATGGTGATCTTCTGCACCGGGGCGGAGCCGGACTGCTTGGCTGCCACCAGGGCGTGGCCGATTTCGTGGTAGGCCACCACCCGCTTTTCCTGATCGGTGAGGATGGGGTTCTTCTTCTGATAACCGGCGATGACCGTCTCAATGGATTCCTCCATGTCCGACTGGGTGGCGAATTTCCGGTTGTCCCGGACTGCCCGCAGGGCGGCCTCGTTGACGATGTTGGCCAGCTCCGCGCCGGAAGCGCCGGAGGCCATCCGGGCGATTTTGGAGAAGTCCACATCGTCGGCGACCTTGATTTTCCTGGCGTGAACCTTGAGGATTTCCTCCCGGCCCTTCAGGTCGGGAAGCTCCACCGGCACCCTCCGGTCGAACCGGCCGGGACGGGTGAGGGCGGGGTCCAGGGATTCGGGGCGGTTGGTGGCGGCCAGAATGATCACGCCGTTGTTCCCCTCGAAGCCGTCCATTTCGGTGAGCAGCTGGTTCAGGGTCTGCTCCCGCTCGTCGTTGCCGCCCATGCCGCCGGTGTTCCGCTTCTGGCCGATGGCGTCGATTTCATCGATGAACACAATGCAGGGCGCCTTCTCCTTGGCCTGGCGGAACAAATCCCGAACCTTGGAAGCGCCCATGCCCACGAACATCTCCACAAATTCCGAGCCGCTCATGGAGAAGAAGGGGACGCTGGCCTCACCGGCCACGGCCTTGGCCAGCATGGTCTTGCCGGTTCCCGGAGGGCCCACCAGCAGAATGCCCTTGGGCATGGAGGCGCCGATGTCTCTGTACTTCTCCGGATTGTGGAGATAGTCCACGATCTCCGCCAGATTTTCCTTGGCCTCGTCCTCGCCGGCCACGTCGGAGAATTTGATGCCGTCGGAGGACTTGACATAGACCTTGGCGTTGGACTTGCCCATGTTGAACATCATGGAGTTGGGGCCGCCGCTGGCCCGCTCCATCAGCTTTTTGGTCATCAGCTGGCCCAGGCCGATGAAGATCACCATGGGCAGCACCCAGGTCAGCAGGATGGACAGCAGGGGAGAGGCCTCCTCGATGATCTGGCTGGAGAACACGGCCCCCGCGTCGTGGAGCCGTTCCGTCCGCCCGGGATCGTCCATCAGACCGGTCTTGTAGATTTGATTGTTCTGCTTGTTGGTAAAGACGATCTGGTTGCTCTGAATGTCCACCTGGCCGATGTCGCGCTCCTCGGTCATGGTCATGAAGGTGCCGTAGTCCACCTCCTGAATCTGCCGTTCCAGAATCCAGGGCATCACCAGGCAGTTGAACAGCATCACCACCAGCAGCACGATCAGATAATAGGATATGATTGGCTTCTTTGGCTTTTTTACCTCATTCATACACGCTTCACTCTTTTCCCTTCAAATTTGATCTATCCAATAATAGACTATCCGCATTTTGTGAATAATTTTCACTGATTGGATGAATTTTCTGGAAATCTCCAGGGCGTTATAGTTCGGAATGAGGAGTGAGGAATTAGGCGCCTGTAACTGGGGGCACAGAATTATGTACACAGAACAGGAGCGGCAATACGCGTCGGGA
>CAZYWM010000235.1:0-2258 GCA_964651615.1 uncultured Oscillospiraceae bacterium | reverse complement strand
AAACAGATAAAACGGTAAAATCTCACCAAGTGCGCGCCGGAGGATTCTTAAGGGGTGGTGCGACCCGCAGCGAATTAAAAACTTAATGATTGCCGGTGGCAATCATACCACTGCTTCTCGGCTTTGGCGCGCTTACGGCGCGACACTCAGCGCCCCTTAAGCCGACTTCTTTGGTTACTTTCTTGTTCGGAGACAAGAAAGTAACATCCCCCGCTTGGCACTGAAAGCAACGAACCAGGCCAGTGTTTGCAAGTCGTGAAATTTTAGAATTTACGAAGTACTAATTCCTAATTCCCCCAGCTTCCGGGAAAATAATTCTTGACAAATGGGCCCGTTTCCTGTAATATGGTAGGGTCTGCCAAAGCGGACAATCCTTGCTCACGGTTCGGCCGTGGGCCAAAAGTCCAAAAGGAGGTGCAATCAACATGGCTAAGATCACCGGTAAGTATGAGGTGCTCTACATCATCGACCCTGCCCAGGGCGAGGAGGGCATCGCAGCACTTGTGGAAAAGTTCAAGGCAATGGTGGAGGCGGAGGGTACTCTGTCCAGCATCGATGAGTGGGGCAAGCGTCGTCTTGCATACCCCATCAACGATCTGGTGGAGGGCTACTACGTTCTGATGAACATGGAATGCAAGCCCGAGTTCCCCGCAGAGCTGGAGCGTGTGATGAAGATCACCGACGGCATCCTGCGCTGCCTGACCACCGCTGTGGAGGAGTAATTCAACATGCTCAACCACATTGTTATCATGGGCCGCCTGACCCGTGACCCCGAGCTGCGCCGCACCGGCACGGGCATCGCCGTCACCAGCTTTACCGTGGCTGTTGACCGGGACTTTGCCCCCAAGGATGGCGGGGAGCGGGAAACCGACTTCATCGACTGCGTCGCCTGGCGTTCTACGGGAGAGTTCGTCTCCAAGTATTTCTCCAAGGGAAGCATGGCGGTGGTGTCCGGCCGGCTGCAAATCCGCAGCTGGACCGACAAGGACGGCAACAAGCGTCGCTCTGCTGAAATCGTGGCGGACAATGTCTACTTCGGCGAAAGCAAGCGTTCGGAACAGCGTTCCGGCGGCTACGATGCCCCGGCGCCCAGCTACGGCGGCAGCGCTCCGGCCCCCTCTTACGGCGGCTACAACGCGCCCGCAGCGCCCAGCTATGGCAGCTATTCCGCTCCCAGCACCGCCCCGGCATCGGATTTTGCGATGCTGGAAGACGATGACGCCCAGCTGCCCTTCTAAGAAAAGAACTTTTTCATCAAGAAACTTACGAAGGAGGTATTTCCCATGGCCAACGAACAGCGTATGCGTCCCCGCAAGCGCAAGAAGGTTTGCGCGTTCTGCGTGGATAAAGTGACCAGCATTGATTACAAGGACACCGCAAAGCTCCGCCGTTACCTGTCTGAGCGCGGCAAGATTCTGCCCCGCCGTACCACCGGTACCTGCGCCGCTCATCAGCGTGATCTGACCACCGCCATCAAGCGTGCCCGTCAAATCGCCCTGCTGCCCTACGTCACTGACTGATACAAAATCCGCCCCGGAACTTCTGGCTCCGGGGCGTTCGTCTATCTCGGGCTTCCGCAGTGGGGAAGCTTTTTTATCTTCGGACATCGGAGATGATTTTCCCATCGCTCAGGGTGATTTTCCGTGGGCACAGGTCGGCAAAGCGCTCCTCATGGGTCACGAGAAGAATGGTGTTCCCCTCGTGGTTGAGCTTTCGCAGCATCTGCAAAATTTCATTGGCGGATTCCTTGTCCAGGTTTCCCGTGGGCTCGTCCGCCAGGATGATGGCAGGGCGGTTGATCAGGGCCCTGGCGATGGCCACCCGCTGCCGCTGGCCGCCGGACATCTGCGACGGCAGATGGTTCAGGCGATTGCCGATGCCCAGCCGGTCCGCCAGCGCGGTGACGACCCTTGCCGGGGCTTTCTTCCCGTCCAGAATGGCAGGGAGAATGATGTTCTCCTTTGCCGTCAGGATGGGCAGCAGCTTAAAATCCTGGTAGATATAGCCGATTTTCTGCCGCCGAAGCTTCGCCGCCTCGGCGTCGGAGAAGCTGTGGATGTCCTGCCCGTCCAGCAGCACCTGCCCGGCGCTGGGCTTGTCGATGCCGCCAAGCAGATTCAGCAGGGTGGTCTTGCCAGAACCGGACTGGCCCACAATCGCCAGCATCTCCCCCGCTTCCATGGAGAAGCTCACATGGTCCACCGCGTGAATGTCCGTATCCCCCTGCCGGAACGTCCGGCACAGGTCTTTCACTTCCA
>CAZYWM010000234.1:0-2265 GCA_964651615.1 uncultured Oscillospiraceae bacterium | reverse complement strand
GTCTCGTCCAGGCCCAGCACCAGCACCACCACATCGGACTGGTCCGCCACCACCTGGGCCTCGGCGATCCGGTCGTCGGCCTTGCCAAGGTTCTCCACCCGGTCCTTAAACAGATGGCTGCCCTCGGCGTAGTAGACCCGCACGTCCTCGCCCACCTCGTCCTGGATGCCTTCCAGCACGGTGATGTAGCGGGAGGAGGTGCCGTGGTAGTTGCCGATCAGGGCCGCCCGGCTGTTGGCGTTGGGGCCAACCACGCCGATGGCGGTGAGCTTCTCCTTGTTCAGGGGGAGAATGCCGTCATTTTTCAGCAGGACGATGCCCTTTTCCGCCGCCTCCAGGGCAGCGGCCACATGCTCCGGGCACTCCACGGCGGAATAGGGAATCCGGTCAAACTCGGTCTGCTGCCCGTCCATGATGCCCAGCAGATACCGGGTGGTGAAGAGGCGGACAGCCGCCTGACGAATGTCGTCCTCGGTAATCAGCTTCTGGGCCAAGGCGGTGAGCAGGCAGCGGTAGGTGCAGCCGCAGTTCAGGTCCGTGCCCGCTTTCAGGGCGGCGGCACTGGACTGGGCGGGGGTGTCGGTGTAGTGGTGATTCTCGTGGAAGTCCCGGATGGCCCAGCAGTCGGAGACCACATGGCCCTGGAAGCCCCATTTCTCCCGCAGATAGTCCCGCAGCAGCTCCGGGCTGCCGCAGCAGGGGTAGCCGTTCACCGCGTTGTAGGCGCCCATGACGGACTCCACGTTCGCCTGGGTGACAGCGGCCTCAAAGGCGGGCAGATAGGTCTCCTCCATATCCTTTTTGCTGGGGTTGACGTTGAAGTGGTGCCGCTCCGCCTCCGGGCCGGAGTGGACGGCAAAATGCTTGGCGCAGGCGGCGGTTTTCAGGTATTCTCCGTCACCCTGGAGGCCCCGGATATAGGCCTTGCCCAGCTCAGTGGTGAGGGTGGGGTCCTCGCCGTAGGTCTCGTGGCCCCGGCCCCAGCGGGGGTCCCGGAAAATGTTGATGTTGGGGGACCAGAAGGTCAGGCCCTTGTAGATGTCCCGGTCGCCCTTTTGGGAGAGGGCATTGTACTTGGCCCGGCCCTCGGTGGCGGCAATGTCTCCCAGCCGCTCCACCAGCTCCGGGTCAAAGGACGCGGCCATGCCGATGGCCTGGGGGAAGCTGGTGGCCACGCCCGCCCGGGCCACGCCGTGAAGGGCCTCGTTCCACCAGTTGTATTCCGGAATATTCAGCCGGTCCAGGGCAGGAGCGTCGTAGCTCAGCTGAGCGGCCGCCTCCAGCACGTCCATCTGCGCCACCAGCGCCTGGGCCTTCTTTTTTGCTTCTGCTCGGTTCATAATGATTCTCCTTTTGGTTGACATAAGCCTGAAAAGGCATAAATGGTTCTGTCCGTTATCCCATGATAAGCCCGGTGACGCTTTTGCAATCAAAACCGTCACCGGGGGGATTGCGGCCATCTTTAAGCGCGTTCAGCTGCCTTTGGGTACTCGTTGCACAGCAGGCGGTAGGGGGGCTCGTCCTCCTCGATGGTGGGGAAGCGGCCCACCGGGGGGTTGAACCGGTTGTCGGTGTTGTCGTCGTTGCACTGGCTGACCTCGCCCAGCAGCACGGGGCCGGTGCCCTCCTCCACGGAGAAGTCGTGGTACAGGTACTGCTGCACATGGATGCTCTCTCCCGGGGTCAGGCGAATCTGGCTGCCCGCGGGAACGGTGTAGGTGCGGCCGTCGGTATGTACCGTCACGTCGGAATCGTAGTCAATTTCCTCGTTGGGCAGGCTGTTGTACACCCGAATCAGCACATTTCCGCCGCCCCGGTTGATGATGTCCTCGGTTTTGTACCAATGGAAGTGGTTGGGGGCGTACTGGCCCTCCTTCAGATACAGCAGCTTCTCGGCATAGACCTTGGGGTACTTGTCGGCCATGGCCCGATTGCCGTTGCGGATGGTGATGAGGGAGAAGCCGAATTTGTCAAAATCGCCCATGCCGTAGTCGGTGATGTCCCAGCCCAGCATGCAATCCCGCACCTCGTCGTATTCGTGGCCAATGGTCTGCCACTGCTCGGGGGTAAAATTACAGAAGGGAGGCAGGTAGCAGCAGTGCTTGGCGCACATGGCCTCCAGCTCCTTCAGAGCCTTGTTGATCTCGGAACGCTTCATAAGCAAACTCCTTTCGATTTTTGAACGAGTTCATTATATCCCCGCTTTTGCATAAACGCAAGGAATAAAATCATTTGTTTCTTGATTAACCCCCGGCAGGGCCGGGA
>CAZYWM010000233.1:1036-2284 GCA_964651615.1 uncultured Oscillospiraceae bacterium | reverse complement strand
CCCTGTATGGCGGATCGGTTTGTGCTGACTATCATCAACAACCGCATGATTCGGCCGGAGGATTTCCAGACCCAGGACAGCGGCGCGGTGCTGCTGACAGAGGAGGGGCGGAAGAAATTCCTGAAGGCCTGGCAGGAGCGGAAGCGGGACACCCTGACCCATCCCTATCTGAACGAAAAGCTGAGCTGGGGCATGATTCCCTACATCCAGGCTCTGCTTCTGGCCCGGTATCTCCGGGGAGACCTGGACGGCTACCCGCCCTTTTTATGGAAGTGATTTGATGCTGGTACTGATTACCTACGACGTAAACACCAACGATGCCGCCGGGAGAAAGCGGCTGCGGCAGATCGCCAAAAAGTGCGTGGACTACGGCCAGCGGGTGCAGAATTCCGTGTTTGAGTGCCTGCTGGATGCCGGGCAGTGCCGCAGCCTTCAGGCAAAGCTCCTTGCCATCATGGACCCGGAGAAGGACAGTCTGCGCTTCTATTACCTGGGGAATCACTACGAGAAGAAGGTGGAGCATTTCGGCTGCAAGAGCACCTACCAGCCGGAGGAAACCCTCCTGATCTGAGTGCGAAGCCCAAGCGCACGGGCTTTCCCGCCGGGTTCGCACCGAAATTCTGCCCGAAGTTCGGCCCTGATTCGCCCCTTTATGAGGAACTCCCCGGCTCCCATGGGTTCCTCCGATGAAATTCTGTTAACTCTCGCCAAAAATGAGCAGAAAATCTGTGCATTTTTGCTGTCGCTCCCCTCACGGGGAGCGTGGATTGAAATAGTTGCATCATCCCGGATTCTTGCGTTGCTGTCGTCGCTCCCCTCACGGGGAGCGTGGATTGAAATAATGGGCACGGGTGCCTATGCCGGGAGGGAGTAGTCGCTCCCCTCACGGGGAGCGTGGATTGAAATGTCTTTTTCGTAAGAGACAACATATGTTCCAGCGGTCGCTCCCCTCACGGGGAGCGTGGATTGAAATCCTATCCGGGGCTCCCCCCGGAAACGCCGTAGACGTCGCTCCCCTCACGGGGAGCGTGGATTGAAATGATCTGGCTGTGACCTGCGCCTGGTATCTAGCGGAGTCGCTCCCCTCACGGGGAGCGTGGATTGAAATACTCCGTCATTATCGCTGATCGTTGGGCTTCCGGTCGCTCCCCTCACGGGGAGCGTGGATTGAAATATAAAAAATTAAATTTTGCTGTTTTTCGTTTGCGTGGGGACCCACACCGGGGGCGGGGGATTTAAAAAGCACAC
>CAZYWM010000233.1:0-1026 GCA_964651615.1 uncultured Oscillospiraceae bacterium | reverse complement strand
TTATCGGTGGCGTCGCGCCCCTCACGGGGAGCGTGGATTGAAATAGGCACTCCCAGCGTCTCAGCTATCTCCTTAGAGTCGCTCCCCTCACGGGGAGCGTGGATTGAAATCAGTAGATTCGAGTTTGAATCGCTGACGGTCAGGTCGCTCCCCTCACGGGGAGCGTGGATTGAAATCACGATGGAAGGATCAATATCATAGACTTCCTTGTCGCTCCCCTCACGGGGAGCGTGGATTGAAATCACAAGCGCCGCTACCCCACCCAATAAGGTGCGGTCGCTCCCCTCACGGGGAGCGTGGATTGAAATTGCGCCAGCGCCATTTCCTTGCCCAGATTGCAGGTCGCTCCCCTCACGGGGAGCGTGGATTGAAATTGACGTGCAGCCGTCAATCAGCATATGGATGTGGTCGCTCCCCTCACGGGGAGCGTGGATTGAAATTGTATCCCCCAGCGGACGGCGGAAAACTGGGCCAGCGTCGCTCCCCTCACGGGGAGCGTGGATTGAAATATAAAAAATTTGGCGTCCCTATGGAGTGGATATTGTCGCTCCCCTCACGGGGAGCGTGGATTGAAATCGATTGCCTCCGACTCCCGGCTGAAAAACTCCGCGTCGCTCCCCTCACGGGGAGCGTGGATTGAAATCGATTGCCGCTGTTGCAATTGCCGCTGTTCCAAGTCACTCCCTCCATGGGGGGATGTTTTCAACCGAAGGCATCCTGGAGGGGGAGCCTTGACGCGCCTGCTTTCTGACAATTATTAGCATCCCCAACGGGCGGGGTCAAACCATGTGCTCTTGACACAAGACCCGCCCCTACAGAGAAAGGCTGATGGATGAAGATAAGCACATTAAAAATTTATTAAGGGTTCCTTTTCCACAATTTTCTGGCAGTTGACCGGTTGACGGATTGGAAAAAATCAAATATAATAGATAGCACTATCCCCAGCGAATTATCCTGCCGTTCCGGCGGCAGCGAAATACCGGAGGACTCCCTATGAAAAAAGCGTTTGCAGTGATATGCGCCCTG
>CAZYWM010000232.1:0-2295 GCA_964651615.1 uncultured Oscillospiraceae bacterium | reverse complement strand
GCGATCCTGACGGTTCCGGGAACGGCAAATCTCACTCTATGCTATACAAACCGCCCTGCCAAGGAAACCCGGCAGGGCGGCATATTTATTTGATTTTACCCGAATCCGCAGTCATCAGGTGCAGCGCCTGGCGCTCAGGTGATTCAGCCCTTCCTTCAAAACGGGATGTAATAGTACGGCTTTGGCACCTTGCGGCCCTGCGCGTCCAGCTCCGGTTCATATCCGTCGAAGAAATACATGCCCGCAATCTGGCTGGGGTCCAGAATGACGTTGAGCGAATAATCCGTGTTGATATACAGGCGGTTTTCCTCGTCCCAATCGCCGCTGCCCGTCATGCCAAATACATCCAGATCCGTTCCATCCCTCAGCCGGACACCCGCCGGGCCTATGCTCCAATTGGTTTTTTCCAGGAAATCCATATCGTCTTTATATTCTTCATCGAGGCTGTAGGTGGTCTTCATGCTGAACTGGCCGATTTCCACTTCCTCGAGGGTCACGCCCCAGTGGCCGATTTTGGAATGGGGCGTCCATTTCATAGGCTGCTCCGTGCTTCCCTCCAGCGTCCAGGTCAGCTCCCATTTTCCAGGGACGGTCATGATGTCCTCGTCCTCAAACCGCTCTGCCTGAATGCCGAAGCCGGTAAAAATAACGGTCATTTCCCTGCCAAAGTATCTGCCGTCGTCATGGGGGAACACAAAGTCAATGCTGAACTCAATGCTTCCGTTGTTGTCCTGATAGTCCAGCAGCAACTCCTGATTTTTGCCGACTCTCGGGATGGGCTCGCCGTTCTTAGCATAGACCGCGTTGCCCTCTTCATCCACAACAAGGCCGTTGTAGAATTGGCTCCCCCAGCTCCAGCCGACTCTGTCATCATCGACAAGGTAGTCCCACCAGGCCCAGGGCTTCTGCCCCTCTTCCAGCTCCAATCCATCGATGCGGAATACAACCTTGCCGCCCCGCTGATCCATCACGGTCTGCGCAAGCGTGACCGTAATGCCCTGATCGGATGCGGAGATAACTCCGGTTTCCCCCGCGGCCGAATCCTTGGGAATCACCGACAAGCCGGTTTGCTCCGCCTGCTTCTTGATCTGCTCAGAGGGCTGCTCTCTGCCCAGGTTTCCAAACTGCATGGTGTTCGACCAGCGGGTGAATACCGCCGCGCCGGTCAGCGCCCCCACCACCAGCGCTGCCGCCAGAACAAAAACGATTGCCTTTCTCACACTCTTCCTCCGGAAGGAGCCGTATTCGGCTTCCTCAATGAGGTCGGAATCCAGCTGCTGGATTTTCTCAAGCATATCTTTTCCTGTCATACTCGAATGCCCTCCTTTTTCAAATAGGCCGCCAATTTGGTTCTCGTCCGGGACAGCCGCATCAGAACGGCGCTTTGGGTGATTTCATAGCGCCCCGCGATTTCTTCAATGGAATCGGCGTACCAGTACCGCCGCACAAAAATCATGCGGTTTTCCGGCGTCTGCGTCCGCAGGAAAGCGCTGATGATAGCGCTCAGCTCCTTGCCTTCCATCTGATCATCCTGGCAGGAGCCCGGAATACATTCCTCCATCTCCTGGGTCAGGGCCACCACCTCCGCTTTGCGCTTGGCGGCGTTTTTCCAATCCAGTCTGCCAAACGCAAAGCAGCGGCAGATTTTCGCCAGATACGCGAAGAAATGATCCGGCCTTGTGGGAGGAATGGTGTCCCATGCCTTCAAATATGTATCGTTTACACATTCCTCCGCGTCCTCATTGCTTTTGACGATGTTCACAGCCAGCCCCGCCAGCCTCGCTCCGTATTTGTACGCCGTCTGCTGTATCGCGTCCTCGCTGCGGGTGAAGAACAGGTTTATGATTTGATCATCATTCATTGATTTCACCTCCTATTGTATTTGTCCTTCACCTTAATAGAGGGATTTTTCGTCAGAACCTAACAGGTAAAATCCCGCCGATTGGACAGGGGGCATAAAACAGTTTTATCCTTGCTGTGGAGAGAAAGCGATGTGATTATGATGTCACATCGGTTTTCTTTTTATTGATAATCTGTTATCCTTGTAATATCCCTAAAAAATGTTATACTGGGGAGGAAAACAGAATGGAAAGTAAACATTATAAGTATTGGAAATCCATTGAAGATTTGAAAAGGGGCGTTACATGTGAAAAGAACCACAGGAAAATCTATTTGCTTATCAAACTTTTTCAAAAAGCGTGTAAAGAGGTATGGAAATGGACTATTATGAATACACATTGATAACAGATAATCCCATTGTTGTTGATTTTTCCGGATGCAAATATCTGGATGATC
>CAZYWM010000231.1:0-2341 GCA_964651615.1 uncultured Oscillospiraceae bacterium | reverse complement strand
GCGGAAACGCTGACGGTCAGGCGGCTGCGGCAGAAGATTTTCCGGCTGAGCGTTTCCATTTCCGCCAGCAGGGCGGGAATGTCGCTGTCCTCCCGGCACTGGGCATTGACCCAGCGGATGTTCTCCACGCCGGAGAGCAGCTCATTGGCCGCTCCGGCGCTGGTCTCCCGGGCGCTGACCCGGCTGGCGGCATAGCCGTTGCCGGAGGCGATCAGCCGCTGCTGGTTCTCGGTTCTGCGCTGGCGCAGCAGCTTTTTCACCGCGTCGGCATCGGTAAAGCGGGTTTGATTCAGGATCTCAATCATCAGCTCCGCCGCCTGCTCCCGGTAGGCGCTCAGGCAGACGCACTGAGCGGACAGGGTGGTTCGGTGGCTGCCGGGCGTCTGCTGGAACACGTTGGGAAGAACGCCGAATCTGCCGCACGTCTGGCGCAGAGCGGTTTGCAGCTGGGAGCCGGTGCGTTTTTCCGTCCCCAGGGTACCCAGGAGCTCACACATCAGCCCCGCCAGGGGCATCTGCTCCGGGGACACGTCGGAGGCGTCAAAGTACAGATTCATGTAAACCAGGTCGCCGCCCACGTCGTGGAGCAGCACCGGGACTCCCTCCTGGGTGGTCTTCGTGCAGGGCAGCGCAGTCGCCTGGGGGGAGAGGTCGGCCAGGGTGAGCATGGGGATGGAGGCCAGGGCCTGCTCGCTGTCCGGGGTCTGCTGCCAGGTGTGAAGCTGCTCCAGCTGCTGCCTGCGCTGGGCCTGCCGTCTTTCATCCAGACTGCTCCAGGCATTCTTGGCCCGCTGCTCCTCCTGGGAAACTCTCGCCTGCCCCAGCTGGGGGTCGGGAGTCAGAATGGCCAGGAAGCCGTCGCTTTCGTCCAGCAGCAGCTGCTTCATCAGCGCTTCCAGGAAGCCGGAATCCATTTTTTCCTTCAGCGCCTCCAGCACCTGGCGATAGCTCAGGTTCTGGGCGGGGTCGCCGCCGTAGAGCCAGGTATCCAGCATGCTCAGGCACTCCACCAGGCCCCGGGGGTAGCCGTAGCCGTCCCGATCCAGGAGCTTAAAGGCCAGGCTGTTGTAGCAGCCCAGGAGCCGCTGCTGGTCCAGCCCGTTTTTCAGCAGCTCCTCCACCGCGGCGTGGATGGTCTGCTTGACCTGGGGCAGCTTCTCCTCCTGGGAGTCCCACACCTGCCAGCCAAACCAGGCCTGCTGCATCCCGTCGTTCAGCGCCACCTGGAAGTCCGAGCCCAGTCCGGCGTCCAGCACCGCCCGTTTCAGGGGGGCCTCCGTGTCGCCGGCCAGGTAGTCCGCCAGCAGCGCCGCGGCGTGGAGGGTCACTGGGTCGTCGAAGCCGCACAGCAGCTTGCCGAAGGAGAAAATCGTCTTGCTTGAGGCGTCCTCCGTGGGGCTGATTTCATAGGGAATCCGTTTTTCAAAATAGGGCCGCTGTTCCTGGACGGGGATGGGGAACGCCAGCTCCCGGCGGGTATAGGCCGAGAGGTATCCATCCAGCAGGGAAAGGACATCCTCCAGATCAATGTCGCCGTCCAGCACCATCAGGGCGTTAGAGGGGTGGTAGTATTTGCTGTGCTCGGAGACGAAGTGCTCATAGGTCAGCTCCGGGATACGGGCCGGGTCGCCTCCGGAGGAGTGCCGGTAGCAGGTCTGGGGGAACAGGTTCTCCATCATGGCCCGCTCCGCCACCCGGCCCACATCGGAGTAGGCGCCCTTCATTTCGTTGTACACCACGCCCTGGAATTTGGGGGTTCCATCCTCCTCAAATTCCATCCGCCAGCCCTCCTGCAGGAAGATGTTGGGATTTTTCACAGCGGCGGGATGGAGCACGGCGTCCATGTACACATTCATCAGGTTGTGGAAATCCTGCCTGTTCCGGCTGGATACGGGGTAGACCGTTTTGTCCGGATAGGTCATGGCGTTGAGGAAGGTTTGCAGGGAGCTTTTCAGCAGCTCCACAAAGGGCTCCTTCACCGGATAGCAATCGCTGCCACCCAGCACCGAGTGCTCCAGGATGTGGAATACCCCGGTGGAGTCCGTGGGGATGGTGCGAAAGCCCACGGCAAAGGTCATGTTTTCGTCCGGGCGGTGCAGCCAGCAGAGCTTTGCGCCGCTTTTGGGGTGCTCCATTTCCCAGAGCGATCCCTCCATCTCCGGAATCTGGCGCACCCGGCTCAGGGTAAAATGATGTTTTTCTATGATTTTTTCTGTCACCATGATGATCTCCTGTTCTCTATTTTTGTCCCTGTGGCCGCTATCTGTAGGGGCGTAATTCCTAATTCCTAATTCCTCATCCCTAATTTCAAAATAAACTTGATTACATTCAGCGCGCAGCG
>CAZYWM010000230.1:0-2375 GCA_964651615.1 uncultured Oscillospiraceae bacterium | reverse complement strand
GAATCATATGAGACGGGAATATGTGATTTTCTAATCCGAAAATCACATATTCGACAACGCCGTCAGGCGGTGTCTTCCAGATAAAAATTTCACATTTTTATCTGGAAATAGTATCAGAGTTTCCCAAAGACTGAGGAGGATACCATGTCAGAAGCGCAGAAGAAGCAAAACTTTTTGCAGGGAACCGCCCTGCTTGCCATGGCTACGGTGATCGTCAAGCTGGTGGGCGCGCTGTATAAGCTGCCCCTGAACGCCATCATTGGGGAGAAGGGCTTCGGCTATTTCAGCACCGCCTATGAGATTTACAACATCCTGCTGATGGTCTCTACGGCAGGACTGCCGGTGGCCATGAGCCGGATGATCTCCCAGGCCAGCAGCCTGGAGCATTACGGCCAGGTCCGCCAGGTCTATGCCACTGCCCGGAGGCTGTTTTTGATCCTGGGAATCACCGGGAGCCTGCTGATGACGGTGTTCTGCCGCCAGCTGGCCGAATTCTGGAATCAGCCGGACGCCTGGGCCGCCATCGGCTTTTTGGGGCCCTGTGTGCTGCTGATCTGCGTGATGAGCGCCTACCGGGGGTATTTCCAGGGCCAGAGCAACATGATCCCCACCGCCGTCTCCCAGGTGCTGGAGGTGGTGACAAAGCTGATCGTGGGCATGCTGGCAGCTGTGCTGATTTTGAAGGCCACGGCCAGCATCCCTCTTGCGGCGGGCGGCGCCATCCTGGGCGTCACGGCCAGCTGCCTAGTGTCGGTGGTGTATCTGTGGAGCCGGTTCCATAAGAGCTACCGGAGCCTGCCCGAGACCGGGGACACCCCAAAGTCCTCCCGGGCCACCGCCAGGGAGCTGCTGAAAATCGCCATCCCCATCACCCTCAGCTCCACCATCCTCTCCATTATCACGTCCCTCTCCAGTAAAATCTACATGGGGCAGCTGCTGGGCTCCGGGGTGAGCCAGGAGGCGGCAGACATCATGCGGGGCGTCCATGTGATGACCCAGACCATCTATAACATGCCCTGCGCCTTCATCACCCCCATTACGGTGAGCATCATCCCCGCCATCACCGCCCAGATCACCCTGAAAAAATACCGCCAGACCCGGCTGACGGAGGAATCCGCCATCCGGATCACCGGCATCGTCTCCATGCCCTGTGCCGTGGGGCTGACGGCGCTGGCCCAGCCCATCACCGCCCTGCTGGGAGGCTACACCGGTGAGCGGCTGGAGCTGGCCACCCAGATGATGACCGTGCTGGGCATCTCCATTGTGTTCAACGCCCTGGTGCTGGTGACAACCGCCATCATGCAGGCCCACGGCAACGTGAACCGGCCGGTGGTGAATATGTTCATCGGCGGCATCCTCAAGCTGATTGTGGTGTATGTGCTCACCGGCAACCCCGCCATCGGCATTGTGGGCACCCCCATCGGCACGCTGCTGAGCTATGTGGTGATCTGCATTCTGAACATCTTCTCCATCCGCTCCCTGGTGGAGGACCCGCCCCACATCCTCAAGAATCTGGCCCGCCCCCTGCTTGCCTCCCTGGTGATGGGGTTGGCGGTGTGGCTGTGCTGGTGGAATATGTCCATGCTGGGAGTTACGAGCCGGGTTTTGCTGGCCGCGATGCCGGTGTGTGTGGGCATTGGGGTGTATCTGCTGGCCGCCGTTGTGCTCAAGGTCATCACCAAAGAGGACTGCCTGCTGCTGCCAAAGGGTGAAAAAATCGCGAAATTGCTGAAATTGTGATTTTCTGAAAGAAAAGCCTTGCTTTTTAGAGCTCGTTATGTTAATCTATTTGAGCTCAAAAAAATAAGGAAGCTCTGACGGGATTCGCTGGGCCGTGATTTTCTGAAACACAGCCCCAGATGAGTTATTCAGAGCTTCCATCATGCGGGTGGGCTTTGCCCCATCTGACTTTGAAATGAAGAGAGGAAACAGTCATGAATAAGACCGAACTGATTGCCGCCGCCGCCGAGCGCTCCGGCCTGACCAAGAAGGATGCCGAGAAGGCCCTGAACGCCGCCATCGATGCCATCACCGCCGCCCTGGTGGCGGGGGATAAGGTGCAGCTCAGCGGCTTCGGCATTTTCGAGGTGAAGGAGCGGGAGGCTCGGATGGGCCGCAACCCCCACACCGGCGAGGCCATGGAGATTGCCGCTTCCCGGGTGCCCGGCTTCAAGGCCAGCAAGACCCTGAAGGACGCCCTGAGCAAGTAACATGCGCCTGGACAAATACCTGAAGGTTTCCCGCCTGATTAAGCGGCGCACCGTGGCCAACGAGGCCTGCGACAACGCCCGCATCAGCGTCAACGGCCGTGCCGCCAAGGCCAGCTATGACGTGAAGGTGGGGGACAAAATCGAAATCTCCATGGGCGGCCGCAC
>CAZYWM010000229.1:0-2391 GCA_964651615.1 uncultured Oscillospiraceae bacterium | reverse complement strand
TTTCGTCTGCGGTGCCAGACGGGGGGTGTTACTTTCTTGTCTCCGAACAAGAAAGTAACCAAAGAAGTCGGCTTAAGGGGCGCCACCCCATTAAGAATTCTCCGGCCGCACTTGGTAAAAGATTACCTTTTTGTCTATTTTTTCTTTAGATTTGCAAAAAAGTAGATTGTGAAGGCCTTTAGATAATCAGATACGACGCTTTGCAGTTCCCACGTGCGCGCCGGGAAGCCGGACTGTAATCGTATTTTTTCAACAAGGAGGAATTTTTTGTGAAAACATTTCGTTATGACGACGTACCGGTGCTGTCCACCACCTCTGGTAAGCTGAAAGGTTATTTCTACGACGGCACCTATATTTTCAAGGGCGTGCCCTACGCCCATGCCGACCGGTTCCAGATGCCCGTCCCCTCCAAATGGGAGGGCGTAAAGGACGCCACCTCCTACGGCTTCGTCTGCCCGCTGATGGCCCAGGACACCCCCTCCGCCGAGCTGATGGTGCCCCATCGCTACTGGCCCATGGACGAGCACTGCCAGAACCTGAACATCTGGGCCACGGACTTAAATCCCCAGGCCAAAAAGCCCGTCATTGTCTGGATCCACGGCGGCGGCTACTTTGCCGGCTCCTCCATTGAGCAGGTGGCCTACGACGGCCGGAACATGGCTGTGAATGGGGACGTGGTGGTGGTTTCCGTGAACCACCGGCTGAACATTCTGGGCTATCTGGACCTGTCCCCCTTCGGGAAGAAGTATGAAAACTCCGGCAACGCCGGTCACGCCGACCTGGTGGCGGCCCTCCAGTGGGTGCATGACAACATTTCCCTCTTCGGCGGCGACCCAGAGAACGTGACCATCTTCGGCCAGTCCGGCGGCGGCATGAAGGTGACGGACCTGATGCAGATTCCCGCCGCCGACGGTCTGTTCCACCGGGCGCTGGTGATGAGCGGCGTGGCGGACGCCAACCTGATGCCCGCCTGCACCGGCGACGGCAGGCAGATTGTCACCGCCCTGCTCACCGAGCTGGGGCTCACCGCCGGGGAGGTTGAGAAGCTGGAAACCATTCCCTATCCCCAGCTGGCTCAGGCCTACGCCAAGGTCTCGCCCGCTGTGGCCATGACCGGCGGCTATGTGGGCGGCGGCCCCCTGGTCAACGACTGGTATCAGGGCAATCCCCTCCAGCACGGTCTCCGGGAGGAAGCCAAAAAGATTCCCATGATGGTGGGCTCCGTCTTTGGCGAGTTTGCCTTCATGCCCGCTCCCTTCGACAAAAAGACCGTCACCGAGGCCCAGACCGAGGCGGTCCTCTCCCAGATTTATGGGGAGCACACCAAAAAGATGATTGCCGCCTTCCGGGAAACCTTCCCCGGCAAGCATCCCTCCGACCTGATGTTCATCGACCGGGTGATGCGCGCTCCCAGCAAAAAGCTGGCGGCCCTCCACGCCGGCGGCAGCGCCGGGACCTACCTGTATCACTTCACTCTGGAGTTCCCCATGGGGGATAAGATCGCCTGGCACTGCTCCGACATTCCCTTCTTCTTTGGAAACACCGACAAGGTGGAGGTCTGCTCCATCCCCGGTGTGACGGAAAAGCTGGAGCGGCAGATGTTCGGCGCCTTCATGGCCTTTGCCCGCACCGGCGTCCCCGCCCAGGCGGAGCTTCCGGAGTGGAAGAGCGTGACGGAGGATGTCCAGCCCACCATGGTCTTTGACCGGGAGTGCGCCCTCCGGGAGAACTACGACGACAAGCTCTATGAATTGATCGACAGCGTCCTGCCCCCCTTCAACCTGACGGAAATGATGGCGCAGCAGAACGTACAGCACTGACCCACAGAAAGTCCCCCGGCAGGGGGACTTTCAAAAAAATATGCAAAGCAGAAGCTTCCATGGAAAAGAAAGAACGCCGGATTGTTTTCGCGGCAGGCCTGGTCCTGCTGCTGATATTTACCTTTACGGACCTGCAAATCTCCATGGCCATCGCCAAAAAGCCCACCTGGGCCAGAATTTTCGAGGTGGTGGGTGAAATCCCCTTCACCACCCTGACGGTGGGCGAGCATGACTTCCTGAAAATGGAGACCCTGGGCTACGGCGTCAAGCTCCACAAGGCCGGAGTGGAGACAAAAATGGTGCTCTATAAGGGCTTTGGACACGCCTATTTCGACAACACCGGCGTCTATCCCCAGACCGAGGACTGCATTGACGAAATGGCCGCGTTCATCCTGAGCCACTGCGGCGCTTCTCTTTAAGCCAATGTCGTCAAGACTCGCCCCTACGGGATGTCTTATACTAGACTTTGATTAAAAGTTCACAAAGATTTCCGAGGATGATTTGCGTAAAACAAGAGGTCGGATGCAGCTGGGCTGACGCCCAGCAAAGACGACAACGCTGTTTTACACAA
>CAZYWM010000228.1:0-2419 GCA_964651615.1 uncultured Oscillospiraceae bacterium | reverse complement strand
ACGAGGCCACCAGCATCCTGAAAAATATGCTCCTGTGCGGCCTGCCCATCCCCGCGGGCCTCCGGGACAAGGCCGCCAAATGGCTGGAAAACATGACCGAGGAAACCAGCGCTCCCCTGGACGGGGAACAACATTAATAAAGGAGCGGCGGGATCGTCAAACATCCCGCCGCTCTTTTACCGCTATTCATGGTTCATCGCCTGGAGCAGCTGCACAAGGGCAGCTTGTATCTCGTATCTTGTATCTCCTCCTTCCTCCCGGAAGGAAATGGGGGTTGTCAATTGGGGAAAAGTGCGGTAAAATAATCAGGAAACCGGAATCGGAGGGTTGTTGCCATGGCATGGCTGGAAATTACCATTGATACCGCCGCCCGTCAGGTGGAGGCGGTGGCCCAGGAGCTGACCGCCCGGGGCTTTTCGGATTTGGTCATCGAGGACCAGCAGGAATTTGAGTCCTTCCTGGAGGAGAACCGGGCCTACTGGGACTACATCGACGAAAAATTGCAGCATAAGCTGCAAGGCCTCTCCCAGATCAAGCTCTATCTGGAGGATACTGACGAAGCTTCCCTTGCCCGCCTGCGCCGCTTTACCCAGGAGGCCGGGCTGCCCATGACCCTCTCCCCCCTGGCCGAAACCAACTGGGAGGAGAGCTGGAAGGACAGCTACCCGCCCCAGGAGGTGGGGGAAAATCTGGTGGTGCTGCCCTACTGGCTGGCGGACGACTACCAGGGGAGCCGGAAGCGGATCATCCTGGACCCGGGTCTGACCTTCGGCACCGGCGCCCATCCCTCCACCCAGATGGTGATGGAGGCCATGGAGCAGGCCCTAGCCCCCGGGGCCCGGTGCCTGGATTTGGGCAGCGGCAGCGGCATTCTCTCCATCACCGCCCTGGCGCTGGGGGCGGAAAAGGCGGTGGGGGTGGACATCGACCCCAAGGCGGAGGACATTGCCCGGGAAAACGCCGCCTACAACGGCTTCACCCCGCCGGTGTTTACGGCCCTCACCGGCAACGTCACCGAGGATCACGCGCTGATGGCGGCCCTGGCCGGGGAAAATTGGGATGTGGTGCTGGTGAACATTGTGGCGGATGTGATCATCGGCCTGGCCCCGGTGCTGCCCCGGCTTCTGGGGGAAGGGACCCTGCTGATCTGCTCCGGCATTCTGGACACCCGGCTGGGGGATGTTGCCGCCGCTCTGGCCGCCCAGGGAATTGCCGTCACCGCCACGCGGGAGCGGGAGGACTGGCGCTGCGTCTCCTGCCGGAAGAATTAAAATCATAGGAGAAACTTATGCGAATGACTTACAAGACCCGCCGCAGCTTGCAGCGGGTGATGACCATTGTGCTGCTGGTGGCGCTGGTGGCAATTCTGTTCGGCTTCTGCTGGAACGTCTGGGTGGAGCGCTATGTGGTCTACACCCGGGATGGGGCGACGCTGGATTTCAGCCGGTCGCCTCTGGACACAGTGGGCGTAATCGCCAGCGCGCCCGCGGAAGAGGAAACCGTTTCCATCTTCTTCAACGAGGGCTCCGACGCCGTGGAGCTGACCACGGAGCTCACCACCCTGAACGGCTATTACATCGACTACGAGGCCCTGAAGGGCAGCATGGATGACATTAAGGCGGACCTGAACCGCCTGAAGGCCGGCACCCCCATCATGATTGAGCTGAAGGGAGGCTACGGCTCCTTCTACTATACCTCCAAGCTCACCGGCGCGGTGAGCTCCGCCAGCGTGAATGTGGCGGCGGTGGACGAGCTGATCCAGTACATCCACTCCAAGGGCTTCTACATGATCGCCAAGATTTCCGCCTTCCGGGACTATGAATTCGGCAACCGGAACGTGAGCAGCGGCCTTTATATGAAGAGCCGGGCGGGACTGTGGATGGACAGCGGCGGATGCTTCTGGATGGACCCCACCAGCGCCAACACCCTGGGCTGGGTCACTTCCATTGTCAACGAAGTGAAGAATCTGGGCTTCAACGAGATCGTGCTGGACAATTTCCGCTTCCCGGCGGAGACGGACAAGTATATCTTTAACGGCAACATGGACGAGGCCATCTCCGCCGCCGCTCAAAGCATCGCGGCAAACTGCTCCTCAGACACCTATGTGGTATCCTTCTGCGGCGCCACCCCCGCCTTCCCCCTGCCGGAGGGGCGGACCAGACTCTACCTGTCCGACGTGGGCGCCCAGGACGTAGCCGCCAAAGCCTCCCAGGCCACCTTTGAAAATGTGGAGGCCAGGCTGGTCTTCCTCTGCGATACCAACGACACCCGGTTCGATGCCTACGGCGTCCTCCGCCCCCTGTCCGTGTCCGAGGGCCTGGAAGCCCAGAAGGCGGACATGGAGGGACAGGGGTGAGATATAAGATACGAGATATGGGATAGTTAGGAATTAGGAACGGGATGCCCGTAGGGGCGAGTC
>CAZYWM010000227.1:0-2437 GCA_964651615.1 uncultured Oscillospiraceae bacterium | reverse complement strand
TAACGCAGCTTCTTTGGTAAAATTCTGGACAGGAAGTTCAGACAGGGGAGAATGAATGATGAATGATGAAAAATGAATAATTATGGTGTCCGCAAGCGGACAATTTAAAATATATTTCCGAAGGAAATACCACAATTTTTCATTATTCATCAGCGAAGCGACTTCAATCTTCATTATTCATTGATTTACGGAGTCAAACAGATAAGCACAAAACAAAAATCAGCTGCCTCGTTCTGGTGAGGCAGCTGATTTTTATAGAGAATTTTACAGGATAGCCACAGAGGTGCTCTCGGGGAGCTCCCGCTTCACGGCCTTGGGCACGGACAGCTTCAGAATGCCGTCTTCGTACTTTGCGCCGATGTCCTCCGGCCGGATGGCATTGCCCACATAAAAGCTGCGGCTGCACACCCCGGCGTAGCGCTCCCGGCGGATATACTTGCTGTTCTGCTCGTCCTTGTCCAGGCCCTTGGAGGCGCTGATGGTCAGGCAGCCGTTTTTCAGGTCTACGGTGATCTCATCCTTCTTGAAGCCGGGCAGGTCGATGTCCAGCTCGTAGGAATCCGCCTTCTCCCGCACGTCGGTCTTCATCAGGTTCCGGGCGTGCTTGCCGTACAGAGCTTCCTCCGCGGGGGTGGAGCTTGCCATCCCAAAGGGGTTGTTAAAAAATTCATCAAACAGGTTTTCTCCAAAAATGCTGGGCAACATAAGTCATTCCTCCATTCATGTTTTCGTAGGCGCCCGGCGGAATGCCAGCCGTTGGCGATGGTTGCCTTCGTTCCTCTCAAGGAACAATTGTATTATAGCACAGATTTTAGCACTGTCAACGCTAGAGTGCTAAAATTCACAAACCATCCCATGAATGTTCACGATTGGGTCACAAATGCCGCCTTGACTCAGGAATTAAAGTGCTTTTGCTGGGCAATGCGCCTGCGGCAGAGGAAGAAAGCGGGAATCAGGAACGCGTCGGCGAATATCCAGGCCAGGGGATGGGCCAGGGCCACCGCCGCGAAGCCCAGCCGGGGGGCGATGAGGATGCCCGCGATGCCCCGGGCGATCATCTCCATCACCCCGGAGATAATGGCCAGCACGGAGAAGCCCATGCCCTGGATGGAGAAGCGAACCACGTTCACCAGCGTCAGCAGGCAGTAGCCCGCCGCGGTGATTTGCAGGAACTGGGCGGCGTAGCCGATGACCACCTGGTCCGGCACGTCCAGGAAGATGCACACCAGGCTCCTTCCAAACAGGCACACCACGGCATAGAGCACCGCCGAGCAGACAAAGCCCGTGATGGACGCGGCCCGGACGCCCCCCGTGATCCGGTCCAGCTTTCCCGCCCCCATGTTCTGGCCGGTGTAGGGGGCCATGGTGGAGCCCAGAGCCTCGATGGGGCAGGCCAGGAAGCCGTGGATTCGCTGGGCGGCGGTGGCCCCCGCCACGGCGGCGGAGCCGAAGCCGTTCATGGTGGCCTGGATGATCAGGCTGCCGATGGCGGTGACGGAGTATTGCAGCCCCATGGGGATGCCCATATAGCAGAGCCTGGCCATGCACCGGCCGTCCGGGCGGCGCTCCTGGGCATTCATCCGCAGAATGGCGTAGCGCTTTTTCATATACACCAGGCAGATGATGCCGGACGCCGCCTGGGAGGCCACGGTGGCGATGGCGGTGCCCTCCACGCCCATGCCGAACGCCCGGATGGTGATGATGTCCAGGGCAATGTTCAGGAAGGAGGACAGGGCCAGGAATACCACCGGGGTCTTGCTGTCCCCCAGGGAGCGGAGGATGCCCGCCAGAAGGTTGTAGAGGAAGGCGGCGGGAATGCCCAGGAAGATGATGAAGATGTAGCGGTAGGCGTATTCAAACACATCCTCCGGCGTGTTCATCAGCCGCAGAATAGGGCGGCAGAACACGCACACCGGCACCGTGAGGGCGGCGGAGAAAATGACCGCCAGATAGGCGCTGTTCGCCACGAATTTGCGCAGGGCGGCGTCCTGGTGGGCGCCGAATTTCTGGGCGATGGGGATGGCAAAGCCGCTGCACAGGCCCATGCAGAAGCCCAGCACCATGAAGTTCAGCGAGCCGGTGGAGCCCACCCCCGCCAGGGGGCCGATGCCCAGCAGCTTTCCCACGATGATGGTGTCCACAACGCTGTAAAACTGCTGGAAAAGCATCCCCAGATAGGTGGGGAAGGCAAAATAGGCAATGAGCTTCAGAGGGGAGCCGGTTGTTAAATCCTTTGTCATGAAAAACACACTTTCTAAGGAAACTCTGAATAAATGTCTGCAAAAACGTTACCGGGCGGGTTAGGGCAAAAACGATGACAGACCAGTTACGTGCGAAATTGGCTGCGGGCCCTGCCCGCTCAGACTAAGGAAACTATAAATAAAATGTCTGCAAAAACGTTACCGGGCGGGTTAGGGCAAAAACGATGACAGACCAG
>CAZYWM010000226.1:0-2449 GCA_964651615.1 uncultured Oscillospiraceae bacterium | reverse complement strand
CAGCTCACTGCAGGCCTTGGAGTAGTCAAATTCGTTGTTCCGCGCCAGGTTGTATAAAATCCGGGGGAAGGAAAATCCAACCCCCGGGGCCGATGTATTTTACGGTGTCGGTGCTCTGGGTGGGAGCGTCATAATCGATGGCGTTGGCAAAGACATACATGGCGTTCATGGCGCTGCCGCCCCACTCCACGGTATAGGCATTGGGCTCGTCGATGGGAAAGGTGATTACATCCCCAGCATTATTTCTCAATGATTGTCATATTCAAGAAATTCCCGCTAAAATACTCCGGTTTGCCTCCATCCAGCGGAGCGGCTATGAAAAATACATAAAACGACCGGTAAAATTTTGTAAGTCATGCCAAAGGGCCCAGACATTTTACAACTCCTGCCGTGCAGGTGTTATGTCACCATTTTGCGGCAGGAGTTGCAATTTTCCATTTTTCGGCGCAAACCAGGCGCCCAAATAATCCGGCTTTCCCGAGCGTTATCCCAATTTTCAATATGTATGCTCTATTTCATCCAGCGCTCTGCGTCCTTGGTCATTTCGGCTTCGACCCGCTCCGCCGTTTCTTTATCCGCCACACTGACAGAAACATAAATTTTCAGCTTTGGCTCGGTGCCGGAGGGCCGCACCACGATGGAGCAATTGTCCTCCAACAGGAATTTCAGCACATCGGACTTTGGCAGACCATCCAGTCCCTGGGCGTAGTCCAGCACCTCGGCCACCTTCTTGCCGCCAAACGTTTTTACATCGCCGCGGAAGGCCTGCATGATGCGCTGCATTTTCGCAAAACCGGCGCTGCCGTCGAACTCATAGCCGTGCAGCGTATTCATGCAATAGCCGTAGTCTCTATACAGCTCCTCCAGCTTCTCCAGCAGACTGATGCCCTGAGTCTTATAATAGCTGAACATCTCGCAGATCATGTACGCGCCATCCACACCGTCCTTGTCCCGGACATAGGAGCCGGTCAGGTAGCCGTAGCTCTCTTCAAAGCCAAATATGTAGCTGTCCGCCCTGCCCTGCTGCTCCAGTCTGCCGATCTGCTCGCCGATGAATTTGAAGCCGGTCAGCACATTGATGGTACGCAGCCCATAGTGGCTGGCAATCTGCTCCCCCATATCCATGGTAACGATGGTCTTGACCATGACGGGATTCTCCGGCATCTTCCCGTGCTTGACACGCTGGCTGCAAATATAGTCCAGCAGAAGCAGGCCCACCTGGTTGCCGGTGAGCAGCTCATACTCCCCTGCCCCGTTCTTCACGGCAATGCCCACCCGGTCGCAATCGGGATCAGTGGCAAGCAGCAAATCGGCGTTGCACTTTTTCGCATATTCCATGCCCAGCGCCATTGCCTCCCTGATTTCCGGGTTCGGATAGGGGCAGGTGGGGAAGTTTCCGTCCGGCTGCTCCTGCTCCTTCACCACGGTGATGTTGGTATAGCCCATCTCCCTCAGCGTGCGGGTAACAGGTTTGAGGCCGGAGCCATTCAGCGGGCTGTATACAATGGCGACGTCCTTGTCCACCTTCTCGCCGAACAGCACCGACTGATTTTTCACCTCGTTCACGAAAGCCGTGTAAACCTCGTCCCCAATGAACCGGATGCTGCCATCTGCCACACCGGCTTCAAAGTCGCCGGTGTGCACGTCTGCAAAAATATCCAGCTTCTCAATCTCAGACAGGATCTCAGCCGCGGCCTCCGTGGTGATCTGGCAGCCGTCCGGGCCGTAGACCTTATAGCCATTGTATTTGCTGGGATTGTGGGATGCTGTGACCATGACACCGGCGCAAGCGCCCAAATAGCGTGTGGCAAAGGAAACCGTGGGCACCGGCATCAGCGTCGGCCAGATGTGCACCCGCACCCCATTGGCCGCAAACACCCCCGCCGCCACCTTGGCAAACACATCGCTTTTGATCCGGCTGTCATAGCCGATGGCCACAGAGGGCGCGGCGAAGTGCTTCTTCAGGTAGTCGGCCAAGCCCTGAGAGGCCTTGGCCACCGTGTAAATATTCATGCGGTTGGTGCCCGCACCGATCACGCCCCGCAGTCCGCCGGTGCCAAAGGCGAGGTCACGGTAGAATGCGTCTTCAACTCTGGCGGCATCCATCGTCTTCAATTCAGACGCAACATCTGCGTCCGCCGTGGCATTTTTCACCCAGCGTTTGTATTCTTTCATCATATCCATTTTCATTTCCTCTTTACAGTCCGACCGCAAAATGCCACAGATAAGCTGTTCAGCGCACCCGTAAGCCATCCGAGCCTCACCGATCATCCAACAAGTATGAATTTGGCAAGACCTATCAATCTGCTATCAAATAGGAGATGAAATCCTTTAAAATCTTCGCTTTCCCGGCTCAAAAGCCGGGAAAGCGTCATCAGGATAACATTATCTTACTCCCACTCCACGGTGGCGGGGGGCTTGGAGGTGATGTCGTAGACCACCCGGTTGA
>CAZYWM010000225.1:0-2581 GCA_964651615.1 uncultured Oscillospiraceae bacterium | reverse complement strand
GCCGCCGCCCGGCTCCACCTGTCCGACAAAAAGCGGATCATCCGGGCGCTGGAGGTCTACCTGGAAACCGGGGAGACCATCACGGAGCACAACCGGAAAACCCAACTTCTGCCCCCCAGATTTTCTCCCCTCTGGCTGGGGCTGGACTTCGAAGACCGGGGGGCGCTGTATGAGCGGATCGACCGCCGGGTGGGGCTGATGCTGGAAGCGGGGCTGATCGGCGAGATTCAGGGGCTGCTTTCCGGCGGCATCCCCCCCAAATGCACCGCCATGCAGGCCATCGGCTACAAGGAATTTGTGGCCGCCCTGAATGGGGAGTGCACCCTGGAGGCGGCGGCGGATCAGGTGCGCCAGTCCTCCCGCCGCTACGCCAAGCGGCAGCTGACCTGGTTCCGCCGGAACAAAAGCATCCACTGGCTGGCCTGCGGGCAGGGGGAAATTCTCTGCCAGGCCCGACGGATTTTGCAGGAAAACGACAGTTAGAATATGATAGCATGTGCATACCCTTGAAGAAAGAAGGTATACATATGACAGAACAAGTGAATTTACAGGATGCCATTTTGAAGGAGGTCCGCCGGGATAAGGTCCCGGTGACTCTTTTCCTGATGAACGGCTTCCAGCTCCGGGGGACCATCACAGGCTACGACAGCTTTGTGGTGGTACTGGTGACGGATGGGCGGCAGCAGATGATCTACAAGCACGCCATCTCCACCCTGGCCCCCATTCGGCCCCTCAAGGCCGCTGCTGCCACGTAACTCCACCAAAAAGCGGCGGTTCACCCGCCGCTTTTTTGCACCCCCCCAGGGGAGATATACGATATGAGATATAAGATATAGCGCCTGTTCCTTATCTTGTATCTTATATCGCCTATCTCATATCTGTCCTTCACGCTAAAATAAAACAGAGAGGTAATCTATATGTCCATTGCAGAAAATGTGGCCCGGATTCGCCGGGAGATGGCCCGGGCCGCTCTGGCCGCCGGGCGGAACCCGGAGCAGATTCAGCTCTGCGCTGCCACCAAGATGAACGATGCCGACGCCGTCCGCCAGGCCATTGCCGCCGGGGTGGACTGCTGCGGGGAGAACCGGGTTCAGGAGCTCACCGCCAAGCTGGGGGAGGATGCCTACCGGGGCGCTCCCGTCCATTTCATCGGCCACCTGCAGACCAACAAGGTGCGCCAGGTGGTGGGAAAGGTGGATTTGATCCAGAGCGTGGACAGTGAGCGCCTGCTCCGGGCCATCGATCTGGAGGCGGGAAAACAGCATATCCTCCAAAACATATTGCTGGAAGTCAATATTGGCCAGGAGGCTAGCAAATCCGGCTTCCAGGAAAGGGACATTCTTCCTCTCCTGGAAAAAATTGGCGAATTTCCGAACATATGTGTCAAAGGACTCATGGCAATCCCCCCGATTTCCCAAAATGTGGGGGATAATGTAAAATTTTTTCAAAAAATGTCCGAATTATGTGTTGACATACGGCAGAAAAAATACGATAATGTCACAGTGGACTGTTTATCTATGGGAATGTCCGGTGATTTCGCGGATGCGATCTTGTGGGGCAGCACCATGATTCGTGTCGGCACTGCCATTTTCGGTGCCCGAAACTATCAAGCCATGCGACATCAACCGTGATGTGAACATACAGGAGGAGAAAAAGAAAATGAGTTTTTGGGATAACGTAAAGAAATTTACCCAGCCCTATGCCGATGATGATTACGACGATTACGACGAAGACGAGGACGAAGGCGCCGACCAGTACGACGAGCCCGAAGAGCGTCCCGCCCGCCGTTCTTCCACCCGCACCAGAGTGCCCGCCCCCGCTCCCGATCCCGCCCCTGCGGAGGAGCCCCAGGAGGAAGATGATTTCGGATTTGGCGCCGCTCCCCTGATGGGTTCCACCGGTCTGTCCGGCAGCGGCTTTAACGGCCAGGTGCTGAACATGAACAATTCCAGCTCCGTTTCCAACAAGCAGGAGGTTGTTCTGTTCCGTCCCAACAGCTTCAACGACACCTCCAAGGCCGCCGACGATCTGCGCAGCCGCAAGGCCGTGATTGTGAACATGGAAAATGTGGACAAGGCCATGGCCCGCCGGGTGGTGGATTTCCTGTCCGGCTGCGTCTACGCCCTGGACGGCGACGTGAAGAAGATTGCCCAGTCTGCCTACCTGTTCTGCCCCCACAATATGGACATTGTCGGGGACCTGGAAACCCTCCAGGCCGAGGTGGAGAGCTATATCTGAGCTTTATAGATAACTCTGAAAGGAGAAAGAACATATGATTACCCCCCAGCAAATCGATCAAATTTCCTTCAGCCAGGCCCGCCATGGCTATGATATGGAGCAGGTGGATAAGATTCTGGAGCCCCTGACCGAGGATTACGTCACACTGTACAAGGAGAACGCCCTGCTGAAAAGCAAGATGCGGGTTCTCGTGGGCAAGCTGGAAGAGTACCGCAAGGGCGAGACCAATTCCAAGGATGCCGTAGACAGCGCCAAGCGCACCGCCGAGAAAATGATCCAGGAGACCGAGGCCAAGTGCGCTCAGATGCTGCGCCAGGCCCGTGAGTCCGCCGCTGCCGCCGCT
>CAZYWM010000224.1:0-2582 GCA_964651615.1 uncultured Oscillospiraceae bacterium | reverse complement strand
TCATATCCCATATCTTATATCTTAACAAAGGGGGCCTTCTCCATGGTTAAAAAACTGCTTCCCCTCCTGCTGCTTTTGCTGCTGCTCACCGGCTGCGGGGCAGAAAAGCAGGTGTATCAAACGGTATATCTGGATGTGTTCGACACCGTGACCACGGTTCGGGGCTACGAGACCTCCGAGGAGGCCTTTCAGCAGCGCGCGGAGCAGGTGCATCGGGCCCTGCTGGAATGCCACCGGCTGTTTGACATCTACAACGACTGGCCCGGCGGCTTGAAGGACGTGAACGACAACGCCGGAATCGCCCCGGTGCAGGTGGACGAGAAGGTTTTGGCGCTTCTTTCCGACTGCCGGGAGGACTACGAGCGCACCGGCGGGAAGGTGAACGCCGCCATGGGCAGCGTGCTCTCCCTCTGGCACCAGGCCCGGGAGGCGGGACTGGAGGACCCGGCGAAGGCCGCCCTGCCGGATATGGAGGCCCTGAAGGAGGCCGCGAACCACGTCAGCTTCGACACGGTGATCATCGACCAGGAGGCCGGAACCGTGTTTCTGACCGACCCGGCCCAGCGGCTGGATGTGGGGGCCATCGCCAAGGGCTGGGCCGCCCAGAAGGCGGCGGAGCTGCTGCCGGAGGGCTACATGCTGAATGTGGGAGGCAACGTCTGCACCCGGGGCACCAAGCCCGGCGGTGAGAAATGGAACGTCGCCATCCAGTCCCCCAACGCCGGGGAGCCCAATCTGTGTGTGCTGAGCCTGGCGGGGCAGAGCCTTGTCACCAGCGGCGACTACCAGCGCAACTACACCGTGGACGGGAAGAATTATCACCACATCATCGACCCGGAAACCCTGATGCCCTCCACCTACTGGAGAAGCGTTTCCATCCTCTGCGGCGACTCCGGCCTGGCGGACTGCCTCTCCACCGCCCTGTTCCTGCTGCCTCTGGAAGAGGGGCAGGCCCTGGCGGAGGAATGCGGCGTGGAGGCCATGTGGGTGGATGCCGAGCTGAACATCACCCAAACCCCGGGCTTTGCCGCCGCCCTCCGGCCTTAGGGCAATACCGCATAATGGGGCAAAAGATCCGCCGAAAACCGCCGCTCCCATTGTGCGGTGTTGCCTTTAATTCGGCGGATTTTTTGAGAACACTGTGATAGAATTCAGGAGGTGGGACCATGGAGGACAAGGATTACATGCAGCAGGCCCTGGCTCTGGCCCGGGAGGCTGCCCGGGAGGGGGAGGTGCCTGTGGGCTGCGTCATCGTCCGGGGGGACGAGATCGTAGGCCGGGGGCGCAACCGCCGGGAGTCCGGCAAATCCGCCCTGGCCCACGCGGAGCTGGAGGCCATCGCCCAGGCCAACCGGAATCTGGGCGGCTGGCGGCTGTGGGAGTGCACCCTCTATGTCACCCTGGAGCCCTGCCCCATGTGCGCCGGGGCCATCATCAACGCCCGCATTCCCCGGGTGGTCTATGGCGCCCGGGACGAAAAGTACGGAGCCTGCCGCAGCGTGTGCAGCCTGTTTGACATGCCCTTCAACCATCACCCGGTGGTGGAGGGGGGGGTGCTGGAGCAGGAGGCCGCCGCCCTGATGCGGGATTTTTTCACACAGCTCCGGATTCAGCTGAAAACCAGGCCCAGATGGAGAAGGCCATAACGGAGGGAACAGATTGGAGCAGGTGCAAAGCGCCCGGAAATTTGGAATTTCCGTGATTATGTTTACGATTTTGTTTCGTGTGTTTGAGCTGGGGCTGCCCCAGGGGGCGCTGGAGAGGTTTTCCTGGCCTTCTGTGCCAAATTTCATACAGAAAGAGACCGAACAGAGCGTTCGGTCCTTTTCTTTTCCATACCCCATGGAGTCCTCCGCGCCCATGGGCGCTTCTCCGGAGCCGGAGCTGCCCCTGTTCACCGCCGACCAGGCCGAGGCGGTGGAGCTGTACAATTCCAGCCGGGAGAAGCCGGATTACGCCGCCCTGATGGCCGCGCCCCTGGACTGGACGCTGGCGGGCACCACTCCCACCGTGCTGATCGTCCACACCCACACCTCCGAGAGCTACGAACAGGCCGGGGCGGACTATGTGCAGACCGCCGCCTACCGGACCCTGGACGAAAGCTACAACATGCTGGCCATTGGCGACCGGGTGGCGGAATGCCTGGAAAAGGAGGGCATTCGGGTGATCCACGACCGGGAGTTTCACGACTATCCCTCCTACAACACCGCCTACACCCACGCCCGCAAGGGCATCCAGGCATGCCTAAAGGAGCACCCCGGCATTGTGCTGGTGCTGGACCTCCACCGGGACGCCGCCGAGGTGGGCGCGAAGCAGCTCTCCACCCACGCCCGGGTAGAGGGGAAGGACAGCGCCCAGCTGATGCTGGTGCTGGGCCTGGGCAATTCCGGCCTGCCCAATGGCCGGTGGGAGAATAACCTGTCTCTGGCTTTGAAGCTGCAAGCCACTTTGGAAGACCAGGCCCCCGGCATCAGCCGCCCCATGTCACTGCGAAACCAGCGGTTCAACCAGGACCTGGCCCCCTATACCCTGCTGGTGGAGGTGGGGGCGGCGGGAGACACCCTGGACGAGGCCCTCACCGC
>CAZYWM010000223.1:0-2619 GCA_964651615.1 uncultured Oscillospiraceae bacterium | reverse complement strand
GGTGGCGGACATCTCCAAAACCAGCGGCTGCCCCCTGGCCCGGGTGATGCGCAAGGAGCTGGGCAAGCGGGGTATCCGGCACCTGAAGGTGGTCTACTCCCAGGAGGAGGCTCAGAAGCCCACCGGTCAGGAAGAGGCCGCCAGCGAAGGAAAACGCCAGATTCCCGGCTCCCTCCCCTTCGTCCCCGGCGCCGCCGGCCTGATTCTGGCCGGGGAAGTGATCAAAGCCCTGGCGGGAAAATGGGAGATATGAGATATAAGATACGAGATATAAGATAGTTAGGAGTTAGGAATGGTGCCTGGCGCACTGCCCGCCCCTACGGGGGCGCGGCAACCTTCGATTTCCTGTTTAATTCCTCATTCCTAACCCCTAATTCCTAATTTATCTCATATCTCGTATCCCATATCTTATATCTTTACAACGCAGCATTGTCCAGAAACATATTTCTCGGGGTGGGCATATGAAAAAAATATTGGTTCTTTGTTTTCTCCTGCTGCTGACCGGCTGCGCAAAGGTGCCGGCGGAAACGGAGACGATTCCGGAAAACCGGCTGGTGGTCTATACCTCCCACAAGGAGGCGGTATATAAGCCCATCATCCGGGAATTTGAGGAGCGGACGGGAATCTGGGTGGAGCTGGTCACAGGGGGCAGCTATGAGCTGCTGGAGCGTCTGGAGGCGGAGCAGTCGGCCCCCAGAGCGGATGTGATGTTTGGCGGCGGCGTGGAGAGCCTGGAAAGCTACGGCCATCTGTTCCAGGCCCTCCGCTGCCAGCAGTGGGAGGCAATTTCCCAGGACTTCCGCCAGCCGGAGGACAACTGGACGCCCTTCTCCGCCCTGCCCCTGGTGCTGATTTACAACCCAAAGCTGGTGGACCCTGCCCGGCTCACCGGCTGGGAGGACCTGACCCGGCCGGAATTCCGGGGGAAGATCGCCTTTGCCGACCCCACCAAATCCGCCTCCTCCTTTACCGCCGTGGTGACGGTGCTGGGGGCCTGTGGAGAAGATACCCTGGCCGCCCTGGCCGGGAATTTGGGCGGCTGCCAGCTGGATTCCTCCGGCGAGGTGCTCACGGCGGTGGCGGATGGGGAGGCGCTGGTGGGCATCACCCTGGAGGAAACCGCCCTCCAACGGATCGCTGCCGGGAGCAACCTGGGGCTGGTCTACCCCAAGGAGGGCACCAGCTGTGTGCCCGACGGCACCGCTGTGGTTGCCGGGGCGCCCCATCCGGAGAACGCCAGAGCCTTCCTGGACTTCACCCTCAGCCGGGAGGTGCAGCAGCTGCTGGGCAGCCAGTTTTTCCGCCGCTCCGTCCGGGAGGATGTGACGGTGCCGGACTCCCTGCCCGCGCTGGAGGACCTGGCGCTGGTTTCCTATGACCCCCGATGGGCGTCGGAAAACCGGGAGGAAATTCTGGGAAAATGGGAAAAAGCGGTGAAGGGGGGCTGATTGGGGATGTTCAAAAATTCCTTCCGCAACCGGCTCTTTGCCGCCATGCTGCTGTGCTCCCTGATCCCGCTGACTGTCTGCACCGCGCTGATGACCCAGGTCACACGGCTCCAGCTGGACAGCAAGGCTCGGGAGGACGGGGCGGAGCAGACCGCCGCGCTGCTTCAGAGCATGGATTACATCAGCCAGGCCCTCACCACCTCCGCCCAGTCCCTCCAGGATTCGGAGACGGTCATCCACGGCCTGGCATCGGGCACCGGAAACCGTCTGCAAATGAACGGCTTTCTCTTCGACGCCACGGATACCTTCCGAAACCTGGCGGTGTTCGACCTGTACGACAGCACCGGCGTGTGCCGCTACTCCACCCGGGGCACCGTGTCCGCCAGTCTGCCTACGGACTGGGGGGTGCTCTACGGCGCGGCCCAGGAGCCGGGGCAGCCGGTCTATTACGCCAGCGAGAACCCCTCGGACACCGGCTCGCCCCTGCTCATGGGAGCGGTGCAGCTGCACACCCGGGAGGGGGGCTGTGGATTTTTGGTGATGCGGCTGTACCTGGCCGGATTCCACAGCATTCTGGACGGAAAATATTCCCAGAGCGACGTGCTCATCCTCAGCCGGTTTTTCCGCCCCATCTACAGCTCCCAATCCTACCTGAATGAGACGCTGGCCCCCGCTCTGCGCCAGCAGCTTCTGGAGGGCCGGGAACCGGAGGACGGGGAGTATGTTTACACCATCACCCAGCATGAGCCCACCGGCCTCTACCTGGTGCTCCGCCAGCCCAGGATGTTCACGGCCCAGACGGTGCGGCTGCTGTACACGGTGAGCCTGATCTGTATGCTGTTCTGCGTGCTCATCTCCGTGCTGGTGGGCCTGCCCATCAGCCGCCAGATCACCTCCCCTCTGCGCCGGTTGATGTCCGCCTTCGACAAGCTGCAGCAGGCGGATTTGGAAACCCAGCTTCCGGTGGACCGGAGCGACGAATTCGGCCAGCTGGCGGTGCGGTTCAACCAGATGGTGCTGGCTCTGAAATCCAACCGGGAGGAGCTGCTGACCAATCAGCATGAGCTGAACCAGGCCCAGATTCGGATGCTCCAGGCCCAGCTGAACCCCCATTTTCTGTGCAACACCCTGGACACCATGAAGTGGATCAGCAAGATCAACAAGGTGCCCC
>CAZYWM010000222.1:0-2729 GCA_964651615.1 uncultured Oscillospiraceae bacterium | reverse complement strand
CCACCCTTTACACAAGGCGGGCTTGAGCTCAGGAACCAGAACATGGTGCCATTCAACGGGGCGCTCAAAAGCCATGCAAAAGCGGGCCGGTCAAGACCGGCCCCTACGGGAACACAAGCGCCGGGCGGGGCAAGACCTGGGGCTACGGTGAAAGGGGCAGTGCGGAAGACCTTTTCAACCGCAAAAACGTTACCGGGCTGAGTTCAGGGGTAACGATCACAGACCAGCCCCGTGCGAAATTGTCAGCGGCGATTCGCTGCGCTTCTGCGCTTCCCAGAAGGGCTCGGTTTTGTGGGATTTGAATTGGAGCTCCTGGCTCTTGACGCTGACGGTGGTGCTCTCCGGGATGGAGTGGGTGATGAACACGTTGGAGCCGATGACACAGTCCCGGCCGATCACCGTTTCTCCGCCCAGGATGGAGGCGCCGGCGTAGATGGTCACATTGTCCTCAATGGTGGGGTGGCGCTTTCTGCCCCGCAGGCTCTGGCCCCCGCGGGTGGTGAGGGCGCCCAGGGTCACGCCCTGATAAATCTTCACATGGTCGCCGATGACGGTGGTCTCGCCCACCACAATGCCGGTGCCGTGGTCGATGAAGAAGTAGTTGCCGATGGTGGCCCCGGGGTTGATGTCGATGCCGGTGACGCTGTGGGCGTGCTCCGTCATGATTCGGGGCAGCATGGGCACCCCCAGGGTGTAGAGCACGTGGGCCAGCCGGTAGACGGTGATGGCGAACAGGCCGGGGTAGCAGAAAATGATCTCATCGGTGCTGTAGGCGGCGGGGTCGCCGTCGTAAAATGCCTCCACATCCGTTTGGGAGACGGCCCGGACGGCGGGAATGGCCCGGAAAAACTGCAGGGAAATCTCCTGGGCCCGGCTTTCCGCCTGCTTTTCGTCCATCTGGCCCCGGAGGACAATGGCAATCTGCTTATTCAGATTGTACATCACATCCTCGATGAGCATGGACAGATTGTGCCGGGCGTTGTAAATCCGGTAGCTTTTGTCCCGGGAGTAGCCGGGGTAGGCAATGCGCAGAAGCTTGTAGATGATGTCGATGACGGTATCCTTGTCGGGGTGGACAAAGGGGTCCAGCTTATCAATGGCGCGCTGGTGCTGGTAATCCTCCAGAATCTCATCCACAATTCCCTCAATCTGCTGCTCAATGGGAGACATGAAACCACTCCTTAATCCGTTCAGATATGCCCCAGTGTATCATACACACCAGTCTATGTCAAACAAAAAAGGGTGGTGTCACCTGAGCAGGCCCCGTGTAAGCTTATCCATGGATGATTGTCCCGTCTGCCGCGTTGACTACAAGGAGGACCTCGGGCCTTTCGCTCCTGTAATATGTTGTCTCTTTTCCAATGTACTCAGCAGAGCCTTTTAACAGAATCGAAGGGACATAGCGATAAGCTTCCTTTGTCCGTGACAGGCCGTATTCCATTTCAGAGACGGTGACATTGCACTGCACGTCCTCCGGGATTATTTGCAGAATACCGCCAAGCCCATAGTGATTGGCGTCTGTGCCTTCAAGGTGTTCCCGCACCCGGCTCAACAACGCCTCTATGCTGAGGCCTTTTACCGCTTCGTTTTCAATTCTCTGAATCTCCAATGGAGAAAATAACATGAAGGAAATCAAATCACCATTTGACGAAAAAACAAACTGCGCGTCAGTCAGGTCGTAATTTTCCTGCGGATACCGCAGCGCCGGAAACCCATTTAAAACCGGCACGGCTTTTACATACACCCAGTACTCTGCATCATTTCCGCTTTGGACTCCGCTTTGGACGTAAACCTCGTCAACCTGCCATTGCCCCAGATCAAACGACGACAGAAGCGTTTCAGCCCTTGATTTTATCAGGTCCATCTGCTCCTGGGAAGGCGCCTCTGTCCGGCAAAGCCTGGCGGAAAAAATGCGTTCATCCAAATCCCCCCGGGGGCATATTCCGTCGTAGATGTAGCAGGAAATCATATTCACCTTGGAATTGCTTCCGTTTCCGGCGGCAGCCGTAAAGTAATATGGGATTCCATTCACAGAAAACTGAGCGGACACTTCATTGCCCCAATCCGCCGCGGAGGCCTCGGCAAGCTCATCGGCTGTAAGCTGATAGACGGATGAATTGCGCATTTCCCACAGGCAGGGCGTATGCGGATTTTCCGCGGGAGCCTGCTCATACAGCAGGGTGTATTCTTCAAGAAAGCTGTTGATCAGCTCCACATCATTTTCTGATGCCGAATCCCCATATAGCTTTTTGAGGGCGTCTAAATTTGCGTATTCCGACCATCTGCTCAGTTTTGCCTGAATTTCGCTTTTGGAAAAGTTGTTTGCTTCTGCCGGCTCCGCTTCAAAAAAATCCGCGTCCGGGAAAAGTGACGCCGCAACCCTTCTCGCGTCTTCGCCGGTCAGAAAACGCGGCCTGACCTGCACGGCAGGCATATCGGACGCGCCGACAGTCCGGTCAATGTCCATCACAAAGTTCACACTGCCGTCCGTGCTGGTGAAGGCGCTTTTATATGGGACGGGTTCGTCCGGCGGTGATTGCGTTTCACCAGCTGAGGCAGTCACTTCGGCCTCAACAGCCTGCCCGCTCGTAGCAATTGGTTCAGACCCTTTCGGGGAATCCCCGCAGCCGGTGCAAAATGACACGATTGTCAAAGTAATGATCAAGCTTAGAAAAACTCTTTTGTAAAACATACCGCTCCTCCATATTGATATATGTGCATATCGGCTT
>CAZYWM010000221.1:0-2759 GCA_964651615.1 uncultured Oscillospiraceae bacterium | reverse complement strand
CCTTGAGGATATATTCATCCTGAATCTGCCCAATGGCAAGCAGCAGCCTCATTTCACTTTCCATGCGTACCCCTCCTGCTTCAGGCGCTTTTGCAGTTTCCCCCGGATTCGGTGCAGCATCATGCTGACCTTATTTTCCGTGAACCCAAACCGTGCCGCAATGTCCGCAACGGAATCCAGATACCAGTAGCGGCACACAAACACATCCTGCTCTATATCCCGCAATCCGGAGACAAATTTCCGAACAATGCCCTCAAGCTCCTTCTGCTCAAGCCGTGCCTCAGGCCCTTCCTGATCCGCCCCACACTCCCGAAGCTCCTCCAGCGCAAGCATCATCTCTCCGCCGCCCCGTTTGAGCGCGCCGTTTTTCCTCCACCGGTCTATTGAGATGTGCCGGACGATCCTGCCCAGAAAGGGCGCCAGGGGGTTGGGCCTTCTGGGCGGAATGGCGTTCCAGGCGGAAAGATATGTATCGTTGACGCTCTCCTCAGAGTCCTCCCGATTGGAGAGGATGTGATAGGCAATGCTGTAGCAGTAACCGCCATATTTCTGATCCGTCTCTCTGACGGCCTGCTCATCCCGGTCAAAAAACAGTTCTATAATGCGAGAATCCTCCATTGTGCCGCTCCTTTCAAGCATATGATATTTCTACACTTTATATATACGGAATTTGTTTGCCTTTCTTTCATACATTTTCAAAAAATTTAGAGAATCATATGGGAGGGAATCTTTTTCCCATGGTCCACCCAGCGCCGGGCGGGTATTGACCTTCCCAACGGGCGGGGTGCAAATTTTGACACCGCCAAATTACATTTTGCAGCGTAAAATTGATCCTCCCATAAGAGAAACGCCCGCCCCGGGGAACTGGGGCGGGTTGAATTTTTATACTAGGCTTTGATTAAAAGTTCACAAAGATTTCCGAGGATGATTTGCGTAAAACAAGGGGTCGGATGCAGCTGGGCTGACGCCCAGCAAAGACGACAACGCTGTTTTACACAAATCAGACCGGAAAGATTGTGAGGTTTTAATCAAAGGATAGTATTAGCAGCAGAAGAAGAAGGGCATCCGGCCGCCGCAGCACAGAAGCTGGACCAGATAGCACATGCACAGCCCGCCGCAGGGGCTTCCGCCGAAGGAGAAGCCGCCAAAATTGCCGGCCTGCTTTCGATAGGCGGAGCCGCCGTTTTCCAGCTGGCTCAGAGCCCACAGGTATTCCTGATTGTCCGGCTCCATGCTCACGGCCCGGCGCATATGCTCCAGCGCCGTCACCTGATTTCCCAGGCCGTCGTTGGCCAGAGCGCTGAGATAGTACCACCGGGCGTTCCGGTTCTGGCTGTTCTGGAGGGCGTTTAAGGCCTCGGACCACCGGCGGTAGCGGATGTATTGCTCGGCGGAGGTCTGATATTGGTCGCCCTGATTCCGCTGCCGCTCCTCGTATCCGCCGTACCCATAGGCGCCGTAGGGGCTGCCGCCATAGGGATTGCCGCCGTAGGAGCCGGACTGGCGGGCGTATTTCTCAGGGTTCTTGATCTGGTCGTAGGCCTCGTTGACCTGCTGCATTTTTCTCGCGGCCTCCTGGTCGCCGGGGTTCAGGTCGGGGTGGTATTTCTTGGCCAGCGCACGGTAGGCCCGCTTTACGTCCTCGTCGCTGGCATTGTGGTCCAGGCCCAGCACCTTGTAGGGATCGTCAACCATTGGGCTCCTCCTTCTTCATCTTCCCTCTGTATTGCACCCACACGCCGCTGTATAGGATGTTGTCCAGCAGCGGCTTGTCCTGCACCAGGGGGAGCTTTTCGTAGCTTTCGGTGCATCGGGCCATGGCCAGCACCAGATATTCTTCCCACTTTTGGGGCTGTTTTTCCTGGCCCATGGCAAGGAAGGGGTTGAATTGTTTTTTCCGCTTGTCCCGGTCGTAGTCCAGCATGGCATCCGCCAGGTAGATAAACCGGCCCAGGGAGAAGCCCAGCTGGCGAAGCTCCCCCGCCCACTGATCCTCCCGGTATACCATCAGCGACCCCATCAGGCGGCCGAAGCAGGAGGCAGGCAGGTCCGGGTTGGGGCAGTTCTCCTTTTCCAGCCGGGCCAGCTCCTCCATACACTGGGCCATGGCCTGGCACTGCCGGGGCCAGTGCTCCTGAATGTCGCTCAGGTGGGGCTCCAGATTCTTCCGCAGCAGCCTGGCGGAGGCCTTTCCCTCGTCCTGGTCGTCGTCCACAGCCTTATAGTAGGCCAGCGCCACATTCATATCCGCGGCGTAGTCCACGCACCCATTCTCCACCCAGGGCTTGGGCCGGAGGGGACGGAGCACGCAGCGATTTTTCCCGGCGGATTCCTCCGGCTCGTACAGGCTCATATGCAGCAGCGCCAGAAAGGCCATATCATAGCTCAGCGTCATCCGTGCCAAGCCGGAGACCCGGCCCTGAATGCTCCGGCAGATTCCGCAGTAGATTGCGCTGTACCGCTCCTGCTGGGCCTGGGTGAGCTCCTTCCAGTTGGCGTTGACATATCCAAACAAGAAAATCATCCCCGTTTTTCCAAATTTTCTCTCTTTTTATCATACACCTGTGAACAGGGGATAAACAAACGGGGATTATTTGAAAAAAAGATGGTGGAGCCAATGGTTTGGTCTGTACCACATCTGTATCCGGATTTACCTATTCAGAACTATTATAATCGCTCCACGGCAAAGAATCAATGAGAATCTGTGTTTATCGCGTTCAGCTCCCGGTAGGTCAGGGCGATTACAATGGCGGAGAGGA
>CAZYWM010000220.1:0-2771 GCA_964651615.1 uncultured Oscillospiraceae bacterium | reverse complement strand
AGAGGGCTATGCCCGCATATGAAGAACCCCCGGTTTTACCGGGGGGTTCCTTTTGAGTGTCCCGGACACAAGGCGCAACGGGCCGGAAAAAATACCAATCTGCGTGATTCTTCAAAATACCCTTGAAGAATTTATATTGGATGATATAATAAATCCGAAGGTCATTAGCAGTATGACTACACCTACGATTCCATTGGCCGCCTGATTTACAGTGAGCAGAAGGAAGGATATACCAGCGTTCTTCGCACCAATCAGGCCTACAATGCGTACAACCAGCTGACCAAGCAGGCCTGGCAGATGGGCGGCACTGCTTACTCGGAAACTTACACGTATAACGATTCCGATGGCAGCCTGAACACCATGACCACCGGCGTGGGTACCACCCTGACCATGGGCTACGATGGTCTGCGCCGCCTCAGTACGGTCACCGGAGGCCCCTTCAACCGCAGCTACGCTTACCGGGATATTTCCGGCACGGCGACCACCTTGCAGGTTTCCCAGCTTAGCTATCCCAACCTGGGCAGCGGCGTGAGCTTTGGCTATACCTATGACAATCTGGGCAATATCGCAACCTATACGGCGCCGGATGGCGAGGTCATTACCTATTCCTACGACAACCAGGGCCAACTGCTCAAGGCTGAGGGCGATGCGACGTATCTCTACGTCTATGATACTGTAGGAAACATTCTCGCAGCCAACGGCCATACCTATACCTACGGCGATGCCAACTGGAAGGACTTGCTGACGGCGTTTGACGGCAACAGCATCACCTATGATGCTTCTGGCAATCCCACCAGCTACTACAACGGCACCCGCAGGAACTTCACCTGGGCCAATGGTCGGAGCCTTGCAACCGCCACCGATGGAACCAATAACCTGAGCTTCACCTATGACGCCAACGGACTGAGAACCAGCAAGAAGGTTGGGAGTGTAACCCATAAGTACCTGTATGCCAGCGGCAAGCTGATGCGGGAAACCTATGGCAGCAACACCCTGGACTTCTTCTACGATGCCAACGGGACACCCTATGCCTTGAAGTATAATGGCACGGTCTACTACTACGTGACCAATCTCCAAGGTGATGTTATCCGGGTTGTGGATGCCAGCGGCAACACCGTTGCCAGCTATGAGTATGATCCTTACGGCAAAGTCATCTCTGCAACGGGCACCTTGGCCGGGATTAACCCGATTCGCTATCGTGGGTACTACTACGATACCGAGACTGGCTTCTACTACCTCCAGAGCAGATACTATGACCCGGTGGTGGGAAGATTTATTAGTGCGGATAGCTATACGTCCACGGCTTTTGAAATTCTTGCGAACAATATGTATGCATATTGTGAAAACAACCCAATTGACAGTGAAGACCAAAATGGCGAATTTGTTCTTAGTGCAATTCTCACAAAAGTTGCTGTAGCTACAGGGAAAGCTGTATTAGGCGCATCTGTAAATGTACTTACAACGTTTATTGCAGCTAAAGTAACAGGGCAAAGTTATACATGGCAGGACGCTGGGGTTGCGGCCTTGTCTGGTGCACTGGGAACCGGTAAGACAGCGATGAAAATTGCTGCTGGCATTGTTAGTGGAGTATATTCTGGATATATGGCATATCAGAATGGGGCTTCTTTGGGTGGTGCAATTCTGTCTGGTGTAGCATCCGCTTATGGAACAACGGTTAGTGTCGCAAACATTTCGGGCTGGATGGGAACAGACCTAAGTATTTTTACATCGACGTTCTCCGATCTAGTTTTTGGCACAGGTGCAAATTCAATATCTGCTGCCATATATAGATGTAGCGTAGAATCACCAAAATCCAGATCAACTCTAATTAACATGGATACGTCTGTTGGCACAACAACGATAAAACAATCAGACGTAAAAAAATCCCAACGTTCTTATGAGAAAATGATTGCGTATAAACGTCTTACGATTATGGAGCAGTTGCTTTCTACATTTTAGAGAAGTAATACGGTGTAGAATAATGCCTCCTTTCTTATCTACAAGTTGAAAAGTTAATGTCTGACCTGATTCATATTTGGGAGGTATTATGAAGATAAAACCGTGTACGGATGATATCATATCCGTATTTTCAATCTGGCCTGTAATTATTCTATGTGAAATGTTTATTTCTTTTACATGCAATTGGAACAAATATGTTATGTCCGGGTTATTGATAATGAATGGAATATTAGGTATTAGTTCAATGCGGGACATTGTTTACTTTGCCCGAACGATAGTGCTTGACTGCGAGGGGTGCGCTTTCTCAATCTTAGGATTTAAAAAAAGGTACAAGTGGAGTGACCTGAATATGCATTTGTGCGAGAATGACAATATCCAGTATTCAGATTCCGAGGCTAGAGGTCCCGGATTGCTGATTTACCCCAGAAATGCTAAATATTTTAGAAGAATTGCAGCCATGACATATTGTCGCTATTTCCATCCTTTTTCCAGTCTTTATATTCGTTTTAAAGCGTTGAAAAAAGGGAGACAGATTGTTACAGGAAAGGTTGTTTATTACGGCTATGTTGTAGAAAAAAAGGTACTTTTAGATTATTTAAGCACTATTGGTATCTACACTAAAGAACAAGATTTATGAAAAGAAGGCCATGGAAGGCGACTTCCGTGGCCTTTTTCCGGTTTACCAGGTGAAAAACAACCGGATAGAATCCAAACATGGGATAGAATGAATAAAAAGCAGGCGGTTCCATCCTCCTGAATGCAAATTTCGCCCGAACGGTGTGACGATTTCGCTTCGGGCGGTGTGCGCATTT
>CAZYWM010000219.1:0-2785 GCA_964651615.1 uncultured Oscillospiraceae bacterium | reverse complement strand
TACACAAATCAGACCGGAAAGATTGTGAGGTTTTAATCAAAGGATAGTATAAGATTGGAGCGTTATCATATGATCGTTACGAAATTCGGGGGCACGTCCCTGGCCAGTGGGTCGCGGTTCCGCCATGTGGCGGACATTCTCCGGGCGGATGGCAGCCGCCGGTATGTGGTGGTGTCCGCCCCGGGGAAGCGGTTTGACGCAGATGAAAAGGTGACGGACCTGCTCTACCGCTTTCAGCAGACCGGGCAGGAGCGGGATTTTGAACCCATTGAGGCCCGCTTCCAGGGAATCATTGAGGAACTGGGGATTTCTCTGGACCTGAGCGCTTGCTTTGAGGAGATGAAGCACCGGCCCCACAGCGCCGAATATCTCGCCTCCCGGGGGGAATACTTATCCGCAAGGATTATGGCCGCCTACCTGGGCTGGCCCTTTGTGGACACGGAGGACTGCGTGTTCTTTGACGACGGGGGGCGGCTGGACGAGGTGAAGACCCGCCACGCCCTGTTCCAAAGGCTCCGCTCCCTTCCCCACGGGGTGCTGCCCGGGTTCTACGGGGTGCTGCCCAGCGGAGAGATTCACACCTTCACCCGGGGCGGCAGCGACATCACCGGCGCTCTGGTGGCCAGCGCCATGGACGCCCAGGTCTATGAGAACTGGACGGATGTGGACGGAATGCTGGTCACTGACCCCAGAATCGTCCCCAACGCCGCCCCCATGCGGGTGATCACCTATCCGGAGCTGCGGGAGCTGGCCTATCGGGGAGCGACGGTGCTCCACGAGGATTCTGTGCTCCCCCTGCGCCGCGGCGGCATTCCCATCCACATCCGCAACACCTTCTGCCCCCAGGCCCCGGGCTCCTGGATCGTGCCCCAGGCGGAAAAGCCGGAATCCCCCATCACCGGCATCGCCGGACGGCGGAACTATTCCACCATCCAGATCGAGCGGGAGAACACCAACTCCATGGTAGGCTATGTCCGCCGGATTCTCTCCTGCCTGGAGGATCGGAACATCCCCTTTGAGCACCTGGCCACAGGCCTTGGCAGCGTCTGCCTGGTGGCCCCCACCGAGGCCATCGACGCCTGCCGGGAGCAGCTGCGGGAGGAGATCACCCTGGCCGTCCACCCGGACAGCCTCCTCATCCAGGACAATCTGGCCATGATCTCCGTGGTGGGCCGGGGGATGGGCCACAAAAGCGGCGTCTGCGCCCGGCTGTTCTCCGCCCTGGGGGCGGCGGGCATCAGCGTCCGGGTCATCGACCAGGGCAGCAACGAGATGAACATCGTCATCGGCGTGGAGGAGCCGGATTACCAAAATGCCATCCGGGCCATCCATCGGGAATTCTTTGAACAATAAAAGTGTTTCAAAATAGTGTTTCAAAACTAAAAATATATATTGACATTTTGAAACACTCGTGTTATACTCATCTCATAAAAAAGAAAGGAGCATATTTTTATGACGTATATCTATCATAATGGCAGCGAAGACGCCGCCGAGGGATTTCGCAAGCTCCTTGAGGAGCTGCAAACCGGCGACTGCCTGGCGGTGGAGCATCTGGGCTGCGCGGCCGGGGACAGCGCTTCCCTGCTGGAGCTTTTGGAGCAGCTGGAGGCCCGGGGAATTCGGTTCCGCAGCGCGGCGGAGAATTTCGACACCGGCACCGACCAGGGGCGCTTCGCCTATGAGCTTCTGAAAAAGGTGTCCCAGCTGGATCACAGGGAAAAGTCCGAACCCCGGGAAGACAGCCACGCCAAGGGCCGCAAGCCCATCGAAGTGGACGAGGAGATGTTCGACAGCATTTTGGAGCGCTGGAAGAGCGGGGAGATCACCGCCCGCCAGGCCATGGCGGAGCTGAATCTGAAGCCCAACACCTTCTACCGCCGGGTGAAGGAGCGAATGCCCGATGCCACGGCCGATTCCCTGCTGGACGCGGCCAGGAAAATTGGCAAGGGGATTGTGGACACCGTGGCCGAGGGAACCGAGGAATTCCAGCAGGCTGCCGGAAAGTTCGCGGCGGAGCACGACATGAGCAACATTTCCGACACGGTGAAGAAAAACATCACCGCCGCCGGGATGGTCTTCAGCCGCAAAATGGACAGCCTGAGCAAGGATTTCCAGGACGCCATGGAGAAATTCGAGAAGAAGCAGCAGCCCCCCAAGCCCCAGGAAGCACCCGCCGAGCCGGAGGACGCGCCCAAGGAAGCGCCCGCCACCCCCGAGGAGCCCGCTGCCCAGCCTGAGGAAGCTGCGGCAAACCCCGAGGAAACGGAATTTCTGTAAGGAATAAAATTTGAAAATAAGAAGGAGAAATTTTATGGAAAAGAGACTCACCCGTGTGGAAAACGGCAAGATGCTCTGCGGTGTCTGCGCCGGCGTCGGTCAGTATTTTAACATTGACCCCACCCTGGTCCGCCTGGGCTTTGTGATTTTTGCCTGCTTCGGCGGAAGCGGCATCCTGGCCTACCTGGCCGCCGCCATCATCATCCCCAAGGAGAACCAATAAAAAACGAATCAGGGCCTTTCCAAAACCGGAAAGGCCCTTTTTGCTGTAAAATGAAGGGGGTTTACCATGAAAAACGCAGAATATTTATCCGCAGTTCTGGCAAACTATGTTCCCGCGCTGTGCGCCGCAGTCTTATATAGAGGTGGTGCTCCCTTGGTGGGGCCGATTTTAATCATACTGCAAGTTTACTTATTATATGTAAATTATAAAACTGCCGCCAAAAGATCCTCGCTGGCCTTTCTGAGTGACGGAGGATTGGGCGGTGGGGTGTTACGTATTCGCATC
>CAZYWM010000218.1:0-2819 GCA_964651615.1 uncultured Oscillospiraceae bacterium | reverse complement strand
AGATATAAGATAGGGGATATGAGATATGAGATAATTAAGAGTTAGGAATTAAGAGTTTAGAATTTTTCCTACGCACCCGTAGGGGCCGGTTTTGACCGGCCCGCTGCCTACAATTGTTGACATTCCTAACGGGCGAGTCAAGACTCGCCCCTACAGGGGTTGGGTGAATGGAACCACGTACCGGCCTCTGAGCGCAAACCCCCCTTGTGTAAAGGAGGGAAGGGGGATTGGGCAGGAAGTTATGGGACAGATACGTTGGGCGAAATGGTACGGACTAAACCATTGGGGTAAAGTCTCCCCACATTGGGCTGTACCGTCCTTTTGGTGCCTACCGCCCAATTCCTCATTCCTAATTATCTTCTATCTTTTGCTCCTCGCCGGGTAGTCCCAAAATCTTGCTGATATTGCCCCAGGCGATTTTTTCAGCCTCGGCCTGGGTGAAATCCATCTGATTTAGAATATCGCAATAGGTTTCGTAGATGTCCGGGGGCTCCACGCCCAGCACCTGGGGATAGTCCGTTGCGAAAATCAGCCGGTCGGCCCCGAATTCCCTCAAAATGCGGTTTGCGCCGGGGATGCCGTACAGCCGCGCCAATTCGGGGAGGAAAGCGGACAGGTCAACGTACTCTCTCCCCTCCAAAGCATTCTGCCAGCGGCAGCCGCCCATGTGGGAAATGATAAATTTGCCGTCCGGGAACAACCGCGTTATATTGTGGATTCGGGCGGGACTGCAATGATCAAAGGCGGTTCCGCCCCAGGGGTAGGAGTGGATCATAATCGGCACCTGTAAATCACAGGCCTTACGAATCACCGGGATCATGTCCAGCGCGTCGATGGAGATCCCCAGATTGGACGGATGGAGCTTTAAGCCCTTCAGTCCGAACTCCTTCACGGCCTGTTCCAGAAAATACGGGGCGGTTTCGTGAAAATATCCCCCCCGCGGGGTGGACATCCGCAAAGGCAATCAGGCGGCCCTCCGATGCTTCCATTTGGGCCGCCAGCCAGCGGTTTGTCTGTTCGCAGTCGGGATAAAATGTCTCCCGGTCGTTGATGGGCACCAGCACCGCCTGCTCCACATGGTAGCGCTCCATGAGCTTTGCGTGGAGCCGGACATCCGCCTGCTTCCATTCCCCCTCCTGCCAGGAGAGATTTTCCTGGGGGAGCAGATGGACATGGGCGTCAATCTTTTTAAGCTTTTTCCAATCCATAGGAGTCTCCTTTTTGTGAAAGGAGGGAAAATGTCCCCTCCTCAAACTTCGTCACATGGAACACCACACGCCACAAAATGTCGTCCGACACCGGCTCAAAGTGCAGGGCGGAACAGGCTTCCTTCCCCTCCGCCCCAAAGGCAATTGCGGTGGGGCCGTCTGCCCCGCCAATAACTCCACAGGCGGCGGAGGAGCAGGAAGAATCAATCCGCAAGGGACGGTCGCTCTCCGCGCAGTCAAGAATTGTGATGGGCTCCTCCGGCTCGGGGGAAAGGGTATAGCGCATGACGGTGCAGTTCGTCGGATAAATCCAGCGGTCGGAAGCAAACTGGGGAATGGTCTGCCGCTCCAGCTCCCCCACGGTCAGGGTAAATTCCGTTCCGGTGACAGGATGGGAAAAGTCAAAAGTATCCCCGGGGGCATGGACGGTAAACCGGGGGCCCGGAAGCTGCTCCGGCTGCTGCTTCATGGTAAGGGTGAGGGAGCTGATCTGGGGGCGGCGCTTCCAGGGGAAGGCGTACCGGAAAATCACCCATCCGCTGGAATCGGCCAGACCGTAATGGTCAGCGGCCTTTTTCCCCTCCAGCTCATTGACGCCCCCCTCCGGCAGGCAGGGGTTGAAGCACACGGAGCAGCCGCGGAAAACTGACAGCTCTTTTCCGTTTACCTCCAGGCTGGGCATGAACGAAAGGCGGAGGGGATTGTCCCATTCCATTTCCATCCGCCGTTCCCAGGAATTGTCCTCCGGGCGATCATTGGTCAGGTTCCATTTTTTCATAAAGCCGCGGATTGCCTGCGCATCCACCTGCATACACAAATCCACCACCAGGCCCTTACCGCAGGCGTACGCGGCGGGGAGAAGCCAGTGGCGCCCCGCCCAGTCAAACTGCCGGTCCAGCCGGAGCTCTTTGCCGGCATGGCCTCTTCCGTGATGGCCCCAGAAATTTCCGTCAAAATAAACCTTCCACTCTGGGGAAGCGGTTAAATTCATGGTCGTGCCCTCCTGTTGTTCAGATTTCCCGACAGCTTTTGCTGCCCCTTGCCGTTTATTCTCCAAAATTTACGACACACATCCCTTGCGTTCATTACACAGGGAATCTTCTGATTGCATATTCAAGCCGGCCCAGAATTTATAGTGATTCACCATGATGGCCTCTCCGTTTGGCAAGCAGTTAGCGTTAAATATGCTTTGACATTCCTCTTGGTATTTGATAAAATGAATCTGGCTCCTTCAGGAGCCGGGCGCTGCTATAAAACGGGTAGGCGGTTAGTCCCCCTTATCAGGGGGTGAAACTTCTTGCCCCCTGTCCCTGCGTGGAAAGGGGGTGGTGAATGTGAATGTGGTTACATATGAAGAACTGTTCCAGTTCTTACTGGTGCTCATTTCTTTTGCCGGTTTGATCATCACGATCATAAAAAAGAAGTAACCGCCCCAGTCCCCTCTAGTGCGGTTACTTCTTCGTAACGAACAAGGGACTAACCGTCTATCGGCAGCGCCCTTTTCTACACTTATTATACCACGCTCCCGCCGAAAGTCAAGGACGGGAGCGGCTTAAATTATGTGGGGATCGGATTAAGGCAGCACCGGTAGATGGTGCATTCCTGAGTTAA
>CAZYWM010000217.1:0-2853 GCA_964651615.1 uncultured Oscillospiraceae bacterium | reverse complement strand
TCTCCCCCGTCGGGCGGGCATTGCCTGCCACCCGGTGGAGGACGATTTTATACACATCCAAAAAGCTCAGCTTCCCCACTGCCGCTCCGGCCACCAGGGGGAGCTGAATCAGCAGCCGCTCGTCGGAATAGACCTTGATGATGCCCAGCTTCTGGCCCTTTTCCACCGGCGCCGGAACCGCCTGCACCAGCTCCACCTTGGCGGAGAGGGTGGTTCTTTTGGCTTTGTCCACCAGAATCTCCCGGCGCTCCACCAGCTCCACGGGGACGGAGGACTGCTTGCCCAGGTGCACCGCCACGGTTCTGCCTTCCTTCAGCCCCGGGCGCACCACGGAATAGGTGGCGTAGCCGTAGTCCAGCAGGGCCTTGCAGTCGGCGGTTCGCTTTTGGGAGCTTTCGCAGCCCATGACCACGGCGATCAGCTCCATCCCCTCCCGCTTGGCGGAGGCGGACAGGCAGTAGCCCGCCCCGGCGGTGAAGCCGGTTTTCAGGCCCGTGGCCCCGGAGTAAAAGCGGATGAGCTTGTTGGTATTGGACAGGCCGAACGCGCCGTTTCGCACCGTATCCATCCAGATGGTGGTGTATTTCTTGATGTCCGGGTGGTTTTTCAGCAGCTCCCGGGACATCAGGGCAATGTCGTAGGCGCTGGTGCGGTGCTCCTGGGCCTCCGGGCTGTCGTCCAGGCCGGTGCAGTTGACGAAATGGGTGTCCGCCATCCCCAGCTCCTCCGCCCGGCGGTTCATCTGCTCCACGAAGGCGGACTCGCTCCCCGCCAGCAGCTCCGCCATGGCGCAGGCGCAGTCGTTGGCGGAGGACACGGCGATGGATTTCAGCATGTCGGACACCGACATGGTCTCCCCCACCTTCAGATAGACCTGGCTGCCCCCCTTGGCGGCGGCGGCCTCCGAGGCGGTCACGGAATCGGTGAGCTGAATTCTGCCGGAATCCACCGCCTCCATAATCAGCAGCATGGTCATCACCTTGGTCACGCTGGCGGGGGCCAGCTTTTCGTGACAGTCCTTCTCATAGAGCACCGTGCCGGTGGCCACATCCATCAGCAGGGCGCTTTTCGCGTTCAAATCCAGATTCACGGCCCACGCCCGCCGGGGAAGCAGCGAGACCGCCAGCACGGCAGCCAGCAGCGCCGCCAGTACACGTTTCATAGTCACCCCTCCATTCTGGTGGATTCTATGCGTGTCTCTTCCGGAGAATGATGGGACAATTTCTCCATATTTCCCGCCCATTCGTCCTTGACCCCGGGAGCCAGGTCTGGTAGAATGGAAGAAAAAAGCTTTCAGGAGGTAACACCATGCGTGGCATTCCGTCTCTTATCACTGATATTCGCAAAAAAGTATTTACGGAAGTGGCAAGGCTCGCCTACTCCGGCCAGGATTATACCAAGGCAGAGGACCTGCCCTTCCTCATCGTCCCCGGCGATCAGCCGCTGCACCGGGAGTCCATCTTCCTGGAGCGGGCCATTGCCGGCGAGCGGGTGCGGCTGGCCATGGGCCTTTCCGTCCGCAGCGTCCAGACCCGGAGCCTGATGACCGAGGGCATGGACCACGCCGCCATCGCCCAGCAGTATTATGAGCCCCCCCTCATCAACATCATTCCCTATGCCTGCCACGCCTGCCCCACAAATCAGTACCGCGTCACCGAGAGCTGCCAGAACTGCCTGGCCGCCTCCTGCCAGCAGGTGTGCCCCCGGGAGGCCATCTCCTTCGTCAACGGCAAAAGCCGCATTGATCCCGGCAAGTGCATCCGCTGCGGCAAGTGCGCCGCCGCCTGCTCCTATCACGCCATCATCCACCTGGAGCGGCCCTGCCAGGCGGCCTGCGGCATGGACGCCATCGGCATGGACGAGCACGGCCGGGCCACCATCAGCCAGGAGAAGTGCGTCTCCTGCGGCCAGTGTTTGGTGAGCTGCCCCTTCGGCGCCATTGTGGACAAGGGCCAGATCTATCAGGTGGTCCGCTCCATCGTGGAGGGGGAGAAGGTCATCGCCATCATGGCCCCGGCCTTTGTCCGCCAGTTCGGCAAGGACGTCTCCCTGGCCAAGCTGGTGACGGGTCTGAAGGCTTTGGGCTTTTCCAACGTGGTGGAGGTGGCCGTGGGCGCGGACATCTGCGCCGTGGAAGAGGCCAAGGACTTTGTGGAAAATGTGCCCGCCAACCAGCCCTTCATGGCAACCTCCTGCTGCCCGGCCTGGCACTCCATGGTGCACAAGCTCTTCCCCGCCCAGGCGAAGAACATCTCCATGACCCTGACCCCCATGGTCTACACCGCCCGAATGGTGAAAAAAGAGGAGCCGGATGCCAAAATTGTGTTCGTCGGCCCCTGCGCCGCCAAAAAGCTGGAGGCCATCCGGGAGAACATCCGCTCCGATGTGGACTTTGTGCTGACCTTTGAGGAGCTCCAGGGCATGTTCGAGGCCAAGGAGATCGACCTGGAAACCCTGGAGGAGAGCGGCGATCTGCAAAAGGCCGGAACCGCCGCCGGGCGGGGCTTCGCCGTGGCGGGGGGTGTTGCCCAGGCCGTGGTGGACATCATCCACGAGCAGCACCCGGATATGGAGATCAAGGTGGCCAACGCCGAGGGACTGCGGGACTGCCGGAAGCTGATGACCATGGCCAAGGCCGGAAAATACAACGGCTACCTGCTGGAGGGCATGGCCTGTCCCGGCGGCTGCATCGCCGGCGCCGGCACCCTGCTGAGCCTGGACCAGGCGGCCAAGGCGGTGGAGCTTGCCAAAAAAACCTCCACCAAGAAGAACCCGCTGGAATCCGAATTCAGCGGCCTGGCAGAGGAATTGACGTAAAGATGGGAGAGCATTAGGGGGTAGGAATTTTCTTTA
>CAZYWM010000216.1:0-2871 GCA_964651615.1 uncultured Oscillospiraceae bacterium | reverse complement strand
ATAAGCATTTTTCTTTTTAGGGGTCTTCTCAAAAACGGTCAACGGTGTATAATGGAGATTGAGCGAAACGGTCAACGGAGGAGCGGCATGAACGAGAAATTCTTTTCCCTGCCGGAGGAGAAGCGGCAGCGGATTATCAACGGCGGCTTTGCCGTATTCTCCGAAAATTCCTATCAAAAAAGCTCCATGAATGAAATTGCCCAGCAGGCCCAGATCAGCAAATCCCTGCTCTTTTTCTACTTCCGCAACAAGCGGGAGCTGTACCTGTATCTGTGGAAGGAGGCCTGCCGGCTGACGCTGGAATATCTGAACGCCTACCACTGCTATGAGCCCACGGACCTGTTTGAAATGATGGAGCGGGGGATGAACGCCAAAATGGACCTGATGGAGGAATATCCCTATATCGCCAATTTCGCCATCCGGGCCTTTTATGAAAAAAACAGTCAGGTTCAGGGAGAAATCCACGCCAGCTATCAGGAGATTTTCCACCGGAAAGCCGGCTTCGCCCTGGCCCGGGTGAACCGGGAGGTTTTTCGCCCGGGGTTGGACCTTTCCATGATGTACCGGCAGATGTTTTTGGCCTCGGAGGGGTATCTGTGGGAGATGCTCCAGCAGGGCGGGCCGGACCGGGAGCGGATGCGCCGGGATTTCGTCCAGCTTCTGGAATTCTGGAAAACCACTTATTTAAGGGAGGACAAACGATGAACGCCATCGAGACAACGCATTTGACAAAATTCTACGGCTCCGCCCGGGGCATTGAGAATCTGGATTTGAAGGTGGAGCAGGGGGACTTTTTCGGCTTCATCGGCCCCAACGGGGCAGGGAAGAGCACCACCATCCGCCTGCTGCTGGGCCTGATTACCCCCACCTCCGGCGGCGCCCGGGTGCTGGGGCTGGACATCCGGCGGGAGAAAACGGAAATCCTCCGCCATGTGGGGTATCTTCCCTCGGAGATCACCTTCTACCCCGGGATGAAGGTCAGCCAGGTGCTGGAGCTTTCCGCCGGGCTTCGGGGCGCACGCTGCCGGGAGGAGGCGGAGCTGCTCTGCCAGCGGCTCCAGCTGGACACCGGCCGCCGGGTGGAGGACCTGTCCCTGGGCAACCGGAAGAAGGTGGGCATCGTCTGCGCCCTCCAGCACCGGCCGGAGCTGCTGATTCTGGACGAGGCCACCAGCGGCCTGGACCCGCTGATGCAGCGGGAATTTTTTGAGATTCTGCGGGAGCGGAACCGGCAGGGGACCACGGTGTTCCTGTCCAGCCATGTGCTCTCGGAAATTCAGCGCAACTGCACCCGGGCGGCCATCATCCGCCAGGGAAAAATCATCACCGCCGGGGCGGTGAGCAATCTCGCCCAGTCCTCCGCCCGGCGGGTGCAGCTCCAGGGGAGCCTGGATTTGTCCGGCCTGCCCGGCATCCGGGATTTGACATCCCAATCAGGCTCCATGAGCTTCCTCTACAGCGGCCCCATGCCGCAACTGCTGGAACGCCTTTCCCAGGCGAAGGTCCAGGAGCTCACCATCGCCGAGCCGGATTTGGAGGAGATTTTCCTCCACTACTATGAGGAGGAATCGAAATGACACTGCTGAAACACGAACTGCGCATGGGCCGCAAGGCCCTGGCCATCTGGACGGCGGCCATCGGCGGCTTCATGGTCTGCTGCGTCTTCCTGTTCCCGGAGATGGCGGGGCAGATGAAGATGGTGAGCAATATCTTTGCCTCCATGGGGGCCTTCACCGCCGCCTTCGGCATGGATCGGCTGAATTTCGGCACCCTCACCGGGTTCTACGCCATTGAGTGCGGCAACATTCTGGGCATCGGCGGGGCGCTGTTTGCGGCCATGATTGCCTCTAACCTGCTGTGCAAGGAGGAGAAGGAGCGCACCGCGGAATTCCTCCTCACCCATCCCATCACCCGGGGCCAGGTGGTGGCGGGGAAGCTGGGAGCCATGGCGTTGCAAACGCTGGCGCTGAACGGGGCCGTTTTCCTGATGTCCATCGCCTCCATTGCCGCCATCGGCTATGAGATTCCCTGGAAGGAGCTGGGGCTGCTGCACCTGGCGAACTTCCTGGTTCAGCTTGAGCTGGAGGGCGTCTGCTTCGGCATCTCCGCCTTCCTCCGCCGGGGCGGCCTGGGCATCGGCATGGGGCTGACCATCTGCCTGTATTTCCTGAACCTGGTGGCCAACCTGAGCAAGCATGCCCAATTTTTGAAATATGTAACCCCCTTCGGCTACGCGGAGGGCGCGGACCTGATCTCCGACGGCTGCCTGAACCTGGGGTATCTGGCAGTGGGCGCTGCCTTCACCCTCCTCGGCATCCTGGCCGCCTTCTGGCAGTATGGCCGAAAGGACATTCATTAAAGGGACATACCCTGTAGGAATGGGCCTTGACTCGCCCGCCAGGAGAGATATAAGATATGAGATATGGGATACAAGATAATTAGGAGTTAGAAATGAGGAATTAGGAAGACGATAAGTTTTCCCCCGCACCCGTAGGTACAGTCTTGACTCGCCCGCTATGTGACGGTTTTTGCGTGTTTCGTTGAATGGAACCATGTTCCGGCTCCTGAGCGTAGCCCGCCTTGTGTAAAGGGGGGCAGGGGGATTGGGCAGCAGACAGTTACCATTTTCGCCCAACTGGGGGCGGATACGTAACATTTCACCGCCCAATCCCCCAGTCAGCTTCGCTTACCCTTTACACAGGCCATGAGGCGCTGCTGCACCAGTAGTAACAACGGGGCACTCAAAGCCAATACCCTGCGCGGCGGAGTCATAACTCCGCCCTACGCGCTGGCTCCTATAAATAACAAAGCCGCCTCATTTGAGGCGGCTTGATGTATTTTAGCGGACGAAATTGGTGAACACCCGGGGCT
>CAZYWM010000215.1:0-2946 GCA_964651615.1 uncultured Oscillospiraceae bacterium | reverse complement strand
TAATACGATTCTTGGGAACCTTTGAGCGAATGATTTCTTCAAAGGTTCCCTTGCTATTTTTTGCGGAAGAGGCTATAATGTTAAAAAAGATTGCGTCAAGAGGAATGGATATGAAAAAAATACTGCTTCTCACCACCGGGGGCACCATCGCCTCCCTCCCCGGAGGGCAGGGCCTGGAGCCCCGGCGCAGCGAGGTGATGGAGCTGGCTCTGGACCAGCTCCGGGGGTTTTATGACATCACTGTGGAGGATTTGATGTGCCTGGATTCCTCCAACATCACCCCGGAGGAATGGCAGCTCATCGCCCGCCGGATTTTTGAGGATCGGACGGGGTACGACGGTATCGTGGTCTCCCACGGCACCGACACCATGGCCTACACCGCCTCCGCCGTGACCTTTATGCTGCCGGACATCGACCTGCCCGTGGTGTTCACCGGCTCCCAGCTGCCCCTGGCGGACATGCTTTCCGACGGCCCCGCCAATCTGCGCACCGCCTTCGCCATGGCCGCCTCTGGGCACCCCGGGGTGTTCCTGGCCTTTGACCGGAAGGTGATGCTGGGCTGCCGGGCGGTGAAGGTTCGGGCCTCCGGCTTCTCCGCCTTTGAAAGCGTCAATGCCCGCTACGCCGCCCAAGTCACCAACCGCGGACTGGTGGTGGACGAGGCAGTCCTTCCCCATCCCAAGGGGGAGGCTCGGCTGCTGCCGGAGCTCAGCCGGGAGATTTTTCTTTTGAAGCTCACCCCGGGCCTGAATCCGGCGGTGTTCGACGTGCTGGCCGCCATGGGCTACAAAGGCATCGTCATCGAGGCCTTTGGTTTGGGCGGCGTAAACGTGCTCCACAAGGGACTGCGAGGCATCCGCCGGGCGGTGGAGGACGGCATCAGCGTGGTCGTTACCACCCAGTGCCTGTACGACAGCGCCAATCTCCAGGTCTACCAGGTCGGGGCCCAGCTTTTGGAGCTGGGGGTCATCCAGGGCCGGGACATGACCAGCGAGGCCGCCATGACCAAGCTCATGTGGGCCATCGGCCAGGGGCTGAGCCCGGAGCAGATCAAGGAGCTCTTCGCCCAAAACCTGGCGGGAGAAGTGGACTTATCATAGGCGGCCCATGGCCGCCCCACAAATGGAGGGAAATTTAATGGACCCGATTTACGTCACCGGGCACCGAAACCCGGACACCGATTCCATCGTTGCCGCCATGGCCTACGCCGCCCTGCGCAACGCCTGCGGCGACCGGGAATACGAGGCCGCCTGCCTGGGCCATGTCTCCGACGAGACTCAGATCGTTCTGGATTTGTTCGGCTTCCAGGCGCCTACCAGGATTTACAACATGTACACCCAGGTCTGCGACCTGGATTTTGACACGCCTCCCATCCTCAGCGACGCGGTGACATTGGATCGGGCCTGGAAGCTGCTGTCCGACGACCACAAGAGCTCCGCCCTGCCGGTGGCCAGGGAGGACGGCACCCTGTTCGGGATGCTGTCCCGGGAGGATGTGGCCAGCTACAACATGGATTTGATGTTCAATGGCTTCCTGGAGCCGGTGCCCCTGTTTAACGTTTTGTCGGTGCTGGAGGGCAAGGTTCTCAACGACGCCGGGGAGAGCACCGACACCATCGGCGGTGAAGTGACCATTGCCCTGCCCAAGAGCCGGGAGAATCTGCTGTTCCATACCCCCAATTCGGTGGTTCTCTGCGGCCACCAGCCGGAGATGATCCGCAGAGCCCTGGAGCTGGGGGTCAACTGCCTGGTGCTGTGCCAGGCGGAGCTGGACGAGGAGCTTCGCACCCTGCCCACCACCACCTGCATCATCTCCACGCCCTTTGACGCCTATTCCGCCGCCCGGCTGATTTTCCAGTCCACCCCCGTTGGCCGGATCTGCCGGACCCAGGATTTGGTCTGCTTCCACCTGGAAGACCGGGTGGACGAGGTTCGGGAGCAGGTGCTCAAATACCGGGAGCACTGCTACCCCATTTTGGACGAGAATGACAAGGTGGTCGGCGTGCTGACCCGGTATCATCTGCTCCGCCCCCGGAGGAAGCGGGTGGTGCTGGTTGACCACAACGAAGCCGCCCAGTCCGTGCCCGGGCTGGAGGAGGCAGAGATACTGGAGATCATCGACCATCACCGGCTGGCGGACATTCAGACGAACAATCCCATCACCGTGCGCAACGAGCCGGTGGGCTCCACCAACACCATCATTGCCGGCATGTTCCAGGACCGGGGGCTGATGCCCTCGGAGAAGATGGCGGGGCTGATGGCGGCGGCCATCGTTTCGGACACGGTTATGTTCAAATCCCCCACCTGCACCTCCCGAGACATCCGGATGGCCGAGCGTCTGGCCCGGATTGCCAACATCTCCCTGGACGAGCTGGGCAAGACCATCTTCTCCGCCAGCCTGGACAGCAAATCCGCCCAGGAGCTGCTGTTCACCGACTACAAGGAGTTCCATATTGCCGGCCACGACCTGGCTGTGGCCCAGATCACCTGTGTGGACAGCCCCAGCATGCTGCAGCGGAAGGAGGAGTTCCTGACCCACATGCGCGCCGTGGCGGAAAAGCAGGGCTTCTCCATGGTGCTGCTGATGCTCACCGACGTGCTGCTGGAAGGCACCCAGCTCATCTACGTAGGCGACGACGAAACCATCCGTCAGGCCTTCAACGCCGCCCCCAAGGAAAATTCCGTGTTCCTTCCCAAAATCATGAGCCGCAAAAAGCAGGTCATCCCCATGCTCTCCGCCCTCTGGGGCTAAGCGGCCCGGCAGCGCCGGGAGGCAGTTTCGCTTTTGGCTGGTCGCTTATCGCTTTTTCCCTAACCCGCCCGGTAACGCTTTTGCGGCAAAAAATTGAATGGAACACGCGGAAACCATTGCCTTACGGGCGAGTCAAGACTCGCCCCTACAGTGAGGGGGGGCAGTGCGGCAAGCTGTCCAACTACATTTCTAATT
>CAZYWM010000214.1:1481-2950 GCA_964651615.1 uncultured Oscillospiraceae bacterium | reverse complement strand
TTATATCTCTCCCGTAGGGGTTTCTTTGGCGTAATCATATCAAATTTTTGAAAAAAATCAATATGCGCGCTGCATACCTTTGAAGGAGGTGGGGCGTATTTATTCGTATTTGATGTCCAGCATCGAGGCGGAATATGACACCGTAAAGGAACTGAAAACCAGCGAACGGGGTTTTGTTTCCCTTCTGCAAAACAAGCGCAATGGAACGCGACTGGTCTTCCGCCATTATTGCGGAAACGGGGAGGTCTATCAGAAGCTGCTGGGGATTTCCTGCCCGAATCTGCCGCAGATCATGGAGGTGGCGGAAAGCGACGGGATGGTTGCGGTGCTGGAGGAATACGTCCAGGGCGACCGCCTGGATTATCTTCTGAGGGACGCGCTGTTCACACCCGCCGAGGCGAGAAAAATTACCATGCAGCTATGCAATGCCCTGTGGGTGCTGCACAGCCTGGGCGCGGTGCATCGGGACATAAAGCCGGAAAATGTGATCATACGGGGCAGCGAGGCGGTGCTCATCGACTTTAACGCCTCGCGTATTTTCAAAAGCGAGTGCAGCGACGACACCCAGATTCTGGGAACCACCGGCTATGCCGCGCCGGAGCAATATGGTATTTTCCAAACCGACCAGCGGGCGGACATTTATTCCATGGGCATTCTCCTGAACATCATGCTCACGGGAAAGCATCCGTCCAGAGAGCTAGCATCCGGGCGCCTGGGCCGCATTGTGCAGAAATGCACCATGGTAAATCCGCAAAAGCGATATAAAAATGTGCGCGCTCTCATGGAGGCGCTTTGACAGATGAAAGCATGGATAAAAGATGTATTTATTGCGGCGCGGTTTTGCCGGGAGACGCCTGTTTCTGCCCCCGCTGCGCCAAAAGCCTTATTGAAAAAAACGAGATTCCACCACCGCGGCTGTGGCGGAAAAAGGTGCTGCGGGCCCTTGCCTGCGTGCTTGCGCTGACCGCGGTTGGGCTGGGGGCGCTCCTGCTCCGCCGCCCGAAAGCCTTTGAGGGCGGCGCGCTGGTGGTGTATTCCGACAAAGACGGCGCGTACGAGCTGCTGGTAAGCACCCGCTCCGCCGACCTTGCCAGCCGGGTGCCGGAGGAATACATAACCGTTTCCCAGCCCGCCGGCGAGACCGCCTGCCTTCCGGCCCAGCTGGGCGTTTTCCGCAATGGCGAGCCTGCGGACACCGAGGCTTTTTTTGAAAAGGTGAAAAGCTGCACGCTGGAGGCGTTCCCCAATGAAAACGGCGCGCTGGAAATTTCCGGCCCGGTTTACAGCCCGGATTACGCCCCCGCCGCCAGGGAATGCGACGTCTTCTACACCGGAGCAAGCGGAATAAACCAGCTTGTCTGGACGCTGGAAATGGAAAACGGCGATACCATCCGGCTGCGGCAGACCTTTGCGGTGGCCCCCTTCACGCCTCAGACAGTTCCAACAACGGCCCCGACAACAGCTCCGAC
>CAZYWM010000214.1:0-1381 GCA_964651615.1 uncultured Oscillospiraceae bacterium | reverse complement strand
CCGACAACGGCTCCGACGCAGGCCCCGTCAGAGGACGCCGAAAGCCCGCGGAAATCCGTTTCGGACAGCTGGGATCGGGTGTTCACCATAAACTCGCTCCAGGAGGATTTTGAAACCCCGACGGCCGAGCTGCGGCAGATGATTGCGGATGCCGTCGCGGCCGAGGTTCACTCGGAGAAATTTGCCTCGTGGGGGAAAACGCCGGAAGTAACCACGGTGCTGCACTATTGCAGTCCCAATTTTGAGCGCAAGAGAATGGACTGCTATCTCATCAGCCTTTCCGCCAATCTCTACTATACGGACACAAAGGGCGTGATCCAAAGGCGCAGCCACTATGAGCTTTTTGTAAGCGGCGACGGAGAGCAGGTTTACGATTCCGTTACCGCGGACGCCATAAATTGGGACAACGATTTTTCCACGGAGGAAAGAAAAGCCGCCTATCTTCTGTGGATATTGGGCAGCGTAATCGAGGGCCAATACAGCGGAAACTTCTTGAACGTGACCGAAACCGTCAGCCAATGGTCCCCCGACGATCTGGCCTTTATCAATTCCTGCCTATAGAGGCTGGGATACCTTCCCGCTGCTCTTTACGCAAGGGAGCCTTGGCGCGATTCATCCTCAAAACCGAATAAGAAACCTCCCGGGCTTGCCGCCTGGGAGGTTTGAATATATGGTCAGTGATCGAAAAAAAGCGTTACAGCACCTCGAATTTGTACCCCACGCCCCAGACGGTTTTCAGGTTCCAGCTTTCGCTGACCCCTTCCAGCTTCTCTCTCAGGCGCTTCACATGGACATCCACCGTCCGGGAGTCGCCGAAGTAGTCGAAGCCCCACACCTCGTCCAGCAGCTGGTTGCGGGTGTAGACCCGGTTGGGGGAGGAGGCCAGGTAGTACAGCAGCTCCATCTCCTTGGGGGGCGTGTCCACCTTCTTGCCGTCCACCGTCAGCTCGAAGGCGTCCATGTCGATGATCAGCTTGTCGAACACCAGCCGCCGGGCCTTCTTTTCCGTGGTCACGCCGGAGGAGCGCCGCAGCACCGCCTCAATCCGGGCCAGCACCTCTTTCATCTCAAAGGGCTTGGTGATGTAGTCGTCGGCGCCGTTTTTCAGCCCCGTAACCTTGTCGTCGGTTTCTCCCTTGGCGGTGAGCATGATGATGGGGGTCTGGGCCTCGGCACGGATGGCGCGGCACACGGACCAGCCATCCATCACCGGCATCATCACGTCCAGCAGCACCAGGTCCGGCTTGATGGCCCGGTATTTGGCCAGCCCCTGCCCGCCGTCGCTGGCACAGGTGACGGCATAGCCCTCTTTTTCCAGATACATTTGAAGCAGCTCCGCAATGTTGCGGTCATCCTCTACAATCAAAACAGAAACAGCCAT
>CAZYWM010000213.1:0-2953 GCA_964651615.1 uncultured Oscillospiraceae bacterium | reverse complement strand
CTGTAGGGGCGAGTCTTGACTCGCCCGTAAGGCAATGGTTTCCGCGTGTTCCATTGAATGGAACCATGCTCCGGCATCTGAGCTCCTGCCCCCCTTGTGTAAAGGGGGGCAGGAGGGGATTGGGCAGCAGGCACCAAAAGACGGCACAGCCCAATGCGGGGAGGTACGCCTCCGCTCAATTTCTCATCTCTAACCCCTAATTCCTAACGATCTCCTATCTCATATCGCCTATCTCATATCTAAACATGATACCAACCCCGGGGGGGAAAGTCAATGGCGGGGAAGGGAAAGAAAAAATTAAGAAATAAATAGTAACAAAATGTAATTTACCTGTTGCAATTTGTCACAGACCCTGCTATAATAACTCCATCAAACAAAACTCGAAAAGGAGCAAGTCGTTATGAAGAGGAAATTTGCTTGCGTAATTATGGCTTTGGTGCTCGTCATCAGCCTGCTCCCCCTGGGAGCCATCCCCGCGCAGGCCGCATCCAACCTGAATTACAGCGAGAATGTGGTCAGCTTGATCAAACAGTTTGAAGGATTCCACTCCACCGCCTATGCGGATGGGAATCGGTGGTCCATCGGCTATGGCACTCCGGGCTACTCCGGCCAGGTCATCACCGAGGTACAGGCCGACCAGGCCCTGCGGACCAGCCTGAATTCCATCAATCAGTCACTCAATCAGTTCACCGCCAATAACAACCTCTACCTGAATCAGGGCCAGCACGATGCGCTGATCTCCTTCAGCTTCAACTGCGGCACCGACTGGATGAATCAGCCCGGCCGCTTCCGTTCCGTGGTGGTTGGCAACGGCTACGTTACGGAATTCCTGTTTGCCATCGGCCTGTGGGCCAACATCAACTCCGTCCCCAACCCCACCCTGATTAACCGCCGCCTGGCGGAGGCCAATCTGTATCTCAACGGCATCTACAGCACCGCCGCTCCCGCCGCCTATACATATGTGATCCTTGATCCCAATGGCGGCACCGCCGGCAACAACGGCGAGGATAAGATGCAGGCCTACATGTCCGGCTCCAATGTGAACATCATTGCGGCCAATCCCTCCAAGTCCGGCTACACCTTCGGCGGCTGGTTCACCTCTCCCTCCGGCGGCACCGGCGTGAAGTACCTGGATGCTTCCACCGCCGGCCGCACCCTGTACGCCCAGTACGGCGTGCCCGCCTCCGTTACCAGCAACTATTGCTATGTCCGCAACGGCGCCGGCAGCAACTACACCCAGATCACCACCGTCCCCTCCGGCACTCAGCTGGTGATCGTGGAGACCGCCCAGGTGAACGGAACCGCTTGGGGCCGCTACATTGACGGCTGGGTGGAGCTGACCAACACCAACTACGTGGGCGTCGGCAACATCAACAACGGCAACAACAATAACAACGGCAGCGGCACCACCACCCCGGTGAACACCGGCACCGTGGTCTGCAACACCGGCGTGAATGTCCGCAGCGGCCCGGGCACTGGCTACGCCAAGGTTGGCGCTGCCTACAACGGCCAGCGGGTCAGCATCTATGAGACCGTCAATTCGGGTGGTTCCTTCTGGGGCCGGATCGGCAACAACCAGTGGATCAGCCTGACCTATGTGAAGCTGGACTCCAACAACACCGGCAACACCGGCAACGGCGGTGCGATCTGGGAGGGCTCCGGCAACAACAATAATAACACCACCAATCCTTCCTATCAGGTTGGCGTGGTAACAGCCTCCGGCCTGAACGTCCGTTCCGCCCCCGGCGTGGGCAACTCCATTGTGGGCTCCTACAGAAAGGGCGATCAGGTGAAGATCTACTCCCAGACCACTCAGAACAATATGCTTTGGGGCATGACCGACAAGGGCTGGGTTTCCATGAACTACATCTCCCTGGTGAGCAATGGCAACAACAACGGCGGCAGCAACGGTAACGGCACCGTCATCGCCACCGGTGTGGTCAAGGCCAACACCAACCTGAACGTCCGCAACGGCGCGGGCATGGGCTACGCCAAGGTGGGCGCCCTCAGCGGCGGCACTGTGGTGAGCATCTACGAGCGGGTCACTGTGGGCGGCATGGAGTGGGGCCGGATCGGCACCAACCAGTGGGTCAGCCTGGCTTATGTCACCCTGAGCACCGGCAACGGCGGTTCCAATCTGCCCTCCACCGGCACCGGCCTGGGCACCGTCATCAGCTCCACCAACCTGAACGTCCGCAGCGGCGCAGGCACGAACTACACCCGGGTGGGCGCCCTGACTCCCGGCAGCCAGGTCAACATCTATGAGGTGACAACCGTCGGCGGCCAGCAGTGGGGCCGGATCGGCACCAACCAGTGGGTGTGCATGACCTACATTCGCTTGAACGGCAGCAGCAACGGCGGCACCACCATCCCCTCCACCGGTTACACCGGCCGGGTGGTCAACTGCACCCAGCTGAATGTCCGGGCCGCCGCCGGCACGAACAATGCCATTGTGGGCCGCCTGACCCCCGGCACCACGGTAACAGTGTATGAGCTGACCTATGTCAACGGCGTGGCCTGGGGCCGCATCTCCACCGGCTGGGTGTGCATGCAGTACATTCAGATCACCGCTTCCGGCTCTGGCTCCAACTCCGGCGTCATCTGGCAGTAAAGCGTACAGCGCTGGTTTTGACAGCTGTTTCATCCGATTTTTGAGGAAATAAACGACGAAAGCTCCCATTTGATCTTAAAAATGTGGAGCTTTCGTTGTAAAGAAACAAAAATTACAAATTGTAAATAAAATCCACATTAGGGGTTGCAATTTGTAACTAATGTTGTTATAATACCAGTAACTTACATTTTCAGTAAAGGAGTAGGTTTCTATGAAAAAGAGAATTACCTGCCTGCTGCTGACGCTGGTAATGCTCGTCAGCCTGATTCCGGCTGCGGCAATTACAGCTTCGGCCGCCAGCATCACCGTCAGTGAGGCCGGCGTGCGGGTTATCAAAGAGTA
>CAZYWM010000212.1:0-2987 GCA_964651615.1 uncultured Oscillospiraceae bacterium | reverse complement strand
GGAAAGCGCTTGTACTCGTCAAAGAAATAACTGGTGCCAAAATACAGTCGGATTAGACGTTCAGGTAGGATGCCAACACTGCGCTGAGGAGCAGTGCCCCAGCAGGGCCGACGAGATAACCAATCCATTTTTCACTTTTCGTCACATCGGAGGATTTGATTCTGCTAGCTGGCAGCCGGTTTGCGGTTTCTTGTTTCATGGTTTATTCTCTCCTTATTTTATTTCTTAAGCATTGCGGCAATACCTTTGAGATAGTGCCCGTTGGCCATATGCAGAAGCCCCGCCGCCATGGAATCGCTCATGCTGCCGCCACTGCTGATGATTACGGCCCGCATGGGACAGTCTGTGGCGCAAATCAGCATCATACGATAGGACGGATTCGACAGGTCTTGACCGCCTTATCGTAATACCGGTAGCCCACGTAGATGCCCTCCCGGTATTCTGCATTCCGCTTTCCGAAGGTATCCTTGGAAATCACATCCGAATAGGAAATCGGCCAAGTTTCTGTCAGCTTGCCGGAGGGGGTTGCCTTTCCGGTGAGCAGATTCGCAATGGCCTGACCGCCTGCCTGACCGGGCAGGCCCGCGTAGAGAATGGCTTTGACCTTGTCCGCCCAGGGCAGCTCCATGGCGCTGCCGCCCAGCAGCACCACCACGGTATTTGGATTTGCCGACGCTACCGCTTCAATCATCCGGTTATGCCCCTCTGGGAGGCCCATATGCTCCCGATCAAAGGCTTCCGATTTATAAATTTCCGGCAGTCCTGCCACCACAATGGCAATTTCGTGGGCTTTTGCTGCCTGGGCGGCTTCCCGCAGGGCTTCTTCTGTCACATTGCCCTGGGCGTCGCAGCAATCTACGAAAGGAATATCCGGCATGGTGTCCGTCAGATTTACCAGCCTGGTGGGGTTGATATGACTGCTGCCGGTGCCCTGGTAACGCATTTCCTTCGCCATATGGCTGATAAGCACCAAATCCGAGGAAGAAAGGGGCAACAAACCATCTTTGTTTTTCAGCAGTACCGCGCCTTGGCATGCGATTTGTCAAGGATATTTTTGCCATCCACATTTTTGATAACAAAAACCAATGATTCTGACGATTTCTTTGTAAGCGTCAAATCTTGCAGTATATAGTAAGAGGCATCCCGGAGTTTTGTATTCTGGGACGCCTCAGGATTATTCACTTAAAAAGAGAAATGTATTGTATGGTTTCTCTTTGCGTTCATGTACTCTCCCTTGAAACCCTCTCTTACACCTTTGCCGAAGTAGATTCGATACGGCACTACCAGCCCATCTGAAATAATGCTGTCCCGGAAAGGAATTAACACGGCATCCAGCAGTATAGGACTTTCTCCAAGCATCTCCGCCCAAGTGGAGAACAGTCCCTTTACCATATAAACCGTCCCATCTTCCGCTGAGATGAACACCGAACCCTTTTTTAGATGTCGTTCCAAAATATATCTGCCCGGTTTGCATTGTTTCCATCCTGCTACAATTTGAGCATATTCGTTCGGTAACTCAGCTGCAGCAAGGTATTCCTCTATAACCTCAATGTGTGACCACAAATAGTCCGCAATTTTCTTGGCGTCACGTGCGTCAACTCCCTGTCTTTGGTCTATCGTCTCTGTTTCGGGACACACATGGTACTTCCTGTTCACAAAATCCAACAGCGGAAACCATAACTGGTAAAAAAGCTCAGCATCAGATTGTTCCAGTCTCATATCCTGCTCCTTCGTGTATTTTGAAAGTGCCCAAAGCTACTTTGCTCTGCATTCTTCCGATGCGTTCCAGGGCAGCAGCTTTTGTATTTCCTCAGCCTGAGTCAAATCAGCGTTATTTGTCTTCTTCAGCAGCCAGGTCAGGTATTTATACGGATCCAGCCCATTTTCAATGGCGGTCTGTATCAGGCTGAACATGACTGCGCTTCCTTTTGCTCCCTTGGGCGTATTGGCAAACAGGAAGTTCTTCCGGTCAATGACGAAGGGCTTGATACTTCTTTCAGCCCGGTTATTGCTCAGCTCCAGTCTGCCATCCTTGAGATAGCTGGTCAGGTAGGGCCACTGCTCTTTCAGATAGTTCAGTGCCTTTCCCAAGGCGGACTTCGGAGCCGCTGTTCTGGAATTTGCCCATGACCACAAGGCGTCTAAAACAGGCTTTGCCTGCTTCAGCCGCTCAGAATATCTTTCTTCCGCTGTTTTCTCTGCCAACCCCTGCTCAATCTCAAACAGAAGATTGCAGTAGGCAAGTCCCTGGGATGCGGAGCTGCCCTTTGCTTTCCCCTTGGGCAGAGACTTTACCGCCTCGTCAAACTTTCTCCGGGCATGTGTCCAGCATCCCACTACCGTTATCCCTTCCGGGAGGCTGTGGTATCCGGCGTAGCCGTCCGTATGGAGATAGCCATGGAAGCCTGTCAGGAACTCCTTTGGATGTTTTCCACCCCGTCCCGGCTGGTACTCGTACAGGACAATGGGCTTGTCCGTATCCCCGCTTGTCCGGTACAGCCACATGAAACTATCGCTCTGGGGGGCTTTTCCCGGCTCGTGGAGTACCTGCAGAGTGGTTTCGTCTGCATGGAGGACTTCTCTTTTGAGCAGCTCCTCATGCAGGCGCTGATACACAGGAACCAGATAGTCCTCCGTGGCTCTCAGAATCCAGTTGGACATGGTCTGCCGGCTCAGTTGAATCCCTTTGCGGTTCATCTCCTGCTCCTGCCGGTATAACGGAGAACCCATAACGAACTTTTGGGTCATGATGTGCGCAATGGCTTCCGGCGTGGCGAAGCTGCCGGGGATAATATTCTTCTCCCGGGGTGCTTTCACAACGGGCGTCTCGCAGCCCTCGTCAGCATTTTCACCGCAGCTTTTACAGGCGTAGGTGTAGTAAATATCCTCCCGGACGATATACTGGGCAGGGACGATTTCCAGCGTCTTTACGACTTCCTTGCCGATCTCCGTCATGGTATCCCCGCACTGAGGGCAGACCAGCTCCT
>CAZYWM010000211.1:0-3014 GCA_964651615.1 uncultured Oscillospiraceae bacterium | reverse complement strand
TGCTGATCAACGGCACCATCTCCAGCCTGGTGAAGACCAACGGCAAGCTCAGCTCTGCCTGGCCCAACGTGGTAACAGCCATTCTGCTGTGCTTCTTCATCGTCCTCCAGGCGGTGTTCGCCCGGTTCCGGAAAAAGGATTGAATAAAGCTGCCTCACCGTAAAAAGTGAGGCAGCTTTTTTAGCACATCGTATAACCAGGGGTGGAAGCGATCAGGCGTCCTCCAGGCTCCACTCAAACTGTTCCCGAAAATCCCGAAAGCAGTCGCCGCAAATCCAGCGGTATCCGTCCAGAGAGCAGTAACCGGATTTCAGGCAGCCCTCTTCCAATCCAAATTTTTCAAAGCAGAATTCGCAGTGTTCGTGGTCGTTATGGGGGACTGCCTTAAAGTCTGCCTTTTTCAGAGCTGCACGATACAGATAGTTCCTCTGATTCGTTAACCGCCAATCATTCTGCATACCTGTCGCCTCCACGATCTTGGGAACCTCTGAATAATTCGTCTGCGGCTGAACAGCGGGTCTTTTGCCCCACCCGTGCAGTATCAAAATTGGGAAATACACAAAGTATTCCCGCAATTTTGATACTTTCGGTTGAGCCAAAATCCCTCGCTGTCAGCTCTTGCCGAATTAATCAGAAGTTCCCTTGTAAATCTGTAAATGAGCAAATTACGTATTTACACCGGCGCGGCTGAGGGATTGGGCGGTGAAATGTTACGTATTCGCCCCCAGTTGGGGGAAAATGGCAACTGCCTGCTGCCCAATCCCCCCTGCCCCCTTTACACAAGGGGGGCTTGCGCTCAGAAGCCGGTGCTTGCTGCCATTCAACGGAGCACTCAGGCATTTAACCTAGCAATCTATTATCTATTATCTATTTCCGACCCGCCCCTACAGGGAAATATTCTGCCAGCTCAGGATGGCTTCCTTCATGCCCTGCAAATCCAGCACGCCGTAGGCGAAGCCCTTTTTCACCAGGGATTCCGGCAGATACTCGTCATACTTGTCAAACAGGGGAAGCTCCTTGGGGTACACCAGCTCCATGGGGTCCAGGGGATTTTGAATTTCCTCGGCCACCACCTGGTAGAATTCCTGGGCGCTTACCTTCATGGTGAACTGCATGTAGTAGGGCCGGGCGGAGTCCAGATTCCGCAGCCCCAGCCGGTCGGCGCATTTGATCTTCAAAAACCGCTCCATGGCCAAAAAGGAATAGGTCCCCACCCAGGGAAGCAGGCACCACATTTTCCCCCCCAGATTGATGAGGGGCGCCCGCCCCGCCTGGGAGTGGGCGGCGGTGTAGCGGGCCTGCTCCAGCCGGGCCACGGCGTTTTTCATCAGGTAGGGATATTTCCGGTCCTCCAGCAGCACCTGGCGCATCCGGGCCAGGATTTTGGAGTGCAGGTCCCCGGGGCATTGGCCAAAATAGGCGGGGATGGAGCCTCCCACCTGCTGGCAGTAGACCAGGTGCCGCTTGTGGTCCACGTCCAGCACCTCCCACACGTGGCCGGCAATGGCCAGCTTCTCCCCCACCGGCGGCGGGAGAACCACGGTGCCCAGCTCCTGGGACTCGCTGCGGACGGTGTATTCCTCGTTCTCCTGGAACACGCCGTAGAATTTGAAGGAGTTCACCACCCGCTCCCCCGCCAGACCCACGATCAGTCCCCCCTGCTCGGTGCGCTGGATGTGGTTCGTCTCCACCAGGTGGCGCAGAAGCACCTTGAAATCCTCCTGGGTGATCCGGTGGAAATAGTGCAGTGGCAGCACCCGATCCGCCAGGGCCCGGGGGGAGAGCTCCCCGCAGGAGGCCAGGGTGGACATGGTCTGATGGTAGAGCAGGCTGTAGGGCAGCCGGTCCAGGCGGGGCGGCTCCACCCAGCGCTCCTCCAGGTACAGCTGCACCAGGGCGATGCCCTGCAGCAGCTTCCAGGGGATGGTGGAGGGGAGCATGGCCCGAGCCTCGGGCTCGTCCTCCCGCATGACGAACCACATTTCCGGCGGGGCTTCCCGGCGGCCGGTGCGGCCCATCCGCTGCAAAAAGGAGGAAACCGTCCAGGGGGCGTCGATCTGGAAGGCCCGTTCCAGCCGGCCGATGTCGATGCCCAGCTCCAGTGTGGCGGTGGTGACGGTGGTCATAAACTGGGAATCGTCCTTCATGGCCTCCTCGGCGGTCTCCCGGTAGGAGGCGGAGAGGTTGCCGTGGTGGATGAGGAACCGATCCGGCTCGTGATTCAGCTCGCAATACTGCCGCAGGGTGGTGGTGACGGTTTCGCACTCCTCCCGGGAGTTGACGAACACCAGGCACTTTTTCCCCCGGGTGTGCTCAAAGATATAGCCCAGGCCGGGGTCGGCGTTTTTGGGGGCGTCGTCCGTCTTTTCGTCCAGCAGGGGCAGGGCCTCGATGTCCGGCCGATCCTGGGCGGCCTGGGTGTTTTTCACATAGAAATGCTCCATGCTCAGCCGCCAGGTGCTGCCCTTTGCCTGGATTTTGGGGATGATGGTTTTCCGCCCGGTGCCCAGGGACAGAAATTCCCCGCATTTTTCCGGGTCGCCGATGGTGGCGGAGAGGCCGATCCTCCGGGGATTCACCCCGGCTAACCGGCTCAGCCGCTCAATCAGGCACAGGGTCTGCCCGCCCCGGTCCCCCCGGAGCAGGGAGTGAACCTCGTCGATGACCACAAACCGGAGGTCGCCGAAGAGCTTGGGGATGGCGGCGTGCTTGTGCAGCAGCATGGCCTCCAGGGACTCCGGGGTGATCTGCAAAATGCCGGAGGGGTGCTTCATCATCCGGGCCTTGTGGCTCTGGGCCACGTCCCCGTGCCAGTGCCACACCGGAATGTCCGCCCGGGCGCACAGGTCGTTCAGCCGAAGGAACTGGTCGTTAATCAATGCCTTCAGGGGCCCGATGTAGATGGCCCCCACGGAGGCGGGGGGATTTTCGGAAAACAGGGTGATGATGGGGAAAAAGGCCGCCTCGGTTTTGCCGGAGGCGGTGGAGGCGGTGAGCAGCAGATTTTCATCGGT
>CAZYWM010000210.1:0-3024 GCA_964651615.1 uncultured Oscillospiraceae bacterium | reverse complement strand
ATCTGCTCCGTGCCCTTGACGAACTGCTTGCGCTTCATGGAGTCCTTGGCGGAGACCCGGGCGAAATGCTCCGGGGCAAAGGTGGGGATGCCGGAGAACCGGAACTTCTTTCCCGGCACGGTGATGGTGTCGCCAATGGAGAAGATGCCCGGGTCAAAGACGCCAATCACGTCCCCGGCGTAGGCCTCGTCCACGATCTCCCGCTCCGCGGCCATCAGCTGCTGGGGCTGGGACAGGCGCATTTTACGGCCGCCCTGGACATGGTAATACTCCGCATCCCGCTGGAATTTGCCGGAGCAGATGCGCATGAAGGCCAGCCGGTCCCGGTGGGCCTTGTTCATGTTGGCCTGAATCTTAAAGACAAAGGCGGAAAAATCCGGGCTGAAGGTATCGATCTCCCCGCAGTCCGCCACCCGGGACAGGGGGGGCGGCGTCATTTTCAGGAAGGACTCCAGGAAGGGCTCAATGCCGAAATTGGTCAGGGCGGAGCCAAAGAACACCGGGCTCAGCTGCCCCCGCTTCACTTCCTCAATATCCAGCTCCCGCCCGGCGGAGAGGAGCTCCACATCGTCGATGAGCTGCCGGTGCTTATCCTCGCTGCTCAGCAGCTGGGCAACCTGGGGATCATACAGGTCAATTTCCTGTTTTGCCGCCTTGTTCTTCCCGGAAATGCCGGAGAAGAACAGCAGCTGGCTCTTTTCCCGGTCATAAACGCCCTGGAAGTCCTTGCCGGAGCCAATGGGCCAGTTCATGGCGTAGGTTTCGATGCCCAGCTCCCGCTCCAATTCGTCCAGCAGGTCAAAGGGATCCTTGGCCTCCCGGTCCATCTTGTTCACAAAGGTGAAGATGGGGATATGCCGCATGGCGCAGACCTTGAAAAGCTTGCGGGTCTGAGGCTCCACGCCCTTGGCCCCATCGATGACCATGACGGCGGAGTCCGCCGCCATCAGGGTGCGGTAGGTGTCCTCGGAGAAGTCCTGGTGGCCGGGGGTATCCAGAATGTTGATGCAGAAGCCCTCGTACTGGAACTGCATCACGGAAGAGGTGACGGAGATACCACGCTGCTTCTCGATCTCCATCCAGTCGGAGGTGGCGGCCCGGGCATTCTTCTTGCCCTTGACCACACCGGCCTGGGCAATGGCGCCGCCATAGAGCAGGAATTTTTCGGTTAAGGTGGTTTTACCGGCGTCGGGGTGGGAAATAATGGCAAAGGTGCGGCGTCGGCTGATTTGTTCAACAAGTTCAGACATAGTCATTTCCTCCTAAGTAAAGTTATTCGTCTCACCTGGGAAGAACGCTACGTGGGAGCGTAACGCATGAGGCTGCCTCCTAATCGCATAAGAATGACATACTTTTAGGATTCTACCACAATTTTCATTGGTTTACAAGAGGAATTCTGAAAGTATGCCATTTGATTCATCCATCTGGCAGGCTGCGTCGTTCTATGTGTGCGGCGCACGAAAAAGCGCAAAGCATTGCGCACCCTGTAAATGCGCCAAAGCCGCATCGTCATGGGTCACAATCACGACGATGCTTTCCTTTGCCTTGGCAAGGATTTCATCCAGCAGCTCCCGCCTGCTTTCCGCATCCAGGTAATTTGTGGGCTCGTCAAAAAGATAGGCACTCCCCTGAGAGGCCAGCGCAAGCCGGATTTGCAGCCGTTTCTGCTGCCCACTTGACAGGCGGTTGTTTCCCTCCCCATAGAATTGGCTGATGTAGGGCTTTGCCGGGATGTAGATAAATCGGTTGACCTGGCCCGGCTGTATTTCCTCGCCGTTAACAAAAATATGGCCCTTGTAGCGCCGGGTGTAGCCGAGCAGCGATTCCAGCAGCGTTGTCTTTCCGGCCCCGTTCTCTCCCCGAAGCACATAAAGGCCCTTACCCTCCAGGCGGGCACAGAGGGGAAGATTGATTTCCTTTCCGTCCTTATCAAGGCTCACGTAGTCTTGAAGGACAACGGAGTTGACCTCCCGGGCTCCGTCCGCCGCCTCCTTTCGCTCCAGGAAATTGGAAATACTCAAAATCATCGGCTTGACGTTGGCATAGTTATTTTTAATTTCAATCAGCTGTTCACTGGGGCCCCACAGATTAGAAACCAGCAGCTGCACAGCGTACAGCCCGCCCACTGTCAGCGTTCCGGCGTACACCTGGTAGCCGGTGATCAGCGTGGTTATCAAAATCACCAGATTCAGAGAACCATAGCACAGGATGTTATTGGCGAAGGACAGCCTTTTTACCCGTTGGAGGAAGGAGTCTGCGTACCTGTTTTGCAGATTCTCAAAGTCGGTCAGCTGCTTTTGGCTGCGGGTTCGTTCCTCCTTGGACAGCAGCAGCGTGTCCTCGGTGTACTGCCGGATGCGCTTCACATCCTCCACATTTTCCTGGGCGCAATTCGTCAGGCTCTCATTGCTTTTGCTGGAAAGCAGGACGGAAACTGGGACGGCAACAATCGTAAAGAGGCAGATCGCTTTTGAGTACAAAAACAAAATCACTTCAATTGCAACGATGGAAAACAGAGAGATGGCAACGGTCACCTGATTTTTGAACACATAGTTTTTGGTCTGCTCGTATTCCTGGCCCATCATCTGCTGCACTTCGTTGACGGTGACCTGCTCGCTGGACCAGTCCAGCCGTTCCAGTTTCCGGGTGACGCAGGAGCAGAACCAATTCCACGCCTGGCATTCCATCTTACCCTCCCGAATGTCCAGGAAGTAAAACCAAATCTGGTAGAAAAGGAACTGAAAAAAGCTGATAACGCCAAAGAGCAGCGCTCCCCGGAAATCCCCGGCAATCATATCGTCCAGGAACTCCGCCGAAGTAATGGGCATTCCGATTCCAACGATCTTGAGGAGCAAATACATGAGAAAATAAGTAAATATTGCTTTTTTAGATGTCAATCTCGTTAAAGAAAACACCTTCCAGCACCTCCTGAAGGCTTGCAAATTGGGCAATCCCCATCTGAGACAAGGCCCGCAAATAAAATTTAATATACTTATCGGTTTCACCCAGCTAATTGATAAATTG
>CAZYWM010000209.1:0-3055 GCA_964651615.1 uncultured Oscillospiraceae bacterium | reverse complement strand
TGGGCCTGGCCATGGACCTGGACGACCTGAAATTTTTGCAGGCCTATTTCCGGGATGAGGAGGGCCGGGACCCCACCATCACCGAGGTTCGGGTGGTGGATACCTACTGGTCCGACCACTGCCGCCACACCACCTTCTCCACCCACATCGACAAGGTGAAAATCGCCGACCCCGCCGTGAAGGCCGCCTACCAGCGGTATCTGGACGCCCGGGTGGAGGTTTACGGCAAACAGAAGGCCTCCAAGCGGCCGAAGACCCTGATGGACATTGCCACCATCGGCGCAAAGACGCTGAAAAAGAGAGGCCAGCTCCCGGAGCTGGACGAGAGCGAGGAGATCAACGCCTGCTCCATCCATGTTCCCACCGTCATCGACGGCAGGGAAGAGGACTGGCTGCTGATGTTTAAAAACGAGACCCACAACCATCCCACGGAGATTGAGCCCTTCGGCGGCGCTGCCACCTGCATCGGCGGCTGCATCCGCGATCCCCTGTCCGGCCGTGCCTATGTCCATCAGGCCATGCGCGTCACCGGCGGCGGCGACCCCCGGGTGAGCCTGAAGGACACGGTCAAGGGCAAGCTCCCCCAGAGAAAGCTTGCCACCACCGCCGCTGCGGGCTACTCCTCCTATGGCAACCAGATTGGCCTTGCCACCGGCCATGTGGCGGAGCTGTATCACGACGGCTACATCGCAAAGCGCCTGGAATGCGGCGCGGTGGTTGCCGCCGCCCCCGCCGAAAATGTCCGCCGGGAGGTTCCCGCTCCCGGTGATGTGGTGATTCTGCTGGGCGGCCGCACCGGACGGGACGGCATTGGCGGCGCCACCGGCTCCTCCAAGAGCCACAACATGAAATCCCTGCAGACCATGGCCTCCGAGGTTCAGAAGGGCAACGCCCCCGAGGAGCGGAAGATTCAGCGCCTGTTCCGCAGCGCCCAGGTCACTCGGATGATTAAGCGCTGCAACGACTTTGGCGCCGGCGGCGTCTCCGTGGCCATCGGCGAGCTGGCGGATGGACTGCGCATCGATTTGGACGCCGTTCGGAAGAAATACGACGGACTGGACGGCACCGAGCTTGCCATCTCCGAGTCCCAGGAGCGGATGGCCGTGGTGGTAGCCCCCGAGGACGCTGACCGATTCATTGAAGCCGCCCAGGCAGAAAACCTGGAGGCCTACCCGGTGGCCGTGGTCACGGAGGAGGCCCGGATGGTCATGACCTGGAAGGGCAAGCAGATCGCGAATCTGAGCCGTGCCTTCCTGGATACCAACGGCGCCGTGAAGCACACCCAGGTGGCCGTGGGCGAGAAAAATCTGAATCCTCTGTACCAAAATCTCTACGGCTCCCTGCGGGAGATGGCATCCAGCCTGAAAACCGCCAGCCGCAGAGGCCTGGTGGAGCGCTTCGACGGCTCCATCGGCGCCGGCTCCGTGTTGATGCCCTTCGGCGGCAAGACCCAGACCACTCCGGCCCAGGCCATGGCCGCCCTGTTCCCGGTGCTCCCCGGCCAGCACACCCAGCAGGCCAGCGTTATGGCCTGGGGCTGTGACCCCGACCGGATGTGCGTGGACCCCTATACCGGCGCTCACGACGCCGTTTACAGCTCCATGGCCAAACTGGTGGCGGCAGGCGCCGACTACCACAAGGCCTACCTGACCCTCCAGGAATTCTTTGAAAAGCTCCGCACCGAGCCCGACCGCTGGGGCAAGCCCTTCGCCGCCCTCCTGGGGGCGCTGGATGCCCAGCTGGAGCTGGGCGCCGCCGCCATCGGCGGCAAGGACTCCATGTCCGGCTCCTTCCTGGATTTGGACGTGCCTCCCACGCTAATCTCCTTTGCCATCGCCCCGGTGGAGGCAGGGAAGGTGCTCTCCCCCGAATTCAAGGGAGCCAACCACCCGGTCTACCTCTTCGCTCCGGCGGCGGACACCGCTGAGGCCGTGAAAGCCAGCTGGGACGCCTTCCTGGCGCTCCACAACCAGGGCAAGGTTCTCTCCGCCTGGGCGGTGGAGAACGGCGCCGCCGAGGCCGTGATGAAGATGAGCTTTGGCAACAACATCGGCTTCCACAGCGAAAACTTCACCGACTGGTATACCACCGGCGCCTGCTGCCTGATTGCGGAGCTGCGGGAGGATGTGTGGATGGACTGCGCCGTCAAGATCGGCTACACCACGGAAAAGCCTGTGATTGTGCTGGGCGAGGATCAGGCCTCCATCGAAGAGCTTCGCAGCCTGAACGAGGCCACGCTGTCCCAGGTCTACCCCACCAAGGTCACGGAGGGCGGCCGGGATATTCCCGCCTTTACCCATCAGGCGGACAGTTACCCCGCCCCCGTGGTGAAGACGGCCCGGCCCAAGGTGCTGATTCCCGTGTTCCCCGGCACCAACTGTGAGTATGACTCCGCCCGGGCCATGCTGAACGCCGGGGCCGACGCGGAAATCGCCGTGATTCGGAACCTGACGGCCTCCGATGTCCAGCGCAGCGTGGAGGAGTTCGCCAAGAAGGCCGCCCAGGCCCAGATGATCTTCCTCCCCGGCGGCTTCTCCGGCGGCGACGAGCCCGACGGCTCCGCCAAATTCATCACCGCCTTCTTCCGCAACCCCGCCATCAAGGAGCAGGTTGCCGAACTGCTGAACAAACGGGACGGATTGATGCTGGGCATCTGCAACGGCTTCCAGGCTCTCATCAAGCTGGGCCTGGTGCCCTACGGTGAGATTCGGGACACCGACGACACCTGCCCCACCCTGACCTATAACGTCATTGGCCGCCACCAGTCCAAGATTGTCCACACCCGGGTGTGCTCCAACAAGTCCCCCTGGCTCGCCGGCGTCCCTGTGGGCACCGTCTGCACCGTTCCCATCTCCCACGGCGAGGGCCGGTTCTTTGCCAGCGAGGAGCTGATCCAGCTTTTGGCGCAAAACGGTCAGATCGCTACCCAGTATGTGGATTTGGATGGCAAGCCCACCATGGACACCGAGTTCAACCCCAACGGCTCCCTGTTCGCCATCGAGGGCATCACCTCCCCCGACGGCCGGGTCTTCGGCAAGATGGGCCACAGCGAGCG
>CAZYWM010000208.1:0-3056 GCA_964651615.1 uncultured Oscillospiraceae bacterium | reverse complement strand
AGAAGGTCAGGTGAAGCTATGAACACCAGACAGGATTATATCGCCGTGCTGGACTCGGGGCTGGGGGGCCTCAGCGTGCTGCGGCATCTGCGGCGGCTGCTGCCCGGGGAGCGGTTTATCTACTACGGGGACTCCGCCCACGCCCCCTACGGCACCCGCACCCGGCAGGAGGTGGAGGCGCTGACCCTCCAAATCGCCGACCGGCTGATGCAGCGGGGGTTAAAAGCCCTGGTGGTGGCCTGCAACACCGCCACCTCCGCCGCCATCGAGTCCCTGCGCTCCAAATACCCCGACTTCATTGTGGTGGGCATCGAGCCCGCCCTGAAGCTGGCGGCGGACCAGTTCCCCGGGGGCAGCATCGGCGTGATGGCCACCCCGGTGACGCTGCGGGAGGAAAAATTCTGCCACCTGCTGTCCCGGTATGACCGGGAATGCCGGGTCTATCAGATTCCCGCGCCCCAGCTGGTGCCCCTCATCGAGCAGGGGCTGGTGGACACCCCCCTGATGGAGCAGACCCTCCATGGGCTTCTGGACCCCTACGCGGACAAGCTCAACGCCCTGGTGCTGGGCTGCACTCATTTTCCCTTCGCCTCCCACGCCATGGAGCGGCTGCTGGGGCCGAGGGTTGCCGTGCTGGACGGGGGGAACGGCACCGCCCGGGAGACACGCCACCGCCTGGAAGCGGCGGGCCTGCTGGAAAACGGGCCGGGAGAGCTGATTCTGGAAAACAGCCTGGGCACCCAGGAGATTCTGCGCCGCTCCCGGCGGATGCTGGGGCTGGAATAAAGGCAAGGAGGCAGCATATGGAAAACGGCATTTTGGTCATCGGCATTGCCGGAGGCACCGCCAGCGGCAAGACCACCCTGATGAAAAATCTCATCAACGAGTTTCAGGGAAAGGTCACGGTGCTCAGCCATGACAACTATTACAAGCGCCACGACGACATGCTCTACGAGGAGCGGTGCAAGCTCAACTACGACGAGCCCGCCGCCTTCGACACCAGTCTGATGGTCTACCACCTGGATCAGCTCCGCCACGGCTACCCCATCGAGTGCCCGGTGTACGATTTCACCGTCCACAACCGGTCGGAGGAAACCATCCGCCTGGTGCCCCACAAGGTCATCATCGTGGAGGGCATTCTGATTTTTGAAAATGAAGAGCTCCGCAACCTCATGGACATCAAAATATTTGTGGATACCGACGCCGACATCCGGTTGTGCCGGAGAATCAAGCGGGATGTGAACAAGCGGGGCCGCTCCCTGGAAAGCGTGCTGGAGCAGTACCGCAATACAGTCAAGCCCATGCACGAGCGGTATGTGGAGCCCAGCAAGAAATACGCCGACATTGTGGTTCCCGAGGGTGGCAAAAACCTGGTGGCCCTGGGGATGATTACCGGCCACATCCGGCGCTATCTGGACGAGGGAACACAGGACAAGGAAACGGAATAACATGAACTACGAAAGCTTGATTTTTGACATCGACGGCACCCTGTGGGATTCCCGGGCCCTGGTGGCGGAGGGCTATAACCTCCAGCTCCGGGCGGAGGGGCTTGACCGTTACTGCGTGGACGCCCAGCGGCTGCGGCCCCTGTTCGGCAAGGTGATGACCGCCATTGCCGACGAGCTGTTCCCCGACCTGCCCCCAGAGCAGCGCTACGGCCTGATGGAGCGGTGCATGGACCGGGAGAACCGGTATCTGGCGGAAAACGAGTGCCGCATCGGCTACGAGGGCATTGTAGATGCGCTGGAGGTTTTGTCAAAGCGCCACCGGCTGTTCATCGTCAGCAACAGCCAGCAGGGCTACCCGGAGCTGTGCATCCGAAAGCTGGGGCTCCACAAGCTGATAAAAGCCCACCTGTGCTTTGGGGACACCGGCACCTCCAAGGGCAAAACCATCCGCGCCCTGATGGAGCGGCAGAACATCACCTCCTGCGCCTACATCGGCGACACCCAGGGGGACTATGAGGCCACACTGGAAGCGGGTGTACCCTTTATCTGGGCGGACTACGGTTTCGACACCCCGGCGGCCTGGACGCTTCGCATCCACACTCCCCGGGACTTGATTCAGCTGGAACAGGAGGGGAAATTATGAGCTTTCCCATGGATTCATACTGTATGCAGTGCTATCTCCGGCGGAACATCGATCTGGTCCGCCCTCTGGGGCCGGAGTCCAAGACCACGGCCTTTGCCAAGGAGCTGATGAAGCTCTTTCTCTCCGCGCCAGAGGGCGTCACCGCTCCCTGGTTCGGGCCCGCCGTGGCGGACCTGCTCCACGAGATGTACGGCTTGGACATTGACCGCTTCCACGACGAGAAAATCGCCTCCAACCAATTCATTCTGGAGCGGCTGGAAGCGGTGGAGCGCCGGGTAGAGCAGGCGGCTGACCCCGTTCTGGCGGGGCTGCAATTTGCCATTTTGGGCAATTATCTGGACTTTTCCGCCTTCCAGGGGAAGGTGAGCTACGAGAAGCTGGAGGAGCTTCTGGCCCAGGCGGAGGCCATGGAGATCACAGGGCCGGATTACGACCAATTTCTGCAAGACCTGGGCAGCGGGAAAAAGCTGCTGTATCTGACGGACAACGCCGGAGAGATCGGCATGGATCGGGTGGCCGCCCAGGCCATCCAGAAGCGGTATCCAGAGCTTGCCATCACCTTCTGTGTCCGGGGGGCAATTGCGGCCAACGACGCCACCCGGGCCGATGCCGCGGCGGTGGGCATCCCCTTCCCGGTGATCGACAACGGCAACCGGGTGCCCGGCACGGAGCTGAATCAGCTGGGCGAGGAGGCCCGGCAGGCCCTGGAGCAGGCGGATGTGATTCTGGCCAAGGGCATGGGCAACACCGAGACCATGTACGGCTGCGGGTACAATGTGTACTACGCCTTCCTCATCAAATGCCCCCGGTTTGAAAAGCTGTTTGGCAGGCCCATGCTGACGCCCATGTTCATCCGGGACGCAAACGCGGAAGGGGGCGGTCAGCATCGCCAGCGGTAAATTTGCCCGGCCGGCCCGGAAAAAGCCGATTTGGCCGGTTGTCATCACAATCTGTGTGACCCTGGC
>CAZYWM010000207.1:0-3060 GCA_964651615.1 uncultured Oscillospiraceae bacterium | reverse complement strand
AATAAAAAGGGAAGCCGACGGTCTGCTGGCTTCCCTTTTTGAAATTACGCGCGCTTTTTCTTTCTCCGCTTGTTGCCGTTGTAGTCGTAGGTATACATGGCCACGGAGTTGATGGAGAAAATGGCGATGAGGGCGAGAACCCCCTCCCACAGGAGGCATTTTACCGCCAGCCAGACCATATCCATGGCGTCCCGGCCGGAGAAGGTGAGCATGATCATCAGCATCAGAATGGTGAGGATCAGCCCCAACCCGCCGAAAATCAGCCCGGCCACCTTTTGGGAGTGCCGCCAGGCGGAGACGCTGCCCATGCCGAAGGTGGTGCGGTAGCCGAAATAGTAGTTGGCCTCCTTGGGGGCGAAGAGCAGATAGGCGATGCCCATGCACAGCATGATGACGGGGGCCGCCAGAATGGCAATGGAGCACAGAACCTGCACCTTGCTCACAATGCTGTCGATGCCCGGCAGGAGGGAGGCAGGGTCAAACCCATCCATCATTTCCTTGATGGATTTGATGTCGAAAGCAGCCTCGGTGGCTGCGGTGGAAGTCAAAAACATTACTTTTCCTCCAGATATTTGCTGATTTCCCGCATAAAACTGCTGGCGTCCTGGAACCGGTGGTAGATGGAGGCAAAGCGGATGTAGGCAACCTCATCCACGGGCTTCAGCCGCTCCATCACCATTTCCCCCAGCCGGTCGGAGGAAATCTCCCGTTCCAGATTGTTTTGAATGGTCTGCTCGATTTCGGTGGCAATCCGCTCCAGGTCGTTGACGTCCACCTTCCGCTTGTCGAAGGCCCGGATCATGCTGTTGATGATCTTATTCCGGTCGAAATTCTGGCGGGAGCCGTTGCGCTTGACCACAATGATGGGCAGCGTCTCCACAATCTCATAGGTTGTGAAGCGGCGCTGGCAGCCCATGCACTCTCTGCGCCGTCGGATGCTCAGACCGTCATCAGAATGGCGGGAGTCTACAACTTTGCTTTCCTGCTCTCCGCAAAAGGGACATCTCATGGTCAGTCACCCTCTTTTCATGGGATTACCCTGCATTATACCAGATATTGGGGAAACTGTCCAGCTTTTTTTCCGTCTTTCGGGGCCAACGGCGGTTTCCCCTTGCATTTTTCCCCGTTTTGGGGTAGAATGAGGAAAACACGCCCGAGGCTCCATGCCCCGGCCGGACAATCCGGGAAATTGGAAAGGAAATTCTATGAAAAAATCAACGCTTACGGCCATTTGGGGCATTTTCTATATTATTTGTGCAGGGCTGGGATTTATACCCGAACCGGCGGGCGCTGTCCGCGTTTTTCTGATGGTGATTTCCCTGCTGTTTTTTGTCCCTCCGGCAATTTTGCTCTATGACGGGATCGCCGCCGGGGACCGGAAAACCGTCCGGCTGATCCGTCTGCTCAGCGCCGCCTCTTTGGGGGCAACGCTGGCGCTGCTCATCGGCAGCTTCCTGACGGCCATGGCTGGCGACGCCCTGGGCGGGGTGCTGCATGTGCTGCTGGGCATTTGCTCTGTCCCCATGTTTTGCAGCAATTACTGGGTGCTGCCCCTGTTTTTGTGGGCGGCGCTGCTGATGGCCTCGTTCCAGAAGGGAAAGGAGAAATAAATGGCTTTTGTTCGCTATGCCCTTTTTGCCGGGGCCATTGCCGCGGTGGATCAGGTGACGAAATATCTGGTGGTGCGCTTTATCCCGGTGTATCAGGATATGCCTCTGATCCCCGGGGTGCTGGGGCTGACCCATGTACAGAACCAGGGGGCGGCCTTCTCTTCCTTTTTGGGGATGCAGTGGCTTTTTACGCTGATCTTTTTGGCCTTCACCCTGGCGGTGCTGTATGAGTATTTTAAGAAGCCCCTGCCCTTCACTCCGCTGGAGCGCTGGTGCCTGGCCGCCATCTACGGCGGAGGATTGGGCAACATGATCGACCGGCTGCGGCTGGGGTATGTGGTGGACATGCTGGAGACGGAATTTATGGAGTTTCCCGTGTTCAACGTGGCGGACTGCTTCATCACCTGCGGCTGCGCCCTGCTGATGGTACATCTGGCGTTTTTCAACAGGAAAATCTGGAAGGATGGGAAAAAATGAGGCTGACAGCAGACATGGCCGGGGAGCGGCTGGATGCCTTTTTGGCCCGGAGTGAATTGGCTCTGAGCCGCAGCGCCGCCCAGAAGCTGATGGAAGAGGGCTGCGTCCGGCTGAACGGAAGGCCCGGGAAAAAGAATGACCGCTTAACCCCCGGCGACCAGGTGGAGGTCACGATCCCGGAGCCCCGGGCGGTGGACGTGGTTCCCCGGGAAATGCCATTGGACATTGTGTATGAGGACGAGGATGTGGTGGTCATCAACAAGCCCAAGGGGCTGGTGGTTCACCCCGCCGCCGGGCACCAGAACGACACGCTGGTCAACGGCCTGCTCTATGCCATGGGGGATTCCCTCTCCGGCATCAACGGGGAGCTGCGGCCCGGCATCGTCCACCGCATCGACAAGGATACCTCCGGCTTGCTGGCGGTGGCGAAAAACGACCTGGCCCACGCCATGCTGGCCTCCCAGCTGAAGGACCACACCATGGCCCGGACCTATGAGGCCATCGTCTGCGGCAATTTGAAGGAGGACGCGGGCACCGTGGACGCGCCCATCGGGCGGCACCCTACCGACCGGAAGAAGATGTGCGTGACGGAGCGCAATTCCAAGCCCGCCGTGACCCACTGGGAGGTGGTGAAGCGCTATCCGGGCTACACCCACATCCGCTGCCGGCTGGAAACCGGCCGCACCCACCAGATCCGGGTACATATGGCCTATATCGGCCACCCCATCCTGGGGGACACGGTCTACGGCCACAAGAAGCCGGAGCTGGGCCAGGACAGCCAATGCCTCCACGCCGGGGCCCTCTGCTTCCGCCACCCCCGGGACGGCCGCCCGGTGATGGTTTTTGCCGCCCTGCCGGATTACTTCAAGCAGGTGCTGGAAAAATTGGAAAAACGGAGTTAGGCACCTGTAGGGGCGGGTCAGAAATAGATAATAGATAATAGGTAATAGATCAGTGGCCGTAGGGAATATTA
>CAZYWM010000206.1:0-3069 GCA_964651615.1 uncultured Oscillospiraceae bacterium | reverse complement strand
GCCCGCTTGAACTTGTCCTCTACTCGCCACCCCACGAACTCAGCCCGATAACGCTTATGCGACCATCTTCGGGAGAAGTTGAGAGCCCACTCAGCTTCATGAAAAAGATAAATCGGCCAGTTCCTTTTGGAATTGGCCGACTTTCAATAAAGGAAATGCAATGGAACACAAAGGCCTCCGGTCAAAGTCGTTTGGCATAATCCTGCCGACCATAGAAAAAGCGCAGGACATAGACCGTTTTTGTGCGTTCCTGAATTTTATACACCAAAAAATAATTTATAATAACCGCCTTGCGATACCCCAAAGAGGAAAGCCGTGAATCCTGGCAGGTTTCGTACATCCTTGGCATCTGTTCCAGATTGCTGTAACAGCGCTCCACCGCATCCGCAAAGGCCAGCGCCGCCATAGGGTTGGCAAGGGAATGGGCAATGTATCCCAGGATCCCGTCCAAATCCTCCTGAGCCGCTTCTGTCAATACTACCTTATAGCCCATGCTTTTCTCTCAGTTCCTTCAGCGTGGAACGGGCATCCGTAACCTTTCCCCCCTGAATTTCGGTTTCAGCCTCTGCCAGCTTGGCATATACATCCAGCAGCCACATTTTTTCTTCATAGGCCTCCATGCTCATCAGAACCATGTCGCCGTATCCGTTTTTAGTGATATAGATCGGCTCCTTGGACTCCCTGCACATCTGAGAGATGGCAGCGGTATCCTTCAAATCCCGGATGGGAATAATTCTTGGCATTTCGTTCGCCTCCTTTGTGGCATAATTATACCACAACTATGGCGCATTTACAAGGGGCAATTTATCACCGGAGCGTCTAAGGCAGCACATTCCGTTTCAGGCTGGTGTAGGCCAGCAGGATATAGACTGCGTAGATGGCCGCGAAAATGCCCAGGGAGATTGCGGTAATCGCGGCGGGGCTGCTCATTCCCACCATCACGCCCGGCTCCGGGAGACCGGCCAGGTTGAAAATAAAGGGGACTCCAATGAGCAGGGGCGGCACGGCGGGCAGTCCGATGTCCAGCAGGACAAGATCGGGCCTAGAGCGAACCGCCTGGGCCGGAACGCTGTCAAAATCCGTAACCGGGAGAGGCTTGTATCCCTCGTTTTCCAGCAAAAGGGCCAGTTCCTCCCGGATGGCTTCATCGTCTTCAATAATCATGATCGTCTGCATCTGCCCACCAGCTTTTTCCCAAAATGTGTAAGGCCATTATAAATTATTTCGGGGCAAATAGCAATTCCCAGGATGTGCCAACGGCAACCCGCGGGGGGAGATATGAGATATGGGATATTAGATACGAGATAATTAGGAATGAGGAATTTAATGGAATGCCTGTAGGGGCCGGTCTTGACCGGCCCGCTGCCCAAGGATTTTTGACCCGCCCCCGTGCGAGTTTGGCTCCCGGCCCTGCCGGGGGTTGAAAATTTGGGGGTTGTCTGGTATGATGGGGAAAAACAGAAAGGCTTGATGGAATGATAAACGTTTGCGATATTCAGGTGATGAAGCCGCTGCTTGCCCAGCAGGGGTTCCATTTCTCCAAAGCAAAGGGCCAAAACTTCCTCATCGCCCCCTGGGTGCCGGCGTCCATCGCCGAAGCGTCCGGGGTGGACGAGACGGTGGGGGTGCTGGAAATCGGCCCCGGCATCGGGCCGCTGACCCAGCAGCTGTCGAAGCGGGCGGGGAAGGTCTGCGCCGTGGAGGTGGATGAGCGGCTGAAGCCCGTCCTGGAGCTCACCCTGGCGGAGTGCCCCAATGTGGAAATTCTCTGGGCAGATGTGCTGAAGCAGGACATCCCCGCCCTGGTGAAGGAAAAACTTCCCGGTCTGCGGCCCATGGCCTGCGCCAACCTGCCCTATTACATCACCTCCCCCATTCTCACCGCCCTGCTGGAAGCGGAGTGCTTCGAGGCGATTACCGTCATGGTGCAGAAGGAGGTGGCCCAGCGGATCGCCGCGGCCCCGGGTTCGGCAGACTACAGCGCCTTTACCGTGTTCTGCCAGTATTACGCCCAGCCGGAGCTCCTGTTTGAGGTCCCTCCCCATTGCTTCCTGCCCCAGCCCAAAGTGACCTCCGCCGTTATCCAGCTGCGGGTGCGGCAGCAGCGTCCCTGGGACATCTCAGACACCGGCCTTTTCTTCCGGGTGGTCCGCTCCAGCTTCGCCATGCGGCGCAAGAAGCTCTCCAACGGCCTGGCCGCCGGGTTCCCGGAGCTGGGAAAATCCGGGGCGGAGGAGACAATCGCCGCCTGCGGCTTCCCGGAGAACATCCGGGGGGAGGCCTTGGGCATCCCGGAATTCGCGAAAATCGCCAATGAAATCACCCGCAGGAGGGATGGAAAATGATGGAATTTCTGTTTCTCGACCTGGACGATACCATCCTGGATTTCCACAGGGCGGAGCGGATTGCCCTGTCCAAAACGCTGGCCTGCTTTGGCGTGGAGCCAGAGGAGGCGGTGCTGGAGCGGTATCACATCATCAACCGGCAGCACTGGGAAGCCCTGGAACGGGGAGAGCTGACCCGGGAGGAGGTTCTGGAGGGCCGGTTCCGGGTGCTTTTTGAGCAGCTGGGCCGCCCGGTGGAGGCCAGGGCAGTGACCCGGGCCTATGAAAAGAATCTGGGGCAGGGCCACTATTTCCTCCCCGGGGCCCAGGAGGCAGTGGAACATTTAAGCAAAAAGTACCGTCTGTTCCTGGCCAGCAACGGCACCGCCTCGGTGCAACACAGCAGGCTCACCAGCGCGGGACTCTACCCCTATTTTGAGCAGGTGTTCATCTCCCAGGAGATGGGCTGCAACAAGCCGTCCCGGGAGTATTTTGAACGCTGCTTTGCCAAAATCCCGGGCTTTGACCCCCAAAGAGCCATGATGGTGGGCGACAGCCTGACCTCCGACATTCTCGGCGGCATCCGGGCGGGAATCAAAACCTGCTGGGTCAACCCCAACCACACGCCTCCCCGGGAGGACATCCCGGCAGACTTCGAGATTGAAGCCCTCTCCCAGCTGGAAGCGCTGCTGGAGGAGACATGAGATATGAGATATGGGATACAAGATAGTCAGGAATTAGGAAT
>CAZYWM010000205.1:0-3071 GCA_964651615.1 uncultured Oscillospiraceae bacterium | reverse complement strand
AGCAAATGTGTAAACCATGTTGTTACACAATCTGTAAACCATGTTGCTCTTGACACAAGACCCGCCCCTACGGGTAATCCGTACCTGCCCGATAAATTACAATTTGCCGTGTTGCTGCGCAAAGCTGAAAAACACTTTTCTCTATTGCAATTTCCATAAAAATAAGGTATCATTGCTGTGGAAAATTACTTTATCAGGAGGATACGATGTCAATTCAAACTTGTAGGGAAGAATACCTCAAGGCGCTGAAGCTGGGACAGAAGGAAGCCGACGAGCTGGCGCTCGCCGGAAAGAATCAGAACCCGGAAGTGCTGGACGAATTGCTGCCTGACATCGATGCGATGAGTGTGATAGACGTGGGAACCATGGACATTCCCACGGAGCGGATTTTGGGCACCAAATCTGCCGGGCGGATTGCGGCCTTCACCCCCAGCTTTCTTCCCCTGCTGGATGTGAAAACGGAGTTTGCCCTGAAATGGATTACCCTGTGCGAGGCCCATCTGGGGAGCGAGGGCATTCGGGACCCCATCTCCTGCTTTGAATATCTGGGCAATTTCTACGTGCAGGAGGGCAACAAGCGGGTGAGTGTGCTGCGCTATTTTGGCGCGCCCCGGATTCCCGCCAGCATCAAGCGGGTGCTGCCCGCGCCCTCCCAGGAGCCCCGGATTCAGGCCTATTATGAATTTCTGGACTTTTTCAAGGTTTCCGGCATCTATACCGTCCAATTCCGCCGCCCCAAGGACTACGGAAAGCTCCTGTCCCTGCTGGGGAAGGAGCCGGATGTGAAGTGGACGGAGGAGGAGCGGCGGACCTTCAACGCCCGGTATCAGTATTTCCGGGAGGCCCTGGCCTCCGTGAACACCAAGCAGCTGGATATTCTGCCGGAGGAGGCCCTGCTGCTCTGGCTGAAAATCTATTCCTTTGAGGATATTTCCGAGCTGTCCACTCCGGAGCTGAAAAGAAAAGTGGCCGGACTGTGGACGGACATTGTTTCCGCCACCGAATCGGCGGTGAAGCTGACCTCCAAGGTGGAGGACACCAAGCCCGGCATCCTCAGCTTCCTCACCCTGCCCGACCATGTGAACGTTGCCTTCATCCACTCCCTCACTCCCGCCACCAGCGGCTGGGGCCTGGGCCATGAGAAGGGCAAGGAATACCTGGAATCCGTTCTGGGGGACAAAGTCATCGCCCGCAGCTACTACCAGGGTAACACCCCCGAGGAGGGGGAGAAGCTGATTGAGCAGGCGGTGGCCGATGGCGCGCAGGTGGTGTTCGCCACCGTGCCCCAGATGACCCACATCACCCTGAAAGCGGCGGTAAAGTATCCCAAGGTGCTCTTCTTCTGCTGTTCTCTGGATCAGCCCTATTCCAGCATCCGAACCTATTACAGCCGGGTGTTTGAGGCAAAATTCATCACCGGGGCCATTGCGGGGGCCATGGCCCAGAACAACCGCATCGGCTACATTGCCTCCTACCCCATCTTCGGCGTCCCGGCGTCCATTAACGCCTTTGCCCTGGGGGCGCTGCTCACCAACCCCCGGGCCCAGATCGAGCTGCGGTGGTCCTGCGTGGAGGGCACGCCCCAGGCGGACTTCTTTGCCGACGGCATCCGGGTGATCTCCAACCGGGATTTGCCGGTGCAGTCCAAGGTGTATCTGGATTTCTGCAACTACGGCACCTACCTGATGGACGACAAGGGGGATTTGGTGCCCCTGGCCTCCCCAGTGTGGGTGTGGGGCAAATTCTACGAGTCCGTCATCCGCAGCATTCTGAACGGCACCCTGAAACGGGAAAAAGAGGGGGTCGGCCGAAACTACTGGATGGGAATGGACTCCGGTGTGGTGGACATCGACTTTTCCGACAAGCTGCCCCTGGGCGTCCGCGCCCTGGCGGAATTCCTGTGCCGGGGAATCAGGGAGCACACCATCGACCCCTTTGCCCGGCGGATTGTAGCCCAGGATGGCAGCGTCAAAAACGAGAGCAGCGAAACCACCTTCACCACGGAGGAGCTGCTGCACATGGACTGGCTCTGCTCCAACGTCAGCGGCTCCATCCCCGCTTTCGATGAGGTGCTGCCCATGTCCCGGAATATGGTTCGGGAGCTGGGCGTGTACAGAGAAGAGATTCCTGCACAGAAAGAAGCGAACGCGGTTGAAAATTTTGTTCATCTCCGATGAAGAGTGCCCGTCCCTCTGGGATTACTACACGCCTCAAAAGCTGGAGGGCATCGACCTGATTATCTCCTGCGGGGATTTGAAGTCCAGTTACCTTCAATTTCTGGTGACGATGGCCAAGTGTCCCGTGCTTTTTGTGGCGGGCAACCACGATACCCACTATGACGCGGACCCGCCCAGCGGCTGCGACTGCATCGACGACGCCATTGTGGAATACAACGGCGTCCGGATTATGGGCCTTGGTGGCTGCCGCCGGTATCATCCCGGAAATTACCAGTACACGGAAAAGCAGATGCGCCGCCGGATCAGAAAGCTCCGCTATCCGCTCTGGCGGTGTAAGGGTGTGGACATTGTGGTGACGCATGCGCCTCCCATGGGACTGGGGGACGGGGAGGACCTGGCCCACCGGGGCTTTGCCGCGCTGCGGGAGCTTCTGGATAAATACCATCCTGCCTACCTGGTTCACGGCCATGTCCATCTGCGCTACGACGCCTCATTGCAGCGGGTGCGGGAGTACGAGGGCACCACCCTCATCAACGCCTTCCAGCGCTACGAGCTGGAAATTCCCGACCGGCAGGTCCCTGTGAAGCACCTCAATCAGCTCCGCTGGAAGACCAAGCACCGGGAACTGAACAGCGAATGGGACGAAATACTGGGAATAAACGCCATCAAGAGATAATGTGCTTATCGGGCTCGAGAGGATGATTGGTAAATTGGAATTTGTGGAGGCCCGTGGGTAGGGCTTACGTCATGACCCCGCCAAATCGGTATTGGCTTTTTGACAGCACGTTGGATGGAACCAGGTGCCGGTTTCTGAGCGTAGCCCTCCTTGTGTAAAGGGGGGCAGGGGGGATTGGGCAGTGGGCACAAAAGGACGGTACAGCCCAATGTGGGGAG
>CAZYWM010000204.1:0-3105 GCA_964651615.1 uncultured Oscillospiraceae bacterium | reverse complement strand
ATAAAAACACCCCCTCGCCCGGTGGCGAGGGGGTGCGTACATTAGAGGAAACAGGGATTAGCCTTCCAGCTCAAAGGCGGTCTTGACGGCCTTGATGGCGAAGGTCATGTTCCGGCCCATGGCGATGCCGGGCATGACGCAGGGATAGTTGTTGTAGAAGAAGCCGCCGGCGTTGTCGCCGCAGACGTACAGGCCGTCGATGGCGTCGCCGTTCTTGTCCTTGACCTGGGCCTTGGTGTTGCACAGGATGCCCTGCTCGGTGGTCAGCAGGCAGGCACCCATCCAGAAGCCGTAGAAGGGAGCCTTGCGGATGGCGGACAGGCGGTAAGCGGGCTTGCCGAAGTCGCTGTCCTCCTGGGCATCGTACAGCTCATTGTAGTGCTCCACAGTCTTCAGGAAAGTCTGCTTGGCCTCGCCCTGGAAGCCCAGCTTGTCCGCCAGCTCCTCGATGGTATCGGCGATGAAGGCCTCGCCCTTTTCGGCGGCCTTGGCGATGGCGTCCAGCTGGCCCTGGGGATTGTTCCGGGTTCCGGCGGAGCAGCCCAGGGTGTGGAAGCGCTGCACGTCCTCGGGCATGCTGCTGTCGAAGACGGAGGCGTAGACATGGCCGGGCTGGCCGTAGGCGGAGTAGGTCATCTGGTCATAGGTGCCGGACTCGTTGGCGAAACGCTCACCCTTGCGGTTGACCTTCAGGAAGGGCTGGGTGCCCACGTTGAACTGGCCCCAGGTGGCGGGGAAGTGCTTGTCGCCGGTGGAGGTGACGGCGTAACCGGCATCCACGCCGGGAGCCACGATGCCCCGGTCAAACAGCATGGGAGCGGGCTCCTGCTGCATATCCGCGCCAATCCAGCAGGCGGCCTTGATGCCGTCGCCGGTGTCGGTGGGCCAGCCGTTGTTGTAGGTGGTCAGGGAAGTGCCCATGGGGTCCAGCTGCTCCATCATCTTCACATTGTAGGGGTAGCCGCCGCAGGCCAGCAGCACGCCCTTGGCGGCGTTGATGCGGATGTAAGCGCCGGTGGCGGTGTTCTGGGCGATGGCGCCGGTGACCTTGCCGCCCTCTTCCCGCTCCAGCTTCACCAGGGCGGTGCTGTAGTCCACGCTGACCCCGGCCTTGTCCTTCATGATCTGCTCGAACATATCCAGCCGGTCCATGCCGCCGAAGCCCCAGAAGTGCTCGCACACCGGGAAGAACAGCCCGGTGGGATCTTCACTGGGCCAATGGGCCTCGTCGCCCACGGTGACATTGCACTTGAGGTCGGGGGCGTACTCGGCGTAGCAGTCGGTGATGAATTGGTGCATGGCGGCGGACTCGTCGTACCACACGTTGAACAGGCTCAGGTCGCACTTGCCGGAGGAATACTTTTTCAGCTCCCGCAGCAGAGCGCCCCGGTCGCAGTAGCCGCCCTCGGCCACAATCTGCTCGGTGTTGATGGCGCCGTACCAGCCACGAACCCGGGCGTGAGCGGTGCCCTTTTCAATAACCCGGAAGTTCAGCCCCTGCTTGGCGGCGTAGGCAGCGGCGGTGAGGCCGCCGTTACCGGCGCCAACGATCAAAAAGTCCGTATCCCAGGTCTCGGAGATGTCGCTCTCGGCGATTTCGGGAGCCTGGCCCAGCCAGTCGGCGGCGCCGGTCTCCTGGGCCTGCTGCTCCACCACTTCGATGGGGATTTCGCCCTTGGCCTGCTGAATGCACTTGTTCGCAGCCTTGATGACGGCGTTGGAGGTCAGGGTCGCGCCGGAAACGGCGTCGATGTCCGTCCCCTGGGCCTCCATCAAAGCGGCACGGAGGGTGTCTGCGGCGGCAGCGCCGATGGTGGCGGTTTCGCTGGACAGGTCCAGCACTACATCGGTAATGGCATCCTCACTAAAGGTCATGGTTACGACGCAGGTGCCCACGGCTCCCTGCTCTCTGGCGCTATAGGTGCCGGGGGTGTAAATGCCCTCGGCCTTGGCAGGGACCTTGCCCAGGATGCCCATGGTGGCCAGGCCAAAGGCGCCGGCGGCGGTTCCCTTCAAAAAGTCTCTGCGGGACAGTTCTTTCACGTTAATTTCCTCCTTATTCTCTTTCGGCGCTTGTGAGTTCACCGGATTTATGCTATGATTATAGCACCCGGTGTTACCCCCAGGTCAACGGAAATTTTTCCGGAGGATTTTGGCGGGCGGATGGGGGCAATCTGCCTGAAAATCCCCACCGGCGTTTGTTATTTTTGCGAAAATCGGAGGGGCTCTATATGGACAATCCGGGAAAAATGATTTATTACCGCATTGGAGAATACGCCAGAAAGATGGGTGTTACCCCCGACTTTTTGAAATACTATGAGCGCTTGGGCATTCTCCATGCGGAAACCATGGAAAATGGCTACCGCTATTACCCCTTTGACCAATCCAGCAAGATTCTGGAATGTATGCGGCTGAAAAATTACGGCTTTTCCGTGCGGAGCATCGAAGCCATGTTCAGCGACGATCTGACCGCCGTCCAGCAGAAGATGGACGAGCAGATTCAGGAGCTGGAGGAGAAGGCGGCCTTTGAGCAGCGGGTCATTCAGGAGCACCGCCGCTTTTCCCGCTGGCTGGAGCGGCTGGACGGGAAAACCACCGACTGGGACATCGGCTGGGAGGAGGAGCGGCTGTTCCTGCCCCATTCCAGCCGCCGCACCTTTTTGGAGGACCCCCGCATTTATGAAATATTGAAGGACTGGATCGCCCAGATGCCCATGGTGAAATCCTGCATGGAAATTCCCGCTCCCGGGCAGGGGGCGGAGTTCAGCCCGGAGCAAAGCGAGTTTTTCTGGGGGATGGCGGTCCTCCGCTCCGATGCCCAGCGGGCGGGGCTGCCGGTGAACGAGGCGGTGAAGCGCCTTCCCGGGCGGAAGTGCTTCCGCTTTTCCTTCAACAACCCGGAATCGGAGGGCTTCCCCCTGGATGCCGCCCTCCGGCAAATGTCCGCCCTGGGCCTGACCCCCAAGGGCAGCTGCTACATTACCCTGTATATGTCTGCCAATATCAAAAACAAAGTCCAGCGCTGCGGCGTGATCTCCATTCCCGTTAATTAAAGCGCTCCGGCTGATAAAATGAGGGTGCCAACGATTTTTTTGCAAGGAGGGG
>CAZYWM010000203.1:0-3121 GCA_964651615.1 uncultured Oscillospiraceae bacterium | reverse complement strand
CAATTTACCGATTTTTCATGCAAAATCCAGATGGTTTGCCTGTTGACATGCCCTGCCGGATTGTGATAAATTCTGAGTACCACATATTTTGATTGGAGGAGCCATGAAGATACTGATTATCAATTGCAGTCCGGTGAGAAACGGCGCCACGGCGGAGATCGTAAGCCTGGCCGCAGGGTTCCTGTCCGGCGGCCACCAGGTCAGAAGCATCTGCATTGACGACTATGAAATCAAATTCTGCCGGGGCTGCCGAAGCTGCCACAGGACGGCCCGGTGCTTCCAGCACGACGATGTGGAGCGTGTGATGGAAGAATTTCAGTGGGCGGATCGGATCCTGGCCGTCTCCCCGTCCTATTGGGCGGATATTCCGGGGCAGTTCAAGGCCTTTATCGACCGCTGCACCCCCTGGTGCAACACCCACGAGCCCCATGCCAAACTCTCCGGTGGCAAAAAGGGCTATACCATCGCCCTTCGCACCGGCCCCAGTATGCCGGAATGCGAGAGAATCATCCGCAGCATCGAGCATTTTTACGGCCATCTGGAAATTGAGGCCGCCGGCCACCTGGGGCTGTGCTCCGTGGAGCAGAAAGAGGATGTGGCGGCAAGGACGGAGGAAATCCGGAATCTTTGTGATGTGATTTTGAAGAGCTGAGGCATGGAGAAAAACTTGTCCGCCAGATGAGGGCGGAGAAGAAATATTCTGCTCCCGGGGAACTTTTTTGAAAAAAGGGGTTGATTTTGGCCCGGGAAGACGTTATAATAGGCAGGCGTATGAAAATGCACGGACAGGAGGTGGAAATCAATGCCCAATATCAAGTCCTCTAAGAAGGATGTTATTACTTCCAAGATTGCTTACGAGAACAACAAGGCCGAGAAGTCTGCGCTGAAGACCGTTCTGAAGAAGTTTGACGCCGCTCTGACCGCCGGTGACAAGACCGTCGCCCAGGCTGCCTACGCTGCCGCTGTCAAGGCGGTGGACCAGGCTGTCAACAAGGGTCTCCTGCACAAGAACAACGCTGCCCGGAAGAAGAGCAGCATGACCCTGAAGCTGAACAAGCTGGCCTGATTCTTCTCTGAAAATATCTCCTTCCGAGCGTGGCTTGGAGGGAGTTTTTTCATTTCCGGACCCGTTTTGAAGTTTGAACGTTTTTGAGGTGATGATGTGGCCAAGCTGTCCGATCCCGTTACCCTGCTCCGGGGCGTTGGGCCTGCCAAGGCAAAGCAGTTTGAGACGCTGAATATTTTCACCCTGGGGGATTTGATCTGCCATTTTCCCCGGGGCTACGAGGACAGGACTCAGCTCCTGCCCCTGGCCCAGCTGGAGGTGGACAAACCCGCCTGTTTTCGGGCCATGGTGATGAACACCCCCCGCACCAGTCACATCCGCAAGGGGCTGGATTTGACCAAGGTTCAGGTGGCGGATTACTCCGGGCGGCTGACGCTGACCTTTTTCAATTCCAAATACGCGGTGGAGCACCTGGAATACGGAAAGGAATACATTTTCTATGGCTGCCTGACCGGGGACTTCACCGGCTATGGCATGACCAATCCCATTTTTGAGGATGTGGATTCCCCCGCCGTCACCACCAGAAGGGTGATGCCCATCTACCCCCTCACCGCCGGGCTCACCAATGGGGCGGTGCTGAAAGCGGTGCGCCAGGCGTTGTCTGTGTGCGACCCTCCGGCGGAGATTCTCCCCCAGGCGGTGCGCCAGGCCTACGGCATCCTGGGAGCGGAGGAGGCTTACCATGTCATCCACGAGCCCGCCTCTATGGAACAGGCCCGGCAGGCGAGAAAGCGGATGATCTTCGAGGAGTTCTTCGTCTTCTCCGCCGGACTTTCGCTGATGCGGGCCGCCCGGCGGGAGAAAAAGACCCCCGCCTATGAAAATACCGATTTGTCCGGCTTCTATCAGCGCCTACCCTTCACCCTCACCGGGGCTCAGCAGCGTGCCATCCAGGAAATCCTGGCGGACTTCCGGAAGGGAGTGCCCATGAACCGGCTGGTCCAGGGAGACGTGGGCAGCGGCAAAACCATGGTGGCCGCCGGGGCCGCCTACTGCGCCGCCTGCAACGGGCGGCAGAGCGCCCTGATGGCCCCCACGGAGATTCTGGCGGAGCAGCACTACGCCTCCCTCTCGGCCCTCTTTGCCCCCATGGGTATTACCGTGGCCTTACTCACCGGCTCCATGACCATGAGGGAAAAGCGCCAGGTCCGCCAGGGGCTGGAAGACGGCAGCGTGCAGATCGCGGTGGGCACCCATGCCCTGATCTCCGAGAGCACGGTGTTCCATGACCTGGGCCTGGTGATTACCGACGAACAGCACCGCTTTGGCGTGGGCCAGCGCAGCCGCCTGAGCGCCAAGGGGGAGGATCCCCATCTTCTGGTGATGTCCGCCACCCCCATTCCCCGAACGCTGGCCCTGCTGATGTACGGGGATTTGGATGTGTCCATTCTGGACGAGCTGCCCCCGGGGCGGGAGGCGGTGGATACCTTCCTGGTGGGGGAGAGCTACCGCCCCCGAATCAACGCCTTCATCCGCAAGCAGGTAGCCCAGGGACACCAGTGCTTTGTGGTCTGCCCGGCGGTGGAGGAAAACGACGGCCTGGACATCAAATCCGCCACGGTCTGGGCGGACACCTTGCAGCAGACCGTTTTCCCCGATCTGCGGATTGCGCTGCTCCACGGCCAGATGAAGGGAGCGGAGAAGGAGGAAACCATGGCTTCCTTTGCCCGGGGGGAGGCGGATGTGCTGGTGGCCACCACGGTGATCGAGGTGGGGGTGGACGTGCCCAATGCCACACTGATGGTGATTGAGGACGCGGACCGGTTCGGCCTGAGCCAGCTCCACCAGCTCCGGGGCCGGGTGGGCCGGGGAAAGGCCAAGAGCTACTGCATCCTCACCACCCACAACCGGAATCAGGATACCATCCAGCGGCTAAAAGCCCTGTGCAAAACCACCGACGGCTTCAAAATTGCCGAGGAGGATTTGAAGCTCCGGGGCCCGGGAGATTTCTTCGGCTCCCGGCAGTCCGGCCTCCCCGCCTTCCACATGGCGGATTTGAGCTTCGACCTGGACATCCTGAAGCAGGCCCAGCAGGCCTCCGCCCAGTGGATTGAG
>CAZYWM010000202.1:0-3129 GCA_964651615.1 uncultured Oscillospiraceae bacterium | reverse complement strand
CTGCTTGCGGGTCCCACCTCTATGTGGATAAAAACAAGCACCTCCCCGCGTTCTGCGGGGAGGTGTGCTATATGGATGGGGGAAAATCTCTTACGCGGCGAAGAGCATGGACAGACTCTGCACGTTTTCCATAACAACCTGCACCAGGGCGGTGAATTCCTCTTCGCTCATCCGGGTCAGCTCCGTGAAGTCGGGCATGGCAAGGGATGCGTCATCGCTGCGCAGATTCAGGGTGAGGGTGCCGCCGAACTCCTGGCCATCCACCTTGTCAACGGTCAGGGAGAACAGGGTGTCGGTGATCTCATAGGTGCCGGACAGGGAGGCGCTTGTGCCGTCCGCAAGGGCGCCCAGGGCAAATGTCTTGGCAGCCTTATTCAGGTTGAAGCTCAGGCTGGAATCGGTCTGATATTCATCCGTAACGGAAAGCTTGCAGGCAAAATCATTGTCGCTGTTTGCCAGAATATCCAGCTGCAGGGAAGCCACAAGAACGCCGTCCTCCGTGCACTCCAGACGGAAGAAGTCCAGCCCCTCGCTGAGCAGCAGGTTGATGGCCACCTGCTCATAGTCGTCCTGAATTTCTAGGGAGAACTTCACGGGGGCTTCGGTGGCGGAGCTCAAGCAGAAGGTAACGACGCCGGAGAAGCCTTGCAGCTCTTCCCTGGACTGCTCCAGCTCCTGGGGCAGCACGCTGAGCATGGCCTGCACAAACTCCTCGCCGGTGAGGGACTGGTCGGAAATGGCGTTGTATTGGTCGAAAATGATGGCATAGGCCGCCTGGGCGTCGGTATTGTTTGCCAGAACGTCCAGGGAAATGAGCATCATATTGATGATACCGTCTCCGTCAACGCCGCAGCGCACCTGGTTCACCGGAACGGACACACCGTTGACCTCCACAGCGGCCTCGGTGGTTTCGATGGTCATTTCGGCCAGAATGTCCTCGAGAATGCCGCTGTATGCCTCTTTCAGCACGGCGGCAGCCTGCTGCACGGCTTCGGTGTCCATGGCGGCGGAGTTCATGACGGCGGGCTCGGGCAGCTCACCGCTGAGCATGGCCAGGATTTCGTTGTAGGTTTCCTCGTCCAGGGCGAAGGAGGAGCCGGAGTCCGGCGCGAAAATGGAGCCGGGCAGGTTTTCGGCCAGGGTGTTCAGGTCAAAGCCGTAGGCCGCCCCGCCCACCAGCGGACCGTCCACGGCCAGCGCCTGGGCGTTTACATAACCCGAGGCGAGTTCAGCTGTCTCGCCCTGGGAGGTGACGGAGGCGATCAGGCCCAGCAGCCCCTGGGCGGTATCCAGAGCCAGCTTGCCGGAGAAGTCCACCCCTTCAGCGGAAAATACCAGCTCCGCGGAGCAGGTGTTCGGGTCGGCGGAGGCGGCAGCCGCCAGGGAGAAGACCAGCGCAAAGGCCAAAACCCAGGAGAGAACCCGCAAACCGCCGTTTTGAGAATGGGTACGAAGATTCATATGTCGTCCTTTCTTTCCTTACATGATAAATTTGCTTCCCACAGGCAGGGGAAATCACGGAATCGGAAGCCATGTAAGCTTACTGCAATTGTAACAGACGCTGATTCATAATTCAACAGAAAAAAAGTTCCTTGTGAGATATTGCCAAAGCAGCAACGCCCACAGACAGCAGGGGAGCCCCTTTTTTGCGTGTTTTGCCCAAGCGGCTTAAAAGCTGATCATGCCGACCATCTGGGACTTGATGGCCTGGAGGATGTTGTGAAGGGATTGCAGGATGTGCTCCTCGCTCAGGGCGAGAATCTCCTGGAAGGGGGGCATCTGGGCGGGGTCGTCCCGGCGAAGGGTCAGGGAGCAGTCCTCCAGAGCCTGGGCATTGGCGGTGTCGGCGGTGATCACCAGGGCGTTTTCAGAGGGCTGCACCCGTCCGGTGAGCTCGTCGGTTTCGTCCCCGTTTTTCACGGTGAGCACATAGCTTCCGGCCTTTTTGTCCCAGCGGAGACGAATGGAGGAGCTCTCCTCGCCCTCCCGGGTGGTATGGAACAGAAGCTCAAAGGCGTCGTCGGTGTTTTCCTCCACCTTCAGCTCCGCGGTGGAGGACTGGCCATCGGCGCTGCCCCGGGTCAGGGAGCAGCGGCTCTCGGGAAGGAGCGTCTGGAAATCCGTGGTTTCGCCGTTGTAGGTCCAGCTGGCGGAAAGGGACAGCAGCTCCTTGCTCTTCCGATTGCGCTGCATGGCGGCGGTGAAGCTGGCGCCGGCCTGGGTCAAGGTTTCCTCCAGGGAGGACACGGTCAGATCGAAATCCGCCTTGTCATCCCCCGCCAGGCTGCTCAGCAGCTTCTCCAGGGCGGCCTTGGTCTGTTCATCCTCCTGTTCCAGCAGGCCGGCGGCCAGTTTGGCCATGCCCTTGGCGTCCAGGGTGATGGTGGTTTCGGTGGTTTTGATGGTTTCCCCGTCCAGGACCAGCTCGCCGGGGGCGGTTTTGGTGCTGATGGACTTCGCCAGCGTGCCGAGCAGGTTTCCGGTGTCGCCGGTGATGAAAATGGCAGTGGGGCCGTCCGCCCCGCCGATGATGCCCAGGGAGGCGCCCTCGTCCTGGGAGATGATGACGTCATCGTCTCCGGCCATGTCCGCCGGTGCCTCGGGGGTCAGCAGGGCGTCGTAAAGCTGCTGGTCCAGGGCGAGAACGCTGCCGGAGTCGGGGGCGAAAACAGAATTGGGCAGATTCGCGGCAAGCCGGCTCAGGTCAATGCCATAGGTGTCCTCCAGCAGGCGGGTATCCTGAATGGCGATGGCGGTGCCGTCGTAAAACAGCCCCCGCTGGGTCAGGACCTGGCCGTCCTCGGCAATCAGCAGGCTCTGGGCACTGAGGATCCCGTTTTCCAAATCCCCGCAGAGCTTAACGGCCAGATCCTGGCCGTTCACTTTTATGTTCAGCTGGGCGGAATAGGAGGCGGGAGCTTCCGCCTGAGCGGTCAGACCGGGCAGAACCGGGGAGCAGGCCAGCACCAGCGCCAGCGCCGCCCCAAAAAGCTTCTTAAAATGCTGAAACATCTTCATTCTCCTTCCATTTTTTGCGTTTTGGTGTCGCAAAATCGATCCTGTGCCTGTTGGCATTGCGCGGTTGTAAATTGGCGATGAAGCCCTCCCCTCTGGGGCAATGTCGTCAAC
>CAZYWM010000201.1:1626-3148 GCA_964651615.1 uncultured Oscillospiraceae bacterium | reverse complement strand
CAGTTCATCGGCGGAAAGCCCATGTATGGCTATAAAATGCACCCCACCGAAAAGAACAAAATCGTCATAGACGAAGAAGTAGCGCCCATCGTCCGCAGGATATTTGCAATGGCCTTGGATGGGGTCAGCTGCCGGAAGATTGCCGCGACATTGAATGAAGAGCATGTCCCCACACCGGCTACCTACTGCGGCTGGAACATGGGGAGGAAAGGCCCTTATGCGGGTCTGTGGAGCAGCGAACGAATTTCCGATATGCTGCAGAACGAGACCTACATCGGCAACATGGTGCAGGGTCGTACCGTGAAGATCAGCTATAAATCCAAGAAGTGCCTGAAGCAGGAACGGGAAAACTGGGTTGTGGTGGAGGGCACCCACGAGCCGCTGATCGATGAAGAGAGCTTCCGCAAGGTGCGCCTACTGGTGGAAAGCCGGAAGCACACCCGAAGCCGGACTTACGACTTTCTGCTGAAAGGCTTGATCTTCTGCCACGAGTGCGGTTATCCGCTGGCAACCCTCAATCGAAAGAACGCGGCAGGGGAGGAACGGCTGTTCTTTGTCTGCCGCACCTATCAGCGATTTACCAAGGCCGGTGTCTGCACCTGCCATTCCATCAAGGAGCAGACCGTCACGGAGGCTGTGATTGCTAAAGTTCGGGAAGCTTGCCAGGTCTATCTCAATCCCGAAAAGCTGCTGCCCATGGCGCAGAAGCGCGTGGAAGAGGCCAAAGCCGCAGACAGTACAGAGGCGGAGATTCAGACGCTGAAAAACAAGATTGAAGCCATGACGGCGCATCTTGACAGCATGTACATGGATAAGCTGTCCGGGCTTTTGAATGAGGATGACTTTCAGCGCATTTACCTCAAGGTGAAAGCTGACCGCTCCAAGCTGGAATCCCAGCTCAAGGAACTGGAGCGGAGAAAGGAATCCCCTGTCAAGGCGGAGGATGAAGCCAAAGCGTTGGTTCAGCGTTTCGTTGAAAGTGCCTGCGCCAACCGGGAACTCCTGGTCAGCCTGATTGAGCGCATTGAGCTCAGTGAGGACAAACAAATTTATATAAAATTCCGCTTTAAACAGCTGAATTCGACGCTGTTTGAGGCGAATTCCTAACACTTCATCGCTTACATTAGCGACGGCGAAAAGTATCCCGCATCGAAAAGCGGGCGCTGAAAAAGCTCCGAGCGGCTTTGGAATAAAGACCGCCGGTTGTCAGCGGCGGAATGTCTCGCTGTGTAAAGTGAGACAGGATGTATATGATGCCCGAAAGCCCCCCAAAATCAGGGACGTTCGGGCATCAGTTTTCATACGGATTCTCTTTGCGCCCCATGCTGCGACGTTTTCGGCAAAATTGTAAAAACAGGGGTTGTAAATATCGACAATTTACAGTATACTGATGGCGGGAAAACGTTCGACATTTGGTGCAATCGTTACGCGAGAAGGTAATCTGAGATGAGAGATACTGTAAAAACAAATAATGTCGCCCAATTTGTTGAAGCGAAAATAAAAGAATTTGCGGCGATGTATT
>CAZYWM010000201.1:0-1526 GCA_964651615.1 uncultured Oscillospiraceae bacterium | reverse complement strand
AGGGGGGAGCAGGAATGGAAAAATGCTGGATTTCAAAGCGTGGGAGCAGGAAAAGCGTTGTCTTGAATGTCGTAGCTGGGGTAATTTGTGCCGGGATGGCTGTGGCGGCTCTCATTGTTTTCTTGTGGTTCGTTAAGGAATACGCATTGCCGATACCCACTTATCTGGGCTTTTTCTTCGGTATTTGCCTTGGCTTTGAACTGATTATCAGAGGGGCAAGAAGCCTCTCTCTGCTTATTTTATTTGTTATCTCAATTGCGTGTCTGGCTGGAGTGGATTCTCTGTCCCCCTTCCTTCTATGCTGTCCTTATGGGTATGGGCTTGGTTTTACGTCGCTTTCGTTCATTCTTTGTGGAATCATTGAGCCTGTTGAGGCAACCAGGGAATATGAATTAAGCGACCAGGGAATCACGATTCAGTATCTTGGAAAATACAGAAGGTTTTATCCCTGGGAGCGCATTCGCAATATTTGCGTCTGTACGCTTTTCCGCAAAAGCGATTTGGAGCCGGGTACGCTGGCAATATGGTGCACGGCGGGAAAACTCCGCTTTGAACCGCCCAAAGGGAACGCGAACAGAACCGCCTGGAATCAAGAGGAGTATCTGTCAATACATTTCCGCACGGTGTTGACAATGGACTATTCCCCTGAGCGGGTGGAAGAATTCCAGAAATATTCCCAGCGGGAAATCCCGGATTACCGGGAGCTGTGATTATGACAGGTCAGGGAATTGCCGCAGGAACGAAGGAGTGGCTGAACGTATGCGCATGTCAAAAAAGCTGAAATACCTGTTGGCGCTGCATGAGATTACATTTCTGATAATTGGTTTGGCCTGCTTTCTTGTGGAGTTCCATATCTGGCGTGAGACAGGGAGCTTTCCTCCTTCGGGGGTGGGTTCTCCGGCGTTCCCCATTGCGTATTTCGGGGTGTTATGCTGTTTGCTCCCGATGAGCCTTCTGGTAAAGCGCACCGCAAAGGCGGAATCCAGGAAGAAAATTGAAGCGGCAATGAAGTGCAAGATTATAATCTTTGTCACATGGCTGCTATTGGCCGCGATTGCCTGTCTGACGCATATTGTGTGAACAGGGAGGATGGGAATTCATGGTGGATTGATGATTGGAGGCGGGCGCTTCTTCCCCTCATTGCCAGAGAAGACGGCTCGCTGGATCATTTCACATTTGCGCGCCACGCTGCTGATGAGTATGCGCCTGGAGAGCATACCCAATGCGAATTGTGCTGGGCAGTAATTTCAAATCTTGATCATCCGAAATATCTCAAAGAGGGCTTGCGCTGCACCGAAACCGGTTCCTGGGTTTGCCCAGGATGCTTTCATGATTTTAAGGAAGAGGTTCACTGGGAGCTGAGTCAAGGAGGGCCCTATGAAAAGAAAATATAAGGTTTATTTCCTGATTGCTGTACTTGTCGTTATTTTGGCGGCGTTGTGTGTCGCAATGCTGCTGCGCCGGAATAAAGTTGAAAGCTTTTCATTGAATGACTACACATCCTATATGGAAGATTTCTCCTCCGA
>CAZYWM010000200.1:0-3149 GCA_964651615.1 uncultured Oscillospiraceae bacterium | reverse complement strand
TTATTTCCGGTACAAAATCCGGATGGAATTCAGCAGGCACAGCATGGACACGCCGGTGTCGGCAAAGACGGCGAACCACATATTGGCAAAGCCGCACAGGCCCAGAATCATCACCACCAGCTTCACCCCCAGGGCGAAGTACACGTTCTGCCAGCTGACACGCCGGGTGGCCTGGGCGATGGCCACGGATTCCGGGATGGCGGCCGCGTCGGAATTCATAAATACCACGTCCGCCGCCTCGATGGCCGCGTCGGCGCCGCTGCCCATGGCCGCGCCCACATCCGCCCCGGCCAGCACCGGAGCGTCGTTGATGCCGTCGCCCACAAACATGACCCGTCCAGTCTCCTCCCGGATGGAGAGCATCCTTTGCAGCTTCTCCTCGGGCAGCAGGCGGGCGTGAACCTGGTCAATGCCGATGGCCTCCCCCACCGCCCGGGCGGCGTCCTCCGCGTCGCCGGTGAGCATCACCGTCCGGATGCCCTGATCCCGGAGCCTGCCCACCGCCTGGGCCGCGTCGGGCTTCACCGTGTCCGCAATCAGCAGATACCCCCGGTATACCCCGTCCACCGCCACCAGCACATGGGTGCCGTAGCCCTGGGTCTTCCCGAAGGGAACCCCATTCTCTTTCAGCAGCCGGACATTTCCGCAGAGGACCTCTTTCCCCCGCACCCTGGCCCGGATGCCCCGGCCGGGCAGCTCCTCCAGCGCCTCTGGCTCCTCCAGCTCCAGTCCGGCCTCTTTGGCCGCCGCCACAATGCTGACGGCAATGGGGTGGGTGGATTGCTGCTCGCACCCGGCGCAGAGCCGGAGCAGCTCCCGCTCCCCCTGGGGCGTTTCCAGCTGGCTTTTGACCTGCTGCACCTTGAAGTCGCCTCTGGTGATGGTGCCGGTTTTGTCCATGACCACGGCCCTGATCTGGGCCAGGGCCTCAATGGAGCTGCCCCCCTTGAACAGGATGCCTTTTTTCGATGCCGCGCCGATGCCGGAGAAGAAGGCCAGGGGCACGCTGAGCACCAGAGCGCAGGGGCAGGAGATCACCAGGAAGGTCAGCGCCGTGAACACGGAGGCAGTGCCCGTCTGGCCAAAGAGCACCGTGTCCATCCCGGCGTACTTCACTTCATCCACAAAGAAATGCCATCCTGGCAGGATCAGGGGCAGCACCACCGCCACCAGCAGCGCGCCCAGCACCACGGCGGGGGTGTACACCCGGGCAAAGCGGGTGATGAATTTGTCGATGGCGGGCTTGTTGGCGGCGGCATTCTCCACGGCGTCCAGAATCTTTGTCACCATGGATTCTTCCAATGGCTTTTCCACCGTCATTTTCAGCTGTCCGGAGGTGTTGACGCAGCCGGAAATCACCGGGCTCCCCGGCCCCACGGCCACGGGCACCGGCTCCCCGGTGACGGGGGAGGTGTCCAGCCGGCTCTCGCCGGAGACGATCACGCCGTCCAGGGGAATCCGATCCCCGGGGCGCACCAGCAGGGTGTCCCCCACCTGGGCCTGGCCGGCGGGGATGGTGCGAATCACACCGTCCACGTCCAGATTCACCGTCTCCGGCCGCATATCCACGGCGGACATAATCTGGCTCCGGCTCCGCTCCACCGCCCGTTCCTCAAAGTATTCGCCCACCCGGTAGAAGAGCATGACGCCCACCGCCTCCGGGTATTCCCCGATGGCGAAGGCCCCCAGGGTGGCCAGGGACATGAGGAAATTTTCGTCCAGAACGTGGCCCTTGGCAATGTTTTTCAGAGCCGTCAGCAGCACTTCTCCGCCCAGAATCAGGTAGGCGGGAGCCAGGGCCAGCAAAACAGCCCAGGAGGGTGCCTCCAGCAGCTCCATGACCCCGCCGGCAAGGAACAGAAGTCCGCCCAGGGCGATGGCAATCAGGTCGGCATTCAATCTCTTCTTCGGCGCCTCGACGTGCTCTCGGGAGGGAAGGCGCAGGGTGATCCCATCCTCCACCGAATTCGCCGCCCGCTGCATTTTCTCCATCAGGCCCTCATGGCTCCGGGCAGACACCCGCAGCTGCTTTGATGTGAAGACCACCGTGGCGCTGTCCACCTCCGGCATGGCCTGAATCTTCGCCTCCACCTTGGCGGCGCAGTTGGCGCAGTCCAGCCCGTCAATCACATACACCCGGGTTTCCAGCCCCTCCAGGGGGGAGATGATCTCCTCCGGGGCGATTCCCATGTCCATGGTCTGGTGGTGAAGCCGGTGCCCCCGCTGGCCGGGCCGGGATTGATTTCGTTCCTGCATGGCGTGTGCCTCCTTCAAGTTTTCTTTGACTTTTTCCTTCAGATAGAATACAATATATTCGGTATTGAACACCTTGTCATATAACTGCGCTTCTTAGCGCTCACACCCCCATTATAAAATTCCCCCGGGAAAAAGCAAGAATCAGATTTTTTCTTATGTCAGATACCGAACAAAACCCCCATTTTGTACAGGAGGCACCCATGGACAGACGACAGCAAAAGACCCGTGCCGCCATTTTTCGGGCCTTTACCACCCTTCTGGACCGGCGCAATTTATCCAGCATCACCGTTCAGGACATCATCGACGAGGCCAACATCGGCCGCAGCACCTTCTATGCCCATTTCGAGACCAGGGATGAGCTGCTCCACCAGATGTGCCAGGAGCTTTTCGACCACATCATCGGCACCGCCATGGACAAGCAGGACACCCACAGCCTCTACACCTGCGCCAACGCCCCCCATTCGGTGGTGTGCCACATTTTGCAGCATTTGCAGGAGAACGACAACAACATCCTCACCCTGCTCTCCTGCGAAAGCAGCCCCATCTTTCTGCGCTATTTCAAATCCGGCATGGAGCAGCTGGTGGGCAGCCAGCTGCTGCCGGAGGCTGTTACCAGTGTGCCCCGGGAATTCCTGATCAATCACATTGCGGGCAGCTTTGTGGAGATGGTTCAGTGGTGGCTGGACGGAGGCCGGGTCCAGACCCCCCAGGAGCTGGACGAATACTTCCGGGCGGTGACGGAGCCCATCATCGGAGGCAGCCGCTGATGGAAAAGCACATTCTGATTCTCACGGATTTTGTGGGCTATGGCAATGTGGCCATGGCCACCGCCCGGGCCGTGCTGACCCGGATGGGGCACCGGGTGTACTGCCTGCCCACGGCCCTGATTTCCA
>CAZYWM010000199.1:0-3150 GCA_964651615.1 uncultured Oscillospiraceae bacterium | reverse complement strand
CAGAAGTTGGAGCCGGTAGACGGACTCGAACCCCCGACCTGCTGATTACAAATCAGCTGCTCTACCGACTGAGCTATACCGGCGACTCACGCGGAACGATAGTATTATACCATGGGTTTCCAAAAAGTCAAGTATCAATATTCAGGAAAACATAAAATTTTCAGCTGGAGGGACGGGCGAGTTTTGACTCGCCCGTCATCCAAAAGTTTTTGAATCTCCAACGGGCGGGTCAAGACTCGATACTACGGTGGAATCCTTAGGCTGATGACATTGGGGGACGTACCTTCCCACATTGGGTTGTACTATCATTTCGGTGCCCACTGCCCAATCCCCCCTGCCACTGAGCAGAGGAATGATTGCCACTGGCAATCATAAAAAATTTTAATTCGCTGCGGGTCGCACCACCCTTTTACACAAGGGAGGCTAATAGCCTCCCCCACGGGCATCCCGTTAAATTCCTAATTATCTTCTATCTTGTATCCCGTATCTTATATCTCTCTTTGCGGGAGAGGCAAATTACAGCTCCACGTCCATCTTGGCCAGGACGGCGGCGCAGCGGGGGCAGAGACCCTCGGAATTGGCGTCCTCGGAGTGCATCCAGCAGCGGGGGCACTTGACGCCCTTGGCTTCGCTGACGCCCACGGTGAGGCCGGGGAAGTTCACGCCCTGAGCCGCCTCCGCGTCCGCCTCGGGAGCGGACCAGGCGCAGTTGGAGACGATGAAAATCTCCGCCAGATTGACTCCCTCGCAGGCCTTTTTCAGGGCCTCGTCGGCAGTCTCAAGGGTCACGTGGGCTTCCAGGGCCTTGCCGATCCGCTTGTCCGCCCGGGCCTTCTCCAGAACGCCGTTCACATCCTGGCGCAGCTTGATAACGGTATCCCAGCGGGCCATGGCCTCATCGTCCAGCACGTAGGCGGCGCAGTCGGCAGGCATTTGGTTCAGCAGGATATTCCGGGGGTCGTCCCCCTGCCGGTGGGGCATGGCCTGCCAGATTTCGTCGCAGGTGAAGGCCAGAATGGGGGCGAAGAGCTTGGCCATGGCATCCAGAATCAGGAACAGGGCAGTCTGGGCGGAACGGCGGCGCAGGCCGTTCTTTTCCTCGCAGTACAGCCGGTCCTTGATGATGTCCAGGTAGAAGCTGCTCAGCTCCACCACGCAGAAATCATTGATGGCGTGAGTGACCATGTGGAATTCATAGCCGTTGTAGGCCTTGCGGCAGGCGGCGATGAGCCCATTCAGCTTGGTCAGGGCCCACTTGTCCAGCTCCTCCATCTGATCGGCGGGAACCAGGCTGTCGGGGTCGAACTCGTTCAGGTTGCCCAGGCAGTAGCGGGCGGTGTTGCGGAATTTCAGATAGCTCTGGGCAATCTGCTTGAAAATCTCCTTGGAGCAGCGGACATCGGCATGGTAGTCCGAGGAGGCGGCCCACAGGCGGACAATGTCCGCACCATATTCCTTAATCAGGTCGGCGGGGTCAACGCCGTTGCCCAGGGATTTGTGCATGGCCCGGCCCTGGCCGTCCACCGTCCAGCCGTGGGTCAGCACCTGGCGGAAGGGAGCGCCCTGATCCAGAGCGCCAACGCTGGTCAGCAGGGAGGACTGGAACCAGCCCCGGTACTGATCGGCGCCTTCCAGGTACACGTCGGCGGGCCACAGCTGGGGGGTGTCGTGCATCAGGGAGGCATAGTGGGTGGAGCCGGAGTCGAACCAGCAGTCCAGGGTGTCCTTCTCCTTGGTGAACTTCTTTCCGCCGCAGTGGGGGCAGGTGAAGCCATCGGGAATCAGCTCCATGGCATCCTTCTGGAACCAGATGTTGGAGCCGTATTCATCGAAGAGACGGGAGATTTTCTCGATGGATTCCGGGGTAGACACGGGCTTGTGGCAATCCTCGCAGTAGAACACCGGAATGGGCAGGCCCCACCGGCGCTGGCGGGAGATGCACCAGTCCGCCCGCTCCCGGATCATGCTCACCATCCGTTCGCCGCCCCAGCCGGGGAACCACTGGACGTTCTCGATGGCCTGGATGGCCTGATCCTTGAACGACTCCACAGAGCAGAACCACTGGGGGGTAGCCCGGAAGATCACAGGCTTCTTGCACCGGTCGTGGTGGGGGTAGGAGTGGACGATTTCCTGGGAGGCGAAGAGCATACCGGAGGCCTTCAGGTCCTCCAGAATCACGGGGTTGGACTTCTCGGTGGACAGGCCCTCGTATTTCCCGGCATAGGCGGTGTGGCGGCCGTAGTCGTCCACAGGCACCACCAGGTCCATGCCATAGCGCATACAGGTCACATAGTCGTCGGCGCCGAAGCCGGGGGCGGTGTGGACACAGCCGGTACCGGAGTCCATGGTGACGTACTCCGCGTTCACCAGCCGGGAGGTCTTGGGGAGGAAGGGGTGCTGGGCCAGCATATTCTCGAAGAAGGAGCCGGGGAAGGCGGCCAGCACCTCATAGTTCTGGATGCCGCCGATGGCCATGACCTTGTCCATCAGGGCCTGGGCCATGATGTAGGTCTCGCCGTTGTCGGCCTTGACGAGGGCGTAGGACTCCCTGGGGTGCAGGCAGATGGCCATGTTGCCGGGGAGGGTCCAGATGGTGGTGGTCCAGATGACGAAGAAGGTGTTGCTCAGGTCGAACTCGCTCAGCTTGCCCAGATCATCCTTCATGGGGAACTTGACGTAGACGGTGGTGCAGGGGTCATCCTGATACTCAATGTCCGCCTCGGCCACGGCGGTGACGCAGTTGGGGCACCAGGACACGGGCTTGAGGCCCTTGTAGATATAGCCCTTGTCGAACATCCGGCCAAACACCTTGACCTCCTGGGCCTCGAAATGCCGGTCCATGGTGCGGTAGGGGTGCTCCCAGTCTCCCACCACGCCCAGGCGCTGGAAGCCCTGGCGCTGTTTGTCGATGAAGTCCTGGGCAAAGTCCCGGCAGGCATCCCGGAATTCAGTGATGGACAGGTCCTTATTCAGCTTCTTTTTGGAGGTTTCGATGGCCCGCTCGATGGGCAGGCCGTGGTTATCCCAGCCGGGGACATAGGGAGTGTAGCGGCCCATCATGGCATGGGAACGGACAATGAAGTCCTTCAATGTCTTATTCAGGGCGTGGCCCATGTGGATATAGCCGTTGGAGAAGGGAGGGCCGTCGTG
>CAZYWM010000198.1:0-3167 GCA_964651615.1 uncultured Oscillospiraceae bacterium | reverse complement strand
AAGTGTAGCACACGACGTTTCTTTTTTCAACCACTTCAAAAAATTTTTACAATTTGGGCCAATTCCCTCACAGCAAAAGAGAATTCCGCCAGCACCGGAGCTTTGATGGCCGGCGCTGGCGGAGAATTGTTTTTTGAATACGGAATACTACCGGCGGGCGAGCCAGTTTTTCAGGTCTTGAATCAACTGCAATGTTCTTTCCTCTGTTCCCTCCTCATTGAGGTGGAATACGGTATCATAAAAGTATCGGTATGGATAAAAATAATCAGTATAATCGGATATAACGTCACAATCCAGTCTGGATTCCAAATCCGCCTGAAATTCTTCAAAGTCCTTTTCCGTAAATTCCGCATATTTTCCATAGGCAATGGGGTATCCGGCCACGACCATAGAAGCGCCTCGCTCTTCACAGTAGGAATTGAGCTTATTGAGTCGGTTGATACAGGTCTCATTGATTTCAGGCAACGGCACTTTGTTTTCAAGGAAAAATTCATCCTGATGCTGTCCGTCAGCAGGCTTGTTAATAACATCGCCCCATTGATTAAACGCGCTTCTGGAATAGCATCCCCCTGTATCTCTATTCCCCCTGTGGGTAAACCAAAGAAAATAAGAATTTTTTAAATACGATGGATAGGACAGCAGCAGCGATTTATAATCTTTCTGCCTGAAAATGGGCCACAGCTCCCGGTGGTAATCGTAGGTAATCCAGGCAAGTTCCGGGGTTCCCAGCTTATCGTCGTCCGAGAAAGTCGAGTGGCAGACGACCACAATATCCCCCGCATGGATATTTTGCTTTGCAATCTGCTCATGATACGCATTCCCAAGACCGCCGTGCAGCCCCAGATTTACGACAGACATACCAAGAGCCTCCTCTATTTGGGGAGAGAAAATTCCAAACGCCAAATTTGAATTTCCAACCAAAATGATCTTTGGTTCATCGATGCTGTTCAACCGTTCCACCTTGTCAATAATGGATGCCTGATAACCATTTTCATACTGACTTCCAATCACAAAGCCGTCAAACAGTCCCAGCAACACGAAGCAGAGGAAAACAATTATCAGAAGGGAAAACACTCTTATCATGAGTTTTCGCATATCGTGACACGCCCCCATTAAAATTGGAAATAGATAAACTCTGAAGCATGATTTACCGGGACGTTCATGATCAGCCAGACAAGGAACAAACTGTAAATCACCCATCTGACAATTTGATTATGGGAGGATAAACCCGCGATTACGTCCCTTTTCAGGGACAAATAATCATAGGCAAACAGCACTCCCACAGACACAGCCAGGCACGCAACTTCTGCTGCCGTAATCGATATATCCAAAAGCCCATTCATCAGGTATTCTATGGGGGAAGTGATTCCCGTGAACAGATTGCTGATTACATAAACAGCATCCCCCAGGGATTTTGACACGAAGAAAATCCAGCCAAAGGATGTAAACGCAAATACAGCCAAAATCCTCAGCCACCCTATAATTCCCCGGCTCTTTTGACTCTTTCGCCGGATAAAGGGCTTTTCAATGATTTGAGCAAGCCCATGGATTCCGCCCCAGATTACAAATGTCCAGGCAGCCCCATGCCATAATCCGCTGGCCAGGAATGTAATCATCAGATTACAGGCCTGTCTCAGCTTTCCGACCCGATTACCACCCAGGGGAATATAGACATAATCTCTGAACCAGCTGGACAGGGAAATATGCCATCTGCTCCAGAATTCCTTCAGGCTTTGTGAAAAATAGGGACTTTTAAAGTTCGTTGTCAGATTGATTCCCAACAGCTTGGATACTCCGATTGCAATATCAGAATATCCGGAAAAATCTGAGTAAATCTGTATTGCAAAGAAAACCGTCGCAAGAACCAACGCGAATCCCGTATAGCTTTGGGGCGCGTCATAAACGCCGCTGACATATTGAGACAGCGTATCCGCAATGGCCAGTTTTTTGAAAAAACCCCAGGCCATGATTTTTAGTCCATAGGCGGCATTATCATAGTCAAATGTCTTCTTGCTTTTGATCTGAGGCAGCAAATCCCCGGTACGCTCAATGGGGCCCGCCACCAACTGGGGAAAAAAAGATACAAATGTGGCGTAAATTCCAAAGTGGCGCTCGGCCTTCACCTTCCCCTTGTAAACATCAATAACATAGCTCAAGGTCTGGAAGGTATAGAAGGAAATGCCCACCGGCAGCAGGATATTCAGTGTCACCGGATTCAGCTTAATGGCAAACAGGCTCAGAAAATCACGCAAGCTCTCACTGATAAAGTTAAAGTACTTAAAGAAAAACAGGATTCCCAGACATACCAATAGTGTAATCGCTAAAATCAGTTTCTTTATTCGGATGTTATCAAATTTTTCCAGCAGCCGTCCCGCCACATATGAAACAAACGAAGTCGTAAAAATCAGGACAACATACTTCGGGTTCCAGCTCATGTAAAAAAAGTAGCTTGCCGCCAAAAGCAGAACCCATCGATACCTGTCAGCAATCGCCCAATAAATCGCAAAGACGATCGGCATAAAGATCATAAACTGAAATGAATTAAATAGCATTGCGCCTGTTTCCTCCGATTTGTCCAGCCTTTGAAAAAATGCCCTAACACCATGCCGGGCCGCTTTCAGGAGTGGTATCCGTCAAAAACGCCGTCATGCGCAATCTCCCCTGAAATTCCGAAGTCTGTTCGGGAATAGTAACTTTTTAAAGTATATATCTTTTAATTTTCTGTGTCAACAAAAATGTATCTTATGCGACCTTACAGACCAAAAACTCACAATTTATGGGAGTACACAAAATCCCCCACAAACCAGATGCGCTGTGGGAGATTTTCTATTGAATAAATCGGCAAAAGCTGAGGCTGAGAGATTTTGACTTAAACTGCACGTTTGGGGCAAAAACCCTATCCGCAGACGATTTATTGAGAGTTTCCATAATAACAGATAAGAGATAAGAGATAACAAAGAACAGTACAGAACCACGCCAACACGGCGGGAAAATCCATTATCTATTCCTTATTATCTATTATCTCTTATCTGAGCCCCGAAGGGGCGTTTCTGGCGACCCGGAACGGACTCGAACCGTCGACCTCCAGCGTGACAGGCTGGCGTGCTAACCGACTGCACCACCGGGCCATATTCAAGACAACAGTTAGATTATATCAGATCACTTGC
>CAZYWM010000197.1:0-3182 GCA_964651615.1 uncultured Oscillospiraceae bacterium | reverse complement strand
AGAATCCCTACCCGGAGGATGTTGAACTGGTTGACGATGGGAACGGGGGGCTGATCTGCGGAAAAAACTTTTAATTTCCTCTGTTCAAATTTCAATTTCTGTTGTAGAATGGAGGGAGTTATCTTTGGAGGTGGTTTTTTTGCCCTCATTCTATGCCCATACCCGATTTGGGCAGCAAGCATCCCGGAGTCTTCCCCAGCAGCTGTCGGTGCAGCGATTTCCCCAGCTCTTCCACGTAGGCTGCTTTGGCCCGGATTTCTTCTTTTTCTATCTGCCCATGTTCAAAACAGAGCTGGGCGCCCTTGGCAACAAGTATCATCATCAGTCCGGCAAGGAATTTTTTGAGGCCGCGGCGGAGCATCTGCGGCAGAATCCGTCGGAGGGAGGCCGGGCCTATCTCTACGGTGTGCTGTGCCACTACGCCCTGGACTCCGTGTGCCACCCCATGATCAACCAGGCCACCGCCCAGGACTGCCCCGGGCATACGGAGCTGGAAATGGAGTTCGACCGGTATCTTCTGACAAAGGACGGAAAGGTTCCCGCCCACCAGCAGAATCTGGGGCGGAGCATCCGTCTGACCTGGGGCGAGTGCCTTACCGTCTCCGGCTTTTTCCCGCCCGCCTCGGCCTATACCGTCCGGGTGGGGGTGGGGTCCATGTCCCTGGTCTGCCGGGCCATGGCCATGAAAAACCGGAAGCTGCTGAGAGCCCTGTTCCGTCTGGGGGGGAAATACGGCGCCCAGCTGGTGATGACCACCCGGCCCAACCACCGCTGCGCCTCCCTGATTCCATCCCTGGAGCAGCTGTATGACAGCGCCATGGAGCGTTTCCCCACCCTGGCTTCCCAATTGGAGGACCTCTTGGACCACGGGACCCCTCTGGGTCCGGAATTTGAAGCAGACTTCGGATAAAGAAAAGCAGGAGAGAGAAAATGAAGAAACTACTCAAAACGCTGAATCTGACCAGCCAGGAGTGGAGCTGGGTGCTCTACGACGTGGGCAACTCCGCCTTCATCCTTCTGGTCACTGCCATCGTGCCCATCTATTTTGGCTCCCTGACTGCCGCCGCCGGACTGGCGGAGGAGCAGCGCTTTGCCTACTGGGGCTACGGTCTTTCCATCGCCACCATTGTGGTTGCGCTCCTGGGCCCCATCTGCGGCACCCTGGCAGACCACCGGGGCTTCAAAAAGCCGCTGTTTACCGGCTGTATGCTGCTGGGCGCCCTGGGCTGCGCCGCCTTGGGCGGGGCCTGGTCCTGGCTGTCCTTCCTGGTAATCTTCCTGGTGGCCAAGATCGGCTTCAACGCCAGCCTGGTGTTTTACGACGCCATGCTGCCGGAGATCACCACCGAGAGCAGAATGGACAACGTTTCCTCCATGGGCTATGCCCTGGGCTACATCGGCTCTGTGATTCCCTTCGTGGTGTGCCTGATTGTGGTGCTGAACGCCCAGGGGTTCGGCCTCACCACCGGCTCCGCCATGGTCATCGCCTTCTGCATCACCGCCGCCTGGTGGGTGGTGTGCACCCTGCCCCTGCTGAAAAGCTACCGGCAGAAGGCCTACACCGAGCACACGGGCAGCGCCCTCACCGCCACCTTCCGGCGGCTGGGGCGGACCTTCCGGGAGGTTCGGAAGGAAAAGCACATCTTCCTGTACTTAGTGGCTTTCTTCTTCTTTATCGACGGGGTGTACACCATCATCGGCATGGCCACCACCTACGGCTCTTCCCTGGGCCTGGACAGCACGGGGCTGCTGCTGGCCCTGCTGGTGACACAGATTGTGGCCTTCCCCTGCTCCATTCTCTTCGGGAAGCTCTCCGCCCGCTACGACACGGGGCTGCTGATCAAGGTCTGCATCGTCTGCTATTCCGGCATCACCCTGTTCGGCGTCTTCCTCCAGAGCCTCTGGCAGTTCTGGGTGCTGGCAGTGCTGGTGGGCATGTTCCAGGGCGGCATCCAGGCCCTCAGCCGCTCCTACCTGGGCAAGATCATCCCGCCGGAGCGCAGCGGCGAATACTTTGGCCTGATGGACATTTTCGGCAAGGGCGCCGACGCCATGGGCCCGGCGCTGGTGGCCGCCATCACCCATGCCATGGGCAGCCATACCGTCACCCTCTTCGGCGTGGAGTTCAAGGGCCAGAACATCGGCGTCGGGTGCCTGGTGATTCTCTTCGCCATCGGCTTTATCCTCTTCTCCAAGGCCGACCGGCTGAACAAGGAGCGCAAGGCCGCAAAGGTCTGACCCCGGAGGGTGCATTGCGAAACAGAAATTTCATTACTCCGTAAAAAATGCCAGAAGGCGGGAAATCCCACTTTCTGGCATTTTTCAGCTTTAGGCATCATCCAATTCAGCGGATTCTTCCAATTGACGGCTGATGTCCCTTCCGCCATAAAGGATGCGTGCGATAAAAACCGCGTTCTTTTCCTTGTTCACCGTATAAAACAGCAGGTAACTCTTTACCGACAGAAAGCGGATGCCCTGACTGTGCCACGGTTCCTCCTTATACAGGGGATTTCTCTCCGGCATGGTTTCCAGAGAATGGGCACCCTGTATAATCCTTTGATAGACGCTCCGCGCCGTGTCCGAAGCATGAAGCGAGCAGGCAATATACTCATAGATTTCTTTTAAGTCCTGCTGTGCCCGAAGGGCATAGACAATACGCATTTTCATATGCCGTAGAGTCTCCTCATTTCGGCCTCAACCTCATCAGCAGAGGCAACCCGGCCGGCAGCAATATCGTCCATTCCCTTCTGAAGCTCCATGTCGATTTGTTCCTTGGTCATACCGCCAATGGCCGCCGGCTTTGCAACGGGGATTTTCATCTCAAACGGGATGCCATGCTGGAGAACAACCTGCTTCAGGAACATCCCAATCGCATTGGACATGGGAATGCCAAGCTGGGTCAGGATGGCTTCTGCCTGCTCTTTCGTTTCAGGGTCAACTCTTGTGTAGACATTTGCGGTTCTGGATGCGGTTCGCGCCATGATCATCACCTCACTTTTAGCCTCTGATCCTATTATACACAGATTGATTGCTAAAAGCAAGCTGTGAGAAATCATTTTAGGGATTGTTTACATTTTTAGCTCTCATCACGCAGGCGGAACCTCGTCCTCAATTTCTGCAAATTCGGCTCATACTAGACTTTGATTAAAAGTTCACAAAGATTTCCGAGGATGATTTGCGTA
>CAZYWM010000196.1:0-3182 GCA_964651615.1 uncultured Oscillospiraceae bacterium | reverse complement strand
ACAGCAGGTGGGACTTGCCGCCTCTTACAGCGAGGGCAAAATACAAGGCTTTAGGCTTTTACAAGGTACTATGAAATTGCAGTCTGCCGGGCAAAGCTTAAAAACCTGCGGCACTGTCGAACCCTCCCTCCTGGGAAAAGCGGAGAATCAGATGGGCAGTGGAGCGAATGACTTCTTCATATCGGTTTAGCTCCGCCTCCGTGAAGCCGAAAACATCCTGCCGCAGGTAGCCGGGGAGAATACAGGAAGCGCAGTGGAAGCAGTCCTTTTCGTCCGGCTTTTCTACATAAACCTTCACCGTATTGTCCGGGCGCATTTCGGAATGGACAATTTCAGAGGAATCGTCTAAGGTTAAAAACGGGTACATCATAGCAGTCTCTCCTCAATCACAGAATTTTCATGGCATCGCTTATAAAAGAGAGCCTCCCCCAGGGGATGCACCTGTCTTCTCAGCCGTTTTTGTCAATGGCCTCGTAGACCCGGAGCATCTCGCCCACGCTCCAGGCCTGGGCGAAGCAGCCCTTGCCCACGCTGGGGCACAGGCCGTCGTAGAGTTCCGGGAGCTGGCCCACACAGCCCTCCCGCAGCATGGGCTCCAATGCCGCCAGCTGGGCCCGGACGTCGGCCTTGGCCTCGGGGGAATTGCCCCGAACCTTCAGATAGGCCAGGTAAAAGGCTCCCATGGGGAAGACCCACACGCTGCCCTGGTGGTAGGCCATGTCCCGGGTAACCTGGTCGCCCCCGTAGGCGGCCCGGAACTCCCGGTCAGAGGGGGCCAGAGTTCGCAGGCCGCAGGGCGTGAACAGGTTCTGCTCCACGGTGTGCAGCACATTGCACTCCTGCTCATGGGTGAGCATGGTATAGGGCAGGCTCAGGGCCCAAATCTGGTTGCACCGGAGCTGCTCATCCGCCGCTGTGCCGGAGAGCACATCCCGCAGATAGCCCTTGTCCTCCATATAGAATTTCTCCACAAAGGACTTTCTCACCTGCTCCGCCAGCTCGCCGTAATCCTTGGCATCCAGCCCCAGCTTCTGGGCGAATTCTTCCATAATTTTCAGGGCGTTATACCAGTAGGCGTTGACCTCCACCGGCTTGCCGTGGCGGGGGGTGGGCAGGATGCCCTGGACGCACACGTCCATCCAAGTCACCTGGTCAAAGCCCTCTCCGGCGTGGATCAGGCCGTCGGTGTCCATGTAGATGGCGTGGTGGGTGCCCCTGCGGTAGGCGGCAATGATCCGCTCCAAGGTGGGATAGGCCTCCCGGACGAAGTCCCAGTTGCCGCTGCGGCGGACAAACTGCCACACGGAATCGATGAGCAGCAGGGCGGCGTCCACGGTGTTGTACACAGGCTCGTGTCCCCCCTCGGGGAAGAGGTTGGGCACCAGGCCGTCCTTTTCATAGGCCAGGAAGGTTCGCAGAATGCTGGCGGCGTCCACAAACCGGCCGGTGGCCAGGGCGCAGCCGGTGATGGCGATCATGGTATCCCGGCCCCAGTCGCTGAACAGAGGGTAGCCTGCCAGAATGGTCATGCCGTTGGTGGAGGCCCGCCGGACGACGAAGGCATCGGCGCTCACCGCCAGCTGACGGGCCACCGGGTCCCGGAAGCCCGCCCGGCTCTCCAGCTCTCCCTGATGGCGCAGCTGGGTGGTCATAATCTCCTCCGCTGTGAGGAACTGCCGCCGGGCGGAGAAAATCACATGGAATTCCCGGCTCTCCCCGGCCGGTACGGTGACTTCCGCCACGCAGATGGAGGACGCCATCCCCTGGCCGGGGCGGCCGTCCTTGGAATCCTCGGGATAAGCCAGCCGCTGGGTGCGCTTGGGTGTCTCCCGGAGGGTGCCGTTGGTGGTGATGTGCAGGGTGTGGGGGCCGCAGCTAATCTTCCCGGCGCTGTAGCTGATGGCCGGCTCTGCCTGGATGGCCTGCTCCTTGGGGCCGAACTTCACAAAGGGCTCCACGGTGAGGGTGCAGGGGGCGTTGGACTGGTTCTCCACCTTATACATCACGGCGGTGGTGTTCTGGCCATAGGTCATGGCCATGGTCCGTGTGACCCGGACGCCGCTGACGTGATAGCGCCAGTGGGGCGTGTTGTCATAGAGGAAAAAGCTCAGATGGCGATACCCCTCCTCCGGGGCTGTGCCATCGGCGAACTCCTGGGTGGAGAGGAAGCACTCCCCTCCCTCCGTCTTCAGCCGCTCACTCATCCGGTGCACCAGCGTCACACGCTCGTTGGGCGCCTTCACCGCCGAGATCAGCAGGCCCTGATCGCAGCGGTTGGCCGAATAGGCAGAGGTGAGGGACGCATAGCCGCCCAGGCCATTGGTCAGCAGAAAGCAGCTTTCCTGGCTCCGGGCCAGTGTGCGCATCTCCTGTTTACCATAAAGAAACCGCATACTATTCCTCCATTGCATCGCAAGTAATCGGGAAAGACCATTCCCCATAAATATACAAAAAGTATATTCATTTTTCCTAATTTCGTCAATCCCTCAGAATACAAGAAGAACAGGAAAAGTTTGGGGAAAATTTTAGGCAATACCGCCCCGCCTAAGTCGCTTTCTCTTCCTCCGGCACGAAATCCAGCACAATGCTCTTCCGGTTGGGGGTCAGCCTAGTGAATTTCACCCCGGCGGATTGGAGCATCCGCTTGGAGGCCAGGTTCAGCATGGTGTCGCAATATTTATCCGACAGGTAGATGACCTCCCGCACCCCGCTCTGGATGATGGCCTTGGCGCACTCGTTGCAGGGGAACAGGGCCACATACAGCCGGCTGCCCCGCAGGTCCCGGCCGTTGGCATTGAGGATGGCGTTCAGCTCCGCATGGACCACGTAGGGATACTTGGTCTGCTCCCCCTCCCGCTCCCAGGGGTATTCATCGTCGCTGCACCCCTTGGGCATCCCGTTGTAGCCGGTGGAGATGATGATGTTATCCGGTGAGACAATGCAGGCCCCCACCTGGGTGTTGGGGTCCTTGCTCCGCCTGGCCGCCAGCATGGCGATGCCCATGAAATATTCATCCCAGCTGATGTAGTCTTCCCGTTTCATAAATTTCTCTCCTCTCTCTGGGTTTGGTCTGTCTGATTGGCAAATTGTAATTTGGCGGGCAGGGCCCGCGGCCAATTTCGCATGAGGCTGGTCTGTCATCGCTTTTTCCCTGACCCGCCCGGTAACGCTTTTGCGGTAAA
>CAZYWM010000195.1:0-3198 GCA_964651615.1 uncultured Oscillospiraceae bacterium | reverse complement strand
CAAGGGGGGCATGAGCTCAGAAGCCATTACATGGTTCCATTCAACAGAACACTCAGATACCGTTACTTGGCGGGAGGCTAATAGCCTCCCCTACTGGGTTCGGAACTAAAATTGAAAAAATTCCGTGCATCATGAAAAGAGCCGCCTGGCGGCGGCTCTTGGGAAATTTATCGGACGTATTCGATGACCACGCAGCGGTTGGGCTCCACGCCGGTGGAGTGGGTGGTGATGTTCTCCATGTCCTGGAGGGCGGCGTGAATCACATGGCGCTCATAGGCGTTCATGGGCTCCAGGGTGGTGCGGCGGCGCATTTTCAGCACCTGCTGGGCCTTCTTCACGGCGTAGCGGCGCAGGCTCTCCTCCCGCTTCTCCCGGTAGGACTCGGCATCCACATTGATGCGGACGTGGCCCTCCAGGCCGCGGTTGATGGAGTAGTTGGCCAGATGCTGGATGGCGTCCAGGGTGTCGCCCCGGCGGCCGATCAGGTAGCCCAAATCCTCGCCCACCAGGTCAACCTGGTATGTATTGCCGTCCTCCTTCCAGCAGTGGGGCACCGCCTTGGAGCCCATGTGCTCCAAAAGACCTGCCAGGAACTGCTCAATCTTCTCCTCCACACTGCCGGGCTCTGCCGGGGCATAGACCTTGGGCTCCTTCGGCTCCCGGGGTTCCCGAGGCTCTCTGGGTTCCCGGGGCTCTCTGGGTTCCCGGGGCTCTCTGGGTTCCCGGGGTTCTCTGGGTTCCCGCTGGGGCTTTCTCTCCCGGCGGTCTCTGCGTTCCGGCTTGGGAGCTTCCTCTGTCTCGGCAGGCTTTACGGGCTCGGCGGCCTCTGCCGGTTCCGCCTTGGGGGCCTCCTGGACCTCGGGCTTTCTGGGGGCCTTGGGCTTGGAGCGGGAGGCGGCGGACAGCGCCACCTTGGGCCCCTCGGGCTTGGGGTCGGGAACCTCATAGCACACCTCGATTTTGGCGGGCTGGGCGCCAAAGCCCAGGAAGCCGGACTTGGGCAGCTGAATCACCTGATAGGAAAAGCTGTCGGCATCCAGACCCAGCTGCTGGGCGGCATTGGCCTTTGCCTCATCAATGGTCTTGCCGGTGACAATGTGTTTCATTTCCATGGTTTATTCCTCCGTTTGTTTGGGCGCATATCGATTGGGGTCGAAATTCCGGCCCTTGCAGTAGGGACGCTCGGGGATGCCGGACATGCAATCGGACTCCGCCTCATCCTCCTCCGTCACCAGCCCCTTCCGGGCAGCGTACTCCCGGGTGGCGGCGGCCCGCTGGGCCTCCTCCTGCTCACGCTGCTTCTTTTGCAGCTTCTTCTTGCTGGTGTTTTCGGTGATGCCCTCGGGGTTGGCGGCCCGGCGCTCTGCCCGGATCCGCTCCTTCTCGGCCTCGATCCGGTCCTGCTCCAGCCGCAGCTTCAGCCGCTGGGCGTCCTCGGCATCGTAGATGGTGCGGTAGCGCTTGTTGAGAATCACGTCCTCCACGGTTCTCGTCACGCCGCCCACAAACCAGTACAGCGACAGTGACGCGGGCACGGTGAAGCCGATCCACAGCATCATCAGGGGCATGGTGTACATCATGATCTTGTTGGTCTGGGCGGTCTGGGAATTTTTGGCGGTCTCCTGATCCTGAATGCCGTCTTTGTTTGTGACCAGGGAGTCGTTCATCTTCTGGGAAATCCACATGGTGACTACCTGGTTGCCGGCGGACAGCAGGGCCATCAGGAACAGGCCGATGTTGGGCCAGCACCAGAAGGTGGCGGCGAAGATGTTAAAGGGCGGGATGGCGCCCAGGTTGATGCCCAGGAAGGTGAAATTCACACCGGCCAGGGTGGCCTCACTGAGGGTGGGGATGGCGGCCTTGACCAGATCGGAATACTCAGGCTGGGACAGGAGCTGGGCGGCGGTGATCTGATGATAGTAGGAGTTGGCGCCGAAGGCCTCGGGAACGGCGTTCTGGAGCACGGCGATAATCTGCTCGGCCACCTCCAGGCTCTCGTGGAGCATGTACACAATGGGCTGGCGCACCACGGTGTACAGGGGAAGGATAATCAGCATGGGAAGCAGACTCCACAGGCAGCCGCCGCCCATGGAGACGCCCTCTTCCTTATAGAGGGCCTGCAATGCCTGATTCTGGCGCTGGGGGTCGTCGGCGTACCGGCGCTGAATGTCCTGCAGCTGGGGCTGGAGCCGGGACATTTTCATCATGCTTTTTTTGGATTTTGCGGTCATGGGCAGCATGACCAGCTGAACCACGACAGAGAAGATAATCAGGGAAAGGCCGTAGCTATGGGAGAACTGGTACAGCCAGTCCAGCAGATAGCCGAAGGGCACCTGAATGATGTCGGCAATGGAGAACGAGAGAAACATGGACTTCCTCCTTCTAATTTTGAAAGTCAGGGCACGGGGTCATAGATGTCTCCGTGGTAGAACGGGTGGCATTTGGCAAGGCGCTTCAATGCCAGCCACCCTCCCCGGAGGGCCCCATAGCGGCGGATGGCCTCGTAGGCATAGGCGGAGCAGGTGGGACGGAAGCGGCAGCGTGGGGGGAACGCCGGTGAGATGTATTTCTGGTAAAAGCGGATGAGGGCCAGCAGAATCCTTTTCATGCTCATTCCTCCCGGAGAATCCCGGCCCTGGCGGCCAGGGACAGGTAACTGGCGGTGAGCTTGGAAAAGGGTGCCTCCACCGCCCGGGTGCGGGCCACCACCACAATGTCCCAGCCGGGCTGGAACCGCTGCTCGTTTAGCCGGTAGATTTCCCGCAGGCGGCGGCGGGTCCGGTTGCGGACCACCGCATGGCCCAGCTTCTTGCTCACGGTGATCCCCACCCGGTTCACTCCTGTCCGGTTGCGCCGGGCATAGAGCACCAGGTAAGAGTCCGCGAAGCCGGAGCTGTGGTACAGTCGGCGGAAAACATGATTGAGCTTCAAACTGGTGGAAAACCTCATAGCTGCATCTCCATCTCTGAATTCCGGAAAGCCGGAACATAAAAAGGGAGCGGGGCGAAACCATTCACCCCGCTTTTGCTCCCATTTCGCTCAGAGCAACATTCCCACGCCGGGGTGCAATATGCTCATCAAGCGGACAGAACCTTGCGGCCCTTGGCACGGCGGCGGGCGAGAACCTTGCGGCCGTTGGAAGTAGCCATTCTCTGGCGGAAACCGTGAACCTTGGAACGGTGACGGTTGCTGGGCTGA
>CAZYWM010000194.1:0-3203 GCA_964651615.1 uncultured Oscillospiraceae bacterium | reverse complement strand
ATTCCTAACTCCTAATTGTCCCGGTTGATCCAATCCACCCGGCCTGCTGGGGCGGGGGATTCATAGAAGCGGGCGGTTTTGTCCCGGTGGGTGTCGTTCCATTTGTGGAAGCCTGCCGGGGCAATGTGTTTGTCCAGGGCGCAGTTTTCAAAGCGGGCCAGGCCGTAATCCCGCCAGGGCCGGGCCAGGTAGACGCTGCCGGGGGTGACGGAAGCTTCGCAGGTCAGGCGGCAGTCGCGAAACAGGAAGCCGTCCCGCTGGCTGAGGCTGTGGGCCGGGGCGGCGATGTAGCCGATGTCCCGGGCGTCCCGCAGGGAGCGGATTTCACAGCGGTCAAACAGGGCGCTGCCGCAGCCGAAGATGAAATCCACCGTGCCCTCGATCAGGCAGTCCTGGAAGCGCTGCTCCAGAAGCCGGTCCTGCCGCAGCTCGTCGGAAAGAAATCCGTCGTAGCGCTGGATGAGGTCCGGGGGCAGGGGGCCCAGGAACAGGGTGTCCTGGGTGGAGCTGAGGCGGCAGCGCGCCATGGTGAATTTGTCGCCGTAAACCGTCAGGGCCACCTCCTGGCCCTTGCGCTCCGGACAGCCGGCGCTGTTGACAATGGACAGATCCTCCATGGTCACGCCGTCGGCGCAAACCGCCACGGTGTAGGTGCGGAACGTCACCAGCTCCCGGCCCTGATCGTCCAGCTTTTGTGCATAATCGTCAAATTCTATCTGGGTGTTTTCGGCACCTTGCCCAATGATTGTGAGCCCGGGGGTGCGGACGACCAGCTTCTGATGGTAAATTCCGGCTGCCAGATGGACAAAAGCGTCTTTTGGAGCGGAATCCAGGGCTGCCTGCAAATCGTCCTGAGGGGTAAGAAACACTTCACATTTCATAAGAATCTACCTCTTGGCATGAAAAACTTGTGCGGATTGCTCAGGAAACATTATACCATATTATCAAAATAAATAAATCCCTTCTTGCACAAATGACTTTTTTGTGCATAAAGCAAAGCGTTTTTGATATGTACTTTACGGCACCACCCTCCTAGAATAATACTAGACAAAAAGAGAGGGGAAACCTATGGAACGCCAACGAACCCTGGCCCAGTACCGGGGTGTGGATCTGACACTGTTCGCCCTGATTCTGGGGGTATGCGAATACACTGTGACCCGGGCGGCAAACGTCTGGTTTCCCGGCCAGCTCTATACCGTCTCCCTCACCGCGGCGGTGTGCGCCATTGTGCTGATGCGCTGGGGAGCCTGGGCCGCCATCCACGCCCTGCTGGGCGCTGTGGTGTTCTGGCTGGCCTCCGGGGGCGGGAAGGCCCAGCTGGCAATTTATACGGCCGGCAACCTGGGCTGCCTTCTGACGCTGCCCCTGCTCCGGGGCGCCGGGAAGGAGAAAATCCGCGCCGACAAGCTCTATACCGCCCTGTTTGCCCTGGCCGTGACCCTGGCCATGCAGCTGGGCCGGGCCGCCGTGGCGCTGATCCTGGGGACGGAGGCGGCCGCCTGCGTGGGCTTTTTCACCACCGACACCCTGAGCGGCCTGTTCGCTGTGGTGGTGGTTTCGCTGGCCCGGCGGCTGGACGGCATTTTTGAAGATCAGAAAACGTACCTTCGCCGCCTGCGGGAGCGGGAAGAGAAGGAAAAGGGAGGATTTTGATGAAAGCAAAGGCTGGGGACTTCCTCGTATATGATGAAGTCAATGGAATTTATCGGGAGAATCCCGAGCAGGCCGTGCGGGACGATGTGGAGAAGCACTACTGGCTCCATGTCTGCCGGGCGGTGGCCAAGGACTGGCGGCTGTATCTGATGCTGATCCCCATGCTGCTGGTGTTCCTGTTCTGGCGGTACTTCCCCATGTATGAGCTGCTGGGCTGCTTCAAGGTCTCCGACGAGGTCAAGCCTGTGGCGGAGCAGCTCTTCGCCGGCTTCTCCAATTTCAAGGTGCTGCTGGTGGGCGACGGCTCCAAGACCACGGAGTTCTGGCGGGCGCTGCGCAACACCTTCCTGCTGAGCTTCTATGGGCTGTGCTTCGGCTTCCCCATGCCCATCATCCTGGCGCTGTTCTTCAACGAGATCAAGTCCAACATCGCCCGCTCCGTCTACCAGGTGATGACCTACCTGCCCAAATTCATGTCCACTGTGGTGATGACCTCTCTTGTCACCATGCTGGTCAAGCAGGGGTCGCTGACCTCCAACATGGGCATCGTGTCCCAGCTGCTGTGCAATCTGGGGCTCATCTCCCAGGAGGTGGCCCAGGGAGGACTGCTGAATCAGCCGGGGTTCTTCCGCTCCATCTATCAGATTTCCGGCATCTGGGAGGCGGCGGGCTACGACTCCATCGTGTTCTTCGCCGCCATCATCGCCATCTCGCCCACCAGCTATGAGGCCGCCCAGATCGACGGCGCGGGAAAGATGGCCCAGATGAAATATGTGGTGCTGCCCAGCATCCTGTCCACCATCGTCATCATGCTCATCACCCGCATCGGCTCCCTGCTGAACATCGGCTATGAGAAGGTGCTGCTGCTGTACAACACCAATACCTATGTCACCGCCGATGTGGTCTCCACCTTCGCCCAGCGCTACGGCATGGCCGGCGCGGCCAAGGGCATCGCCTCCGCCGCGGAAATGATGAACAACGTAATCGGAATGCTTCTGGTGATCGGCGCCAACACCATTGCCCGGAAGGCATCCGATGTGTCGCTGTACTAAGGAGGCTGCCATGAAACGTAAGCTGGAAATTTCCGAACTGATCTTCAAGATCATCAGCTACACCCTGCTGACGATTTTTGCCCTGTGCTGCCTGTATCCCTTCGTCTACGCCATCTCCGCCGCCATCAGCGGCCGGGACGCCGTGGAGTACAGCCAGGTGGTGCTCTTCCCCAAGGACATCCAGTTCGATGCTTTCAAGCGGATGTTCAACAACAACATGTTCTGGAACGCCTATTCCAACACCCTGTTTCTGACCCTCTACGGCACCATCTGGTCGCTGTTCGTGGCGATCCTGGGCGGCTATGCCCTGTCCAAAAAGCGGCTGCTGTTCCGCCGGGGCTTCAACTTCTTCCTGGTCTTCACCATGTGGTTCTCCGCTGGCCTGGTGCCCCAGTACCTGAACTACCTGGATACCAAGGACATTTTCAACTCCCTGGGCATCATGGACGACAAATGGCTGGTGGTCATCGCCATGGGCATGGCGGCCATGAACATCAT
>CAZYWM010000193.1:0-3237 GCA_964651615.1 uncultured Oscillospiraceae bacterium | reverse complement strand
TACGAAAAACCGGCTGCACCCATTGGGCACAGCCGGTTTTTGCGAATTCAGATTTAGAAAATGGGAACCACAGCGCCGCTGTAGGTCTCGTTGATGTAGCTGCGAACTTCATCGCTCAGCACAGCCTTTTTCAGAGCCTCGGTCTTGGCGCTCTTTTCATTGCCCTCCTTCACTACCAGCACGTTGGCGTAGGTCTGGGCGGAGACAGAGGCGGCGTCCTCGGTGGCAATGGCATCGGTGCCGGCGTTCAGTCCGGCCAGCAGGGCGTAGTTACCGTTGATGACGGCCAGCGCCACGGAGTCACGGACACCGGCAATCTGAGCGGCTTCCATCTCCACAATCTCCACATCCACGCTCTTCTCGGTGATGTCCAGCACGGTGGCTTCCATGCCAACGCCGTCGGCCAGCTTGATGACGCCCTGGGCCTCCAGCAGCAGCAGCGCCCGGGCACGGTTGGAGCCGTCGTTGGGGATGGCGATCTTGTCGCCGTCGGCCAGATCGGCAATGGCGTTCTTGGTGCCGGCATACACGCCGAAGGGCTCATAGTGAACCATGGCAACGCTCACCAGATGGGTCTTGTTCTCGGCGTTGAAGGTGTCGAGATACGGCTGATGCTGGAAATAGTTGGCGTCGATCTCTCCGTTCTCCACCACATTGTTGGGAACCACATAGTCATTGTACTCGGTGATTTCCAGCTTCCAGCCTTCCTTTTCCAGCACCTGGGCGGCGACCTTCAGGATTTCGGCGTGGGGCGTGGGGGAGGCGGCCACGGTGATGGTCTTGTCGTCCTTCTTGGCGCAGGCCGCCAGGCTCAGAACCAGAGCCAGGCAAAGGACAATCGCAAATGCTTTTTTCATAATTGACACTCCTTTATTTAAGATGCTCTTGCATCAAGAATAACATGTTTAGATTTTAGCTTCTGTTTCTCAGCCGCTTGTCGCATTTATTCCCCAGCCAGGTGCCCACGGACTGGAACACCTGCACCAGCAGAATGAGCCCGATGACCGCGGCCCACATGACCAGGAATTTGAAATTGTAATAGCCGTAGTTGATGGCAAGCTTGCCCAGGCCGCCGCCGCCGATGATGCCCGCCATGGCGCCGTAGCCCAGGATGGTGCCCACGCTGATGGTGCAGCCGGAAATCAGGCTGGGCAGAGCCTCCGGCAGCATCACCTTGGTGACGATCTGCCAGGCGGAAGCGCCCATGGACTGAGCCGCCTCCACCACCCCGTGGTCAACCTCCCGCAGGGAGGATTCCACCATTCTCGCAACCAGGGGGAAGGCGGCAATCACCATGGGAGGAATCGTCGCCAGGGTGCCCACCTTGGTGCCCACAATGAGCTTGGACAGGGGCAGGGTAATAATCATCAGAATCAGGAAGGGGACGCTTCGCAGCAGGTTGATGACCACATTCAGCGCCGCCATAAAGGGCTTTGCCAGGGGCTTGATGCCGTCCCGCTCGCCAGTGACCAGCAGCACACCCAGGGGCAGGCCGATGAGATAGGCGAAGGCCACCTCCAGCACCAGGGAGTACATCGTCTCCCAGGTGGCAAAGCCGTATTCACTGGCAATGATTTCCAGCTGCTTGGCCACCTTCACCGGGTCGGAAAACAAATCAAACATTACTGAATCACCTCCGCTGTCACGCCGCTGTGGCCGTTCAGATAGTCCAGCACGGCCTTCCGCTTTTCCTCATCCTCCGGCAGGCTCACCAGCATGGCCCCGAAGGCCTTGCCGTCCACATTCCGGGTGTCGGCGCCCAGGATGCTGAGCCGGATTCCCAAATCCATGGCCACGGAGGCGATGATGGGCTCCTCGGACATGTTGCCGTTGAAGGCGATCCGGGCCACAGGGCCCTCCCAGGTGGACAGGGGCAGCGCCACCTCCGGCGTCACCAGCCGCCGTCCCGCCGGGGACTGGGGATTGGAGAACACCTGCTCCACCTCTCCGATCTCCGCCACCACCCCGGAATCCAGAATGGCCACCCGGTTGCAGATCTGCTCAATCACCGACATCTGGTGGGTGATGATGATGACGGTGATCTTCCGCTCCCGGCTGATGGATTGGAGCAGCTTCAAAATGGAATCGGTGGTCTGGGGATCCAGGGCGGAGGTAGCCTCGTCGCACAGCAGCACCTCCGGGTCGGAGGCCAGGGCTCTGGCGATGGCGATGCGCTGCTTCTGGCCGCCGGAGAGCTGCACCGGGTAGCTGCCTGCCTTGTCCGGCAGGCCCACGGTTTCCAGCAGCGACCTGGCCCGCCGCCTGGCCTCTGCCCGGCTGACCCCTTCCAACTCCAGGGGGAAGCAGATATTGTCCAGGGCAGTTCGCTGATCCAGCAGATTGAAGCTCTGGAAGATCATGGAGATTTTCCGCCGGACGGCGCGGAGCTCCTTTTCCTTCATGGTCATCAAATCCCTGCCATGGAAGAGCACCTGCCCCTCATCCGGCCGCTCCAGCAGATTGATGCAGCGCACCAGGGTGCTCTTGCCCGCGCCGGACAGACCGATGATGCCGAAAATCTCTCCGGGCTCCACCGCCACGGACACATGCCGCAGCGCCTCCACCTGGCTCTCGCCGGAGCCAAAGGTCTTGGACAGATTCCGCAGCTCTACAATTGGTTCCAAATTCATCCCTCCTCAATGATAAAAGAAAACCGCCCTTATGCGTCAACGCACAAGGACGGAAAGAAAATCCGTGTTACCACCTTGTTTTACAGTTCCCTCACGGGAAGCTGCCTCAGGGAGTACCAGCATACTCCTGCGCAATAACGGGCGCACCCGTCATGGGCTAACTCTCACCCATGCGGCTCCGGGGCCATGTTCAGCCTGTCTGTCCGTACCCCTTTCCACCACCCGGGGCTCTCTGCACGGCATCGGCGGGCTTACTCTTCCCTTCACTGCCTTGTCAAAAACGATCACAGACATACTAGCGCACATTTGTCCTTTTGTCAAGGATTTTTTTGAAGCGCCGGGCGAAAGATAGAAGATAGAAGATACGAGATAGTTAGGAATTTAACGGAATGCCCATAGGGGAGGCGGTAAGAGATAAGAGATAATAAAGAATAGATAAGTGGCCATAGGGGAGGCTATTAGCCTCCCGCCAGGTTGGATGCCTGAGCGCTCCGTTGAATGGTATTAAGTACCGGTTCCAGAGCGTAGCCCGCCTTGTGTAAAGGGTGGTGGGACCCGCAGCGAATTAAAATTTTCATGATTGCCAGTGGCAATCATTCCTCTGCTC
>CAZYWM010000192.1:0-3239 GCA_964651615.1 uncultured Oscillospiraceae bacterium | reverse complement strand
GCTTATTTGTCAATTACGCTTGAAGATTCCCATATGTGATGGTATAATAAGCCTGTGAAATGGGAGGTGAATTTTCCATATGAAATTCCGCATTATGTCCAAGTTTAAGGCATTTTTGCCGTTGATTGCCGGCATTGTGCTTGTGCTGCTGTTCTTTTTGTCGCTGCTGGGACTTTTACCTGCGGGCTTCGGACCCGGAGGTATGGGAGACTGGGCCTATGATCAATTGCCGAATGGTTATGAGATTTGGCGTCTCAATTCCAGAAATATTCATGTGGTAAAGGGCAATGGCACAGTTATTTTGGATGGGTATGTCCTGGAATTTTGCTATAATGAGTCTTTTATTGGCATCAAACACATATCAACTGATGAAGGGTATTCGCGGGGGCAGTCAGACACAAAGAATCTGGACACGTCGAATCCGGACTTCTACCTGATTGAAGCACAAAATGACGCTGTCTATGGCCCGTTGACTGCTGATGATTATCAAAAACAATTGCAGACTCGTCAGATTCAGGATATGTGCGGCTGGATTCCAACTGTCCCCACACCTGACGGAGCCAGCGCATAGATAAATTCAATGGCATTCTCAAAAATTATGTTGGGATAAAATCTCTCGCCCAAACGATTAAAGCGTGTTTTCAGAGCCGGCCGCTCAGAAATCAGAGATATAAATTTGCCAAAATTTGTTGACAATCCGGGGGTGGTGGGATTATAATACCACCATCTTTACAAAAGGAGGGTTTATCATGCTGAAAAATCTGTTCTATGATTCTTGCCAATTCAGCGCCTCGGGAAGCCCTCTTTTTGCTGTATCCCGCTGACGGGATAACCGCATCATCAGCGCAGGCTTCGGCCTGCGTTTTTTGTTAATATGAGGTTGAGTATGGACTGTATCAAAACAAAACGCCTGACCCTTCGCACCCTTGAGGAAGCGGATTGCCCCCAGCTTATCCGGCTCCTGCGCAATGGGGAAATCGGAAAAACCTATATGCTCCCTGACCTTGCGGACGATGCCGCCGCGGATTCGCTGTTCCGGCACCTTCTGGCCCTGTCCTGTCAGCAGGCCCATTTTGTCCGGGCGATCTGCCAGGGGAACTGGCTGATTGGACTGCTGAATGACGTTGAGATTGGGGAGGGCACCGTTGAGCTGGGCTATGTGATTCATCCGGATTACCAGAACCGGGGCTTTGCCACCGAGGCCTTGACCGCTTCCATTCAGGAACTGTTTCGCTTGGGATATTCCAGGGTGCGGGCCGGGTACTTTGCGGAAAATCCAGCCAGCGGGCGGGTCATGGAAAAGAGCGGAATGCACCCAATCTCTAAAATGGATACCATCGAATACCGGGGAAATGTGCACAGGTGCCTCTATTATGAAATTGAGAACACTCTGAATGGCGGTGGCCAGGAAGGAATGTCTCACACCGTTCCGAAAAAATGAGGTGAGGGTTATGAGAATAGCGCTGGCTGCTGCACCCGTAAAAAATCAAAATGTCGCGTTCAACACTTCGTCAATGATTAATCAGATACATAGAGCCAGTGGAAAAGCTGACGTAATTTTGTTCGGGGAATCTGTTTTGCAGGGGTTTGATTGCCTGGTCTGGGACTATGAAATCGACAGGCACATGGCGCTTGATATTAAGGATGCTCCCATTTTACAACTGCGGGAAGCCGCAAGAGAAAGCAAAATCGCGGTATCCTTTGGCTTTATTGAATGTTCTGATGATTTGCTGTACAGCAGTCAGATTTTTATTGGCGCTGATGGTGAAATCGTGAATGTATTCCATCGTGTCAGTATTGGATGGAGAGTTGCTTCAAGGACGGATTTTCATTACCGTGAGGGGACGCACTTTGAAAAGTTCCAATATGGAGGAAAATGCTTTGCAATTGGCTTGTGTGGCGACCTATGGACGGAAGGCCGCCCGGAAGAGATGATGGCATTGTGCGTGGATATTGTTCTTTGGCCAGTGTGGTGCGATTATGATTTTGCGGAATGGAATCAGAAGCTGAAGCACGAATATGCCAGTCAGGCCGCCCTGTGTGGAAAGGATGTACTCCTGGTCAATCCATTTTGCGCCGATCCTGATGGGTGTGCTGCTGGCGGCTGCGCTCACTTCCAGAATGGCAGGATCATAAAAGAGCAACCTGCGGGAGAGGCGGGAGTGCTTATAACCGATGTGAAATAAGCAGACACATAAAGCTTTCTTTCGGAATTACGGAGAGGATTGATAAAGGAGGAATCTCAATGAACGCACCCATTGACATTACCGGTGTGGAGCTGCACACCCAGCGCCTGACCCTCCGCCCCTGGCGGCAGAGCGATTTGCAGGACTTTTTTGAATACGCCTCGGTGGAGGGTGTGGGCCAGATGGCCGGCTGGCTGCCCCACAGGGATACCGCTGAGAGCCAGAAAATCCTGGACAGCTTCATAACCCATAAGAGAACCTTCGCCCTGGACTACCAGGGGAAGGCCATTGGCTCCCTGGGCATTGAAAAATACACTGAGGAGCATTATCCTGCCCTGATGGACCTTCGCTGCCGGGTACTGGGGTTTGTCCTGTCCAAGGAATACTGGGGCAGGGGACTGATGCCGGAGGCGGTGAATGCGGTCATTCGCTGGCTTTTTGAGGAAATCGGCCTGGATGCCATCCTCTGCGCCCACTTCGACTGGAATACCCAGTCCGCCAGGGTGCAGCAGAAGTGCGGCTTCCAGCCCTTCGCGGAGGGCACTTATGAAACCCGATACGGGAAAAAAGAAAAAGACATCATCAATATCCTGTACCGGGAGGACTGGGAGGCAGTATATCGATGAAATACACACAGAACGAATGGAGGGAAGAACCCATGGAGAATCAAATTACCCAAGAGCAGCTTCCGGAACTGTTTGAAAAATGGATTACCATTCTCCGGCTGAAAAACAACTGGGATGTCTGCCTGGAGCTGGTGGACGACCCTGCCTTTTGGAAAACGGGAGACTTCAAAATTGACATTGACGACCGGAAGGCCATCCTGATGCTGAATATCTGCAATCCAAAGCAGGAGAACCTGGAGGAGGTCATTTGCCATGAGCTGCTGCACCTGAAACTGTACCCGCTGGACCAGCTCACCGAGGGACTGATTGACGGCCACTATGACCCGGATACCCCTGCCTATCGAGTGATTTACCAGCAGTTTATGACCATGCTGGAGCAGACGGTGGAGGAATTGACCAAATGTTATCTGGGCGCCTTTGGCGAGAA
>CAZYWM010000191.1:0-3284 GCA_964651615.1 uncultured Oscillospiraceae bacterium | reverse complement strand
TGCGCTCCGCTTACCCTTACACAAGGCAGCCTGTGAGCGCGGGCAACGGGGCGCAAAAGCGTTACCGAGCGGAGCGGGCGACTTACCCATATGCAAAAATAAGAGACAAGAGAGGCTTTTTCTATGAAGCAATCCAGAACTCACAACTGCGGCGAGCTGCGCCTGGCGGATGCGGGCAAGCAGGTTACGATTGTCGGCTGGCTGGAAAACATCCGGGAGGTGGGCTCCAATTTCGCCTTCCTGGTGCTCCGGGACTTCTACGGCACCACCCAGGTGGTGGTGGAGAACGAGGAAATGATGAAGGCCGTCAAGCCCATCAACAAGGAATCCACCATTTCCGTCACCGGCACCGTCCGGGAGCGGGAGAGCAAGAACCCCAAGCTCCCCACCGGCGACATCGAAGTGGTGCCGGAGAAAATCCAGGTGCTGGGCAAGTGCGTCCACAACCAGCTCCCCTTTGAAATCAACAAGTCCCGGGAGGCTGACGAGAATACCCGCCTCAAATACCGCTTCCTGGACCTGCGCAACCCCGCCGTCAAGTCCAATATCGTGCTGCGCTGCCAGGTGGTGGCGGAGCTGCGGCGGCTGATGACCGAGAAGGGCTTTTTGGAGATCACCACCCCCATCCTCACCTCCTCCAGCCCCGAGGGCGCCCGGGACTACCTGGTGCCCGCCCGGAACCATCCCGGCAAATTCTACGCCCTGCCCCAGGCCCCCCAGCAGTTCAAGCAGCTGCTGATGACCGCCGGCTTCGACAAATATTTCCAGATCGCCCCCTGCTTCCGGGACGAGGACGCCCGGGCCGACCGCACCCCCGGCGAATTCTATCAGCTGGATATGGAGATGGCCTTCGCCTCCCAGGAGGATGTGCTGTCCACTCTGGAGGATGTGCTGATGCCCGTGTTCCAGAAGTTCGGCAAGTACCAGCGGATTTCCCAGGCCCCCTTCCAGCACATCCCCTACAAGGAGGCCATGGAGCGCTACGGCTCCGACAAGCCCGACCTGCGCATCGACCTGGAAATCCAGGACATTTCCGATGTGGTCCAGGGCTGCGGCTTCGGCCCCTTCGAGGGGGCGACCGTCAAGGCGGTGGCGGTGGACAATTTCACCCAGGCCCGGAAGTGGATTGACAAGCTCCTGGCCGACGTGGAGGTTCAGACCGGCAACAAGGCTTGCTGGTTCAAGGTGGACGAAAACGGCGCCCTCGCCGGCGGCATTTCCAAATTCCTGGCGGATTGCGGCGGCGCTTTGAAGGAGCGGCTGAATCTCAAGCCCGGCAGCTTTGTGTGCATGGCCGCCGGAAAGAAGGCCGCCGCCCAGAAGACCGCCGGCGTCATCCGCACCCTGCTGGGCAGACGGGTTCCCGGCCATTTCGACGAGGAGCAGTACGCCCTGTGCTGGATTGTGGACTTCCCCATGTATGAGATCGGCGAGGAGTCCGGCGCGCTGGAATTCTGCCACAACCCCTTCTCCATGCCCCAGGGCGGCCTGGAAGCCCTGGAAGCGGCCGAGGGAGATACCGAGAAGCTGCTGGCCATCAACGCCAACCAGTACGACCTGGTGGTGAACGGCTACGAGTCCGCCTCCGGCGCCGTCCGGAACCACGACCCGGAGATCATGGTCAAGGCCTTCCAGATGGTGGGCCTGGGAGAGGACGCGGTGAAGGCCAAGTTCCCCGCCATGTACAATGCCTTCTCCTACGGCGCTCCCCCCCATGCCGGAGCCGCTCCCGGCGTGGACCGGCTGATTATGCTGCTCACCGGCGAGGAGAGCATCCGGGAGGTCATCACCTTCCCCATGAACAAGAACGCCCAGGATTTGATGATGGGCGCCCCCAGCGCTGTAGAGCAGAAGCAGCTGGACGATGTCCACATTGCTTTGAACGTGGAAGAATAAGAAAACCGCCCCCGGCCCCCGCCGGGGGCGGAGCTTTTAAGAGATAAGAGAGAATAGATAAGAGATAATAGATAATTAGGAATGAGGAGTTAGGAATGGTGTCTGGCGCGCTGCCCCTTTCACTGTAGGGGCCGGTCTTGACCGGCCCGCAAGGTCAAACGCCCGAGCGTTTCGTTGAATGGTAGAAAGTACCGGTTTCTGAGCTCATGCCCCCCTTGTGTAAAGGGGGATTGGGCGGTAGGCAGTGACGGGATAGATACGTTGGGCGAAATGCTGCAAACCAAGATGATGGGGCTGTACCTTTCCACATTGGGCTGTACAAACATTTTGGTGATCGCTGTACAGTCCCTCAGCCAGCTGCGCTGACAGCTCCCCTTACACAGGGGAGCCTTTGCCCAGAAACCTGTACGTTGTTCCATTCAACGGAACACGCGGAAACCACGCAAAAGCGGGCCAGTCAAGACTCGCCCCGCTCAATTCCTCATTCCTAACTCCTAATTGTCTTCCATCCTTCCTGTGGTGGTGAAAAAATCCCCCCGAACCTGATGGCTCGGGGGGATGATAGATTGTCAGGAAGGGCTCTCGTCATCGGCCTGCTTAGGCGGCGCGTCCTCTATAAACTCCATGATCTCACCAACGGAGCAGTGGAGAATCCGGCAAAAGACCTCAATTGTGTGGGTGCTGACGCTTTCATTTCGCTTCAGCCGTGTAAGCTGCCCGGGGCTGATGTGATAGTCCTTGATTAAGGAATATTGGGAAATTCCTCTGTCTTTCATTACTTTCCACAAATTGTCATATGAAATCATCGTAATGCAAGCCCCGCTTTCTGCTTGCATAGTAACCGAAAATGATCTATAATAATATTGACCAATATCGGTTAATAAATTCGTGGGACAAGGTGAGAAAGTGAACAGTTACGAAATTGCCTATGACATGGTTCTTGACCTTCAACAGGAGATGCTTTCGGGATTGAAAACACAGATGGGGGAACTGAACAGCCGGCAGATAACAGCCCTGTCGGCGACCTTTATTCTGCAAGATTATTTGGCAGAGCGGATTGGAGTTGTTGGGCAAACCCCGGAGGGGGAGGATGTGGAGGGCATTACTTGGGAACGAATCAAGGAAATCCTTAGGGCAGAGGAATGATTTCCACCGGCAATTATAAAAATTTTATTCGAATATTTTGGCCTGTACCGCCTCGCCCAACGTATCTGTCCCGTAACTGCCTGCTGCCCAATCCCCCCCTTTTACACAAGGGGGGCTACGCTCAGAAGTCGGAACATGGTTCCATTCAACGGAACACTCAGGCAGTTCACATAGCGGGCCGGTCAAGACCGGCCCCTACAGTGAAAGGGGCAGTGCGCCAGACGCCATTCCTAACTCCTAAT
>CAZYWM010000190.1:0-3354 GCA_964651615.1 uncultured Oscillospiraceae bacterium | reverse complement strand
GCAGCGTGGGCATCACCGTGACGGTGACGGACAGCCGGGGCAGAACCGCCTCCCAGGTCAAAGCCATCACGGTCCTCCCCTATCAAAAGCCCTGGGCCATCATCCGGGAGGCGGCGCGCTGTGACGAGGCGGGAAACATCCAGCCCGACGGCGCCTGGATGAAGCTGGTCTTTGACGCCGGGGTCACGGCCCTGGCGGGGAACACCGCCCAATATAGAAGCGTCTGCACCGTCCACCGGGGCACCGACACCCGGCAGGCAGCCCTGGAGGACTACGAGGGGCAGCTCACCGTCACCGGGGGGCAGGTGATCCTCCCCGCCGGGGTGGACACGGGCTACGACTGCCGGATTCAGGTCCAGGACAGCTTCTGCACCACCGAGAGCGGCACCGAGCTGGTGAGCGTGGCCTTTGCCCTGCTGGATTTGTGCCGGGCCGCCAAGGCCGTGGGCATCGGAATGCGGGCCAGGAATGCCGGGATGCTGAGCATCGGCATGGACGTGGACATGGGCGAGCGCCGCCTGGGCAATCTGGCCCCGCCGGAGGGCGGGACGGACGCTGCCACAAAGGCCTATGTGGATGAATGTATCCGGCTGCTGAAAGAGCAGCTGAACAAAGAATGAGGTGAAACTAGTGACAACAATCACACTTTACTGCCGGGGCGGCCTGGCAAGAGCCAAGGTGGAAGGGCCCGTCACGGCGGGCATGGCGGGCATCCAGGTCAAGGTGGAATGCGACAGCGCCTGGGCAGGACTGACGAAGACATTGAAGGCGCGCTGCGCCCAGGTGGTCTATCGGGTGAGCCTGGATGAAGCGGGCACGGGAACCCTTCCCTTTGAATGCCTGATCGGGGGGCAGCGGCTGGAATGCGGCCTGGACGGCTTGGACGAGACGGGAACGCTGCGGATTCCCACCAACTGGGCCTTCTGCGCCCTGGTGAAGCCCTCGGTGGCGGACTGGGAGGGAGAAGACGCGGTATCCGGAGCCGTGGAGAAGCTGGCGGCCCGCCTGGAAGCGGCGGAGGGAAAGCTGGCGGACATCACCCAGCAGCTGCCGCCCCGGCTGGAGGCGGCGGAGGAGGAGATTTCCAAAATCAAGGAGGGCGCCGGCCAGCAGGCCGCCGGCTCCGCAGTGTACTGCTGGGGCGATTCCCTGACCGAGGGCGTGGGCGGCTGGATGAAGACGCCGGAGAACGTCCAGTATTCCATTGTCTCCTCCTATCCGGATGAGGTCGCCAAGCGCTATCCCTGCGTGAACCTGGGCTGCCGGGGGGAGACCATCCAGACCATCATGGCCCGCCAGGGGTCGGACCCCATGGTGGTGGGGGGCTTCACCATCCCGGCGGAGGCCGGAGCGGACGTGGTGGTGGGATACCTGCGGGGGAATTACTTTTCCGAAAACCGGCTGGGCATTCCCACGGCCTCCGGCGATCTGGCCCAGCCCCTGGCGGAGAGCGAGGCGGGCATCAATCCCTGCGCCATCGCCGGTGTGGAGGGCGAGCTGTTCCGGGACATGGAAAGCGACAGCCAGGGCAGATTCGCCTACCGGTTCCGCCGGGCCCAAAGCGGCCAGGCGGTGCCGGTGCCGGAGGGCACCCAGCTGGAGACTTACGCCATGAAGCACTACCGGGGCGGCGTGGCGGTGATCTGGATGGGGGCCAACGGGGCGGTGAACTCCCACACGGCCTACATCCAGAAGCTGAAGCAGATGATCGCCTACGGAAACTACAGCAATTACCTGGTGCTCATCGCCCGGGAATACACCGCCCAGTGGGTGCTGGAGGACACAAACAGCATCCAGAAGGCACTGACGGACGAAAATGGGGTGTGCCACCTGCTGTACCTGCCGCCCCACCTGGCCGCCAGGGGCTATACTTTGGCGGGAATCGGGGCCAGCGGCGGTGTGCCGGATACCTCCGGCTGGGCCACAACGGATGAGCTTTTGAAAAAGGCCCCGCTTCTGATGTACTCTTACGGCGGGAACCAGGAGGAAAATTTTGAATCGCTGCATTTCTCCTGCTATGGCTACAAGGCCATCGGAAAGCTGGTGACAGAGCAGCTGGGCAAGCTCCTGGGCGCCCAGCCGGGTGGAAACGAGCCGGAACCGGAACCGGGCTATGAGACGGACGGCGAGGACGAGTTCGGCGCCTTCGCCTATAAGCTGACAAAGCCCATGACGGGCACCGGAAACGCTGTCAACACCAACGTCAAGCTCTACGATACGGAAAAGGACTGGACGATCTGCTGCCGGTTCCGGGCGGACATGACCGTCTCCGACGGCGCTCTGGGGTGCGTGTTTGAAGGCCGGAAATTCTTTGACGCCGACTCCGTGCAGACCGCCGCCTTCCTGAGGCTGCTTCCCCAGACGGATGGGAGCATGGAATACAGCTTCGCGGGAGGCTTCGGCGGGTTCAACTTCCCCTTTGACAATAACTCCGGCTACACCGCCCCCACGGACGGGTATCACACGGCGGTGATTGCCAAGCAGGGCGGAAACTACTGGTTCTACCTGGACGGCTCCCTGGCCTATAACTGCGCTCTGGGCTACCAGGTGACGGAGGATCACCTCCACGAAGAGCCGCTGTATCTGTTTGGCCGGGTAGAAAACGGGACGGAGTACAACACAGTCTGCGGTGTCATTGACGATTTCCGGGTGTACACCGACTTTATGGACACCCAGGCCGTAACCGCCCTGCTGGCGCAGATGAACAGCTGAGGAAGGAGGATTCATGACAATTTTTCAAACCCAATGCCTGCTGGCCTGCCTGGGCTATGACCCCGGTCCTTTCGACGGCATCGACGGCCCCAAAACCCAGGCGGCCCTGGAAGCGTTCCGGCGGGACTACGGCGTGGGCGCGGAGGGGCTCATCGGCGCGGTGGCCGGGACGGTTCCGAAAAAGGGCAAAACCGGAACGATTTGGGATGAAATCCAGTTCTTCACGAGAGAGGAGTTTCGCTGCACCTGCCCGCGCTGCGGGGGTTTCCCGGTGGAGATGGAGGAAACCGCCCTGCGGGTGTTCGACGAAATCCGCCGCCGGGCCGGTGTCCCCATTCTGGTCACGGAGGCGGGAGGCTCCGGCATCCGCTGCAAGGAGCACAACGCCGAGGTCGGCGGGGTGGAAAACAGCGAGCATCTCTATGGCCGTGCCGCCGATCTGCACTCTCCCCTGCCCCCGGCCCAGCTGAAACGAATCGCCGAGCAGGTCACATCGGAAATGATCCCCGGCCGGGGCGGCATCGGCCTGTACAGCTGGGGGGTGCATGTAGACACCGGAAAATTTTCCCGCTGGGCCGGATGACGAGCATCTTGTAAAAGCCTAAAGCTTTGTATATTGCCTCCGCTCATTGCCAAAGGCGG
>CAZYWM010000189.1:0-3363 GCA_964651615.1 uncultured Oscillospiraceae bacterium | reverse complement strand
TCCACATCCATCTTGCAGGCTCTGGCGCATTTCCCGCAGGAGATGCACTTACTCTTGTCCACCTTCATCTGGAAGAGGGACACCCGGTTGAACAGCGCGTAGAACGCGCCCAGTGGGCAGAGCCACTTGCAGAACGGTCGGTAGAACAGTACGCTCAGCGCAATCACCGACAGCAGGATGCTGAATTTCCATGTAAACAGCTTGCCCAGCGCCGCCCGGATGCCGGCATTGGCAAGGGACAGCGGGATGGCTCCCTCCAGCACACCCTGGGGGCAGAGGTACTTGCAGAAGAAGGGGTCTCCCATGCCCACATCGTTCACAAGGAACGCCGGTAGAAGAACGACCATCACCAGCAGAACGACGTACTTGAGGTATGTCAGCGGCTTCAGCCTCTTTGTGGAAAGCTTCTTAGTGGGGATTTTGTGCAGTAGCTCCTGAAACCAGCCGAAGGGGCATAGAAAGCCGCAGATAAAGCGTCCCAGCAGCACTCCCAGCAAAATGAGGAAACCTGTGATATAATAGGAGAAGCTGAACTTTGACGAGCCCACCACCGCCTGAAACGCCCCGATGGGGCAGGCCCCGGACGCCGCCGGACAGGAGTAGCAGTTCAGCCCCGGCACGCAGACGGACTTCCCCGACCCCTGATACAGTCCGCCCTTGAGAAAGTTCGGCAGATGCAGGTTGGTCAGCAGCGTCGCCCCCGCCTGAATCCAGCCCCGGAAGCGGGACATGGTCTGTGAAACGCCTGAAAACTTTTTACCCAATGCCCACACACTCCAGACATAATTTGATTGCTTTGCTCAGCACTGTCGCCGCCTCGCCCCGCCAGACACCGAAGCACAGCATGGTAATTCCGGTTATCAGCAGCACGATCTGCGCCGCGGCCTTTTTCCCGCAGCTCATTTTTCATCACCCTTTCCGATTTTCTGCCCCCATCATAGCGCGGGAGAGTTAAAGTCTCTGTTAAGAACGAAAACTTAACGCAAACCTTATCTGTTTTTGCTATAATGAAAGCAACACAAAAACGAAGAAATAAAAAGGAGGGCTCTCATGCACCTTTTAGTAATTGAAGATGAACGCGCCCTGTGCGAGACCATCGTCCGCAGCCTGCGGCGTCTGGCCTACAGCGTGGACTACTGCTATGACGGCGAAAAGGCGCTGGCGCTTCTGGGCGTGGAACGATACGATCTGGTGCTTCTTGATCTGAATCTACCAAAAAAGGACGGCATGACGGTGCTGCGCACCCTGCGGCAGACCGACCGGGAGACGCGGGTGCTGATCCTCTCCGCCCGCAGCGAAGTGGAGGACAAGGTGCAGGGGCTGGATGCCGGGGCAAACGACTATCTGGCGAAGCCCTTCCACTTGGCGGAGCTGGAGGCCCGCATCCGCAGCCTGACATTGCGGCAGTTCACCCAGCAGGATGTGCTGCTAAGCTGCGGCGGTCTGACCTTTGACACCCGCTCCCGTACCGCCGCCGTCAACGGGCAGACGCTGACGCTGACCCGGAAGGAAACGGGAATCCTGGAATACCTGATGGTGCATCAAGGAAGGCCAGTAAGTCAGGAGGAACTGATGGATCACGTTTGGGACAATAGCGTGGACAGCTTCAGCAATTCCATTCGCGTCCACATCTCCGCCCTGCGCAAAAAGCTCCGCGCCGTGCTGGGCTATGACCCCATCCGCAACCGCATCGGCGAGGGCTATCTGATGGGAGGCGAGGAGGAATGAAGCGGCTTTCCCTGCAGTGGCGCATCACGCTGCTGTCCGTCCTGCTCATCGGCATCACCTGCGTGGCCATGAATCTGCTGCTGTGCTCCTCCGGTGTGTACTATATGGACACCATTGCGGACAGCTTACAGGGCGGCGGCACGGTGATCCTGAATGATGGCGGAGCGGCGAGCTTTGACCCGCAGCTCATCGCGCCCGACGAGGAGTTGATCATCGTCGTCGATGGGGTGCAGGGGCGCTTCCGCACCACCAACTGGTACATCACGGCGGCGGTAACGCTGCTCAGCGGCATCCTCGCCTATTTCGTCAGCGGACGCGCTCTCAAGCCCCTGCGCAGCTTTACCTCGCAGGTGGAGCAGGTGCAGCTGAACAATCTTGCCGATATGAGGATCGATGAAGACGCTATTTCGGAGTTCCGGCAGCTGAGCCGCTCGTTCAACCAGATGCTGGAGCGGCTGAACAACGCCTTTTCCGCCCAGCGGCAGTTCACCGGCAACGCCGCCCACGAGCTGCGTACGCCATTGGCACTAATGCAGGCGCAGTTGGAGCTGTTTTCCGCGGAGCATCCTGATGTGCGACCGGAGACGGCGGAGTTCCTCACGCTTTTGCGTGAGCAGACGGAACGGCTGATACAGATGACCAGGACACTGCTGGAGATGAGCAATCTGCGGCAGGTGGCGCGGAACGAGCGGATCCAGCTCGCCCCCATGGTCGAGGAGATCTTCACAGATCTTGCGCCGCTGGCGGAGAAGCGAAGCATCACGCTGACGGCGGAGGGCGACGGCATTATGACCGGCAGCGATGCACTGATCTACCGGCTGATCTTCAACCTGACGGAGAACGCCGTCAAGTACAACCGGCCGGGCGGTTCGGTGCGGATTTCTGTCACACAGGAGCCGGAAAAGCTCCTGATTCGCGTCTCCGACACCGGCTGCGGCATCCCGGAGGTGTATCAGCGCAGTATCTTCCAGCCCTTCTTCCGGGTGGACAAGTCCCGCAGCCGCGAGTACGGCGGCGCGGGACTGGGACTTTCTCTGGTGTGGGAGATCGCCGATCTCCACGGCGGCTCCGTTTGGGTGGAAAAAAGCTCGGAGAAGGGCACTACCATTGCGGTGGGGTTGCCAGCGCAACAATCAACGAAGCCCTAAAACCCTTTTATTCGTTTTTCGCCGCTTCGCTTGCCGCCCTGCGGCGTTCCTCTCTGTATCGTGGGTATTATTGGGATGCCGACAAATGCCGCTGGCATTCGGCCTCTGCGCGGCCTGCTTTGACAGTCAAAGGATTTCCTATTCTGCCGGTTCCAAAGACTTTTGTGTGCCAGAGCCCTCTCGCTTCGCCGGGGCGGTACCTTCAAAATCATATTCTGCGGTACCGCAAAGCTGGATAAATAGCGGACATCTTCTACCAGTAAAGGAGGCCAGGGGCAACTCCCCCGGCCTCCTTGTTATGCGTTGATGGTGACAGTATATGTAATCCGCTGGCAATGCCCCACCGCCGTCCTGTCCGCCCGCTCAAAGCTCGCGGTTCGTATGGGCAGCATCTTCTTGACCATCTGGCCGCCCACAGAGCCGGCCTGGCGGTTGGTAAGGTCGCCGTTGTAGCCCTGCTTCAGGTTGACGCCGACCTCCCTTGGTG
>CAZYWM010000188.1:0-3375 GCA_964651615.1 uncultured Oscillospiraceae bacterium | reverse complement strand
GAGAAGCGATACACCGTCTCGGTGTGGTATTTTTCACCGGCCTTGGTGACGGGCTGCTCCCACTCGGGGTGGTGGATGGAGTCGGGGTAGAACTGGGTTTCCAGGGCGATGCCGCTGCGCTTGCCGTATTCCACGCCGCCCTTTCCCTTGCCCTGGAGGAAATTGCCCGCATAGAACTGAATGCCGGGCAGGTCGGTGTAGACCGCCATAATCCGGCCGGAGACCGGATCGGAGACCACAGCGCAGGGATTGCAGAACACCTCAAAATTGTGGTCATATCCGCCCTGAAGCTTCAGCGGCTCATAATCCTCGTTAATGTCTCTGCCGATGGCCTTGGGGGTCCGGAAGTCCATGGGGGTGCCCTCCACGCTGCGCATCTCGCCGGTGGGGACGCTCTCCTGGTCGGCCACACAGAAGGTTCTGGCGGGCAGCATCAGCAGCTGATCCATGGCCGCAGCGGGGTTATTCTGACCTGCCAGATTGAAATAGCTGTGGTTTGTCAGATTGAAAATGGTGTCCCGGTCGGAAACGGCATCATAGGCGATGTGCAGGCCGCCCTTTTCGTCCAGGCTGTAGGTCACATCAATGGAGGCGTTTCCGGGATACCCCTGGTCGCCGTTGGGGCTGTCCAGATGCAGGGAGATGGAGGTGTCGGAATAATCCGTTACGCTCCACATCCTGGTGTGGTAAAAGTCCGGGCCGGAGTGGAGATTGTTGTTGTTTTCATTGGGGGTGAGGGGGTAGGTCCTTCCGCCAATGGAGAACATGCTTCCTTTGATCCGGTTGGCGCTGCGGCCGACAATGGCGCCCAGAAAGCAGGTGCCGTTCAGATAGCCCTGGGCGTCGTCATAGCCCAGAGCCACGTCGGCAACGTTGCCGTCGGCATCGGGAACGAACACATTTACCAGCGTGGCGCCGAAATCACTCACCGTAGCGGTGATGCCGCCCCGGGAAATGGAATACAAAAAAGTTTCTTCTCCGGAGGGAAGTTTTCCAAAAGATTGTTTCATAAATAGCCCCTTTCATTTTTTACGGAATAAAGCGGAAAATTATGTTAAGACCGTTTCCACCGATTATACTATATTCTCTGACTTTTTTCAATGGTTTCTTTCGCGCGGCCTGGAGAAAGCGAAACTTTCCTCCCGCATCACGCAGGCTTCGGCAGGAAAATGATTTAATACTTTTTTACCTATTTTCATCAAAATCTATATTTTGTGTTTGACTCTTGACAAAACCACAATATATAGTATAATGTGTCGTGCACGGGTTATCAAATCCCGCCCGGGCAAAAGGAGGACCCTACGTGAAGATTATCAAGAGAAACGGAACAGAGGTCGTTTTTGACATCGATAAAATCGTCATGGCCGTCTCCAAGGCCAATGATGCAGTTGAAGAAAGCGTTCGTATGACCCCTTTGCAGATTCAGCGGATTTCCCAGCATGTGCAGGTCGCCTGTGAGGAAATGGGCCGCAGCCCCTCCGTGGAGGAGATTCAGGACCTGGTGGAAAAGTCCATTATGGCCCATGGGGCTTTTGAGGTGGCAAAGGAATATATTACATACCGCTATACCCGCAGCCTGCTCCGCCAGTCAAATACCACGGACGATCGGATTCTGAGCTTGATTGAGTGCAACAATGAAGAGGTCAAGCAGGAGAACGCCAACAAGAATCCCACCATCAATGCCGTCCAGCGGGATTATATGGCCGGTGAGGTTTCCAAGGATATTACAAACCGGATTCTTCTGCCGCCGGAGATCGTGGCTGCCCACGAAAGCGGAATCATTCATTTCCACGACTCCGATTATTATGCCCAGCATATGCACAACTGCGATCTGGTGAATCTGGAGGACATGCTCCAGAACGGCACCGTCATCTCCGGCACCCTGATTGAGAAGCCCCATTCCTTCTCCACGGCCTGCAACATCGCCACCCAGATTATTGCCCAGGTTGCCTCCAACCAGTACGGCGGCCAGTCCATCTCTCTGACCCACCTGGCGCCCTTTGTCCAGATCAGCCGGGAGAAAATCCGCCGGAGTGTGGAGAAGGAAATGGAGACCTTCGGCATCCAGGCATCCGAGGAAGACATTTCCAATGTGGTGGAGGACAGACTCCGTGACGAGGTGCGCAGAGGCGTCCAGACCATTCAGTACCAGGTTGTCACTCTGATGACCACCAACGGACAGGCGCCCTTCATCACCGTCTTCATGTACCTGGGCGAGGCCAGAAACGAGCGGGAGAAGAAAGACCTGGCCATGATCATTGAGGAGACCCTTCGCCAGCGCTATGAGGGCGTGAAGAACGAAAAGGGCGTGTGGATTACGCCCGCCTTCCCCAAGCTGATCTATGTTCTGGAAGAGGAAAACATCCGGGAGGGCACCCCCTATTGGTATCTGACCAAGCTGGCCGCCCAGTGCACTGCCAAGCGGATGGTCCCCGATTACATCAGCGAGAAGAAGATGAAGGAGTACAAGCTCTCCAAGGGCGAGACTCCCGGCAACGGCGACGTGTACACCTGCATGGGCTGCCGCAGCTTCCTGACGCCTGACCGCTCCGGCAACGGCTGGGACAATGTGGCCCGGGCCAAAAACTATGAGCCGGGTAAGCCCAAATACTATGGCCGGTTCAACCAGGGCGTTGTCACCATCAACCTGGTGGATGTGGCGTTGTCCTCCGGCCGGGACGTGACAAAATTCTGGGAAATCTTCGAGGAGCGGCTGGAGCTGTGCCATTGGGCGCTGCAATGCCGTCACGAGCGGCTGAAGGGAACGCTGTCCGATGCCGCCCCCATCCTGTGGCAGTATGGCGCTCTGGCCCGGCTGGAGAAGGGAGAGCCCATTGACAAGCTGCTCTACGGCGGCTATTCCACCATCTCCCTGGGCTATGCCGGCCTTTATGAGTGCGTCAAATACATGACCGGAAAGTCCCACACCGACGAGGAGGCCAAGCCCTTCGCCCTGGCCGTGATGCAGAAGATGAACGACAAGTGCCTGGAGTGGAAGAGCGCTGAAAACATCGACTATTCCCTCTATGGAACGCCCCTGGAGTCCACCACCTACAAATTCGCCAAGTGCCTGCAAAAGCGGTTCGGCGTTATCCCCGGCATCACGGACAAGAGCTATATCACAAACTCCTACCATGTCCATGTGTCCGAGCCCATCGATGCCTTTACCAAGCTTCGCTTTGAGGCGGAATTCCAGCAGCTGTCTCCCGGCGGCGCCATCAGCTACGTGGAGGTTCCCAACATGCAGCAGAACATCGATGCTGTGCTGGAGCTGATGCAGTTCATCTACGACAACATCATGTATGCCGAGCTGAATACCAAATCCGACTACTGCCAGGTCTGCGGCTACGACGGCGAGATTGAGATTCAGGAGGA
>CAZYWM010000187.1:1163-3393 GCA_964651615.1 uncultured Oscillospiraceae bacterium | reverse complement strand
TATGCCCAGAAGCCCTATACCGACTACGACAGGGAAAACCAGATCGAGAAGGCCAGCGTGGAGCTGGTGGGCTACGGCAAGACCCAGATTCTGCAGCCCGGCGACACCGAGACCGTCACCGTCACCGTGCCGGAGTATTATTTGACAAGCTACGATACCAATGGCACCGGCGTCTACATCCTGGAGGACGGCACCTATTTCCTCACCGCCGCCGAGAACGCCCACCAGGCTGTGAACAACATCCTCTCCGCTAAGGGCTACACCACCGACGACGGCATGACCGCCGAAGGCAATGCCGAGCTGGTATACAGCTTCGATCAGACCTTTGACAAGGATACCTACGCCACCTCCTATGGCACCGGAGCGGAGGTCACGCCGCTGTTTGCCGACGCCGACATGAACCGCTACAGCGGCGCCGACGGCCAGAGCATTGTCTACTACTCCCGCAGCGACTGGGAAGGCACCGTCACCCCCGGCTGCGTGAAGCTGAACATGAATGCCCAGATCGCCGCCGACGTGGTGCTGGACGACAGCGACCTGCCCGACGACACCGGCATCGAATTCCCCAAAATGGGGGTCAACGCCGACTTGCAGCTCATCAACATGATGGACTACGAGTACCACGATCCCATGTGGGACACCTTTATGGATCAGCTGACCTTTGATCAGATGTCCGCCATCACCTGCACCGGCCTGCGGGAAACCGCCGCCGTCCAGGAAATCGGCAAGCCCTACACCGTGGACCACAACGGCCCCTCCGGCGTGACCCAGAAGTACGCTTACCTGGAATCCGGCAACGGCTACGCCGTGGTGGAAAACGACCCGGACAAGAATACCAAGGGCACCTGCTATCCCTGCAACGGCATCATCGCCGCCACCTTCAACGACCAGCTGGTCCGGGAGGTGGGCGAGCTCATCGGTGAGGACGCCATGTGGGCGGGCTACGCCGGCCTGTACGGCACCGGATTGAACATCCACCGCTCTCCCTACTCCGGCCGTGTGTTCGAGTATTACTCCGAGGACGGGATGCTCACCGGCCTGATCGACACCGCCGAGACCCTGGGCATCCAGTCCAAGGGCGTGTACGTCTACAACAAGCACTTCGTCCTCAACGACCAGGAGGAGAACCGGGCCGGCATCGGCACCTGGTGCAACGAGCAGGCCCTCCGGGAAATCTATCTGCGGGCCTTCGAGCTGCCCATCGTGAATGCCGACGCCAAGTGCGTCATGACCTCCTACAGCCGCCTGGGCGTCCATTGGAACGGCGCTTACTACAATCTGCTGACCCGCTGGCTGCGGGGCGAGGCCGGTATGAGCGGCTTTGCCGTCAGCGATATGTATGACTACTCCTACATGGTGGGCGTCAACGAAATTGTGGCCGGCAACGACATTCCCGACGGCGAGCTGCTGAGCAACGGCTATTCCCTGAAGCCCTACGCCGAGGGCGGCGCTTCCGAGAACGCCGCCGTGGTTCAGGCCATGCGGGAATCCTCCAAACGGGTGCTCTACACCGTGCTGCACTCCCGGGGCATGGACGGCATCAGCAGCAACATGAAGGTTGTCTCCGTCACGCCCTGGTGGCAGGCGGCGCTGAACTACGCCGAGTATACCCTGATTGCCCTGACGGCTCTGGCCGCCGTGCTGCTGATTCTGGACATTGCCGGAATCGGAGGCAAAAAGAAAAATAAGAAGTAAAATCCACTGATTCCGCCGCACGTGGCGCCAATAGCGCCGCGTGCGGCTTTTTTCGGCCTTGCGCCGGGACGGGAAAAATGATATAATCTGACGTAAAGACGGTTTTAACCGCGTTCCGTATATTTTTACGGCGCACAGATGCCGCCAGCAGCGGCCGCCGCGCGTAAGACGAGAAAATGGGTTATTGAATCCGGCTCAGGCGTTTGCCGGAAAGGAGGAGCAAATTGGCCAGAATGAGACAAATTCTTTTCATCCTGCTGACACTGGCATTGCTGGGGCAGCTGATGATGCCGGCCTTCGCCGCGGAGGATACGATTCCAACCGGGACAGGTATGCCTGGCGAAGAGCAGAGCGCTGCTTCTCCTGAAGAAACCCAGCCCACAGCGGAAGAGGAAACGCCCACAGAAGGGGCGGAAGAGACAGAACCCATGGAGGAAACAGAACCCACAGAAGAAACAGAACCCACGGAGGAAACAGAGCCCACGGAAGGGGCGCAGGAGGAGTCCACGGACCCAACGGAGGAAGAACCCACGGA
>CAZYWM010000187.1:0-1063 GCA_964651615.1 uncultured Oscillospiraceae bacterium | reverse complement strand
CCACGGACCCAACGGAGGAAGAACCCACGGAACCGACGGAGGAAGAAGCGCCGGAGGAAGAGGACGGCGAGGAAACCGACGACGCGCCCCGCTGGGAAATACCGCCCTTTTTCCAGGACGACTATCCCAATGACCGCTATGGCTATGGGACGGTCGCCTCCAATGGCAGCGGAATCACCTGCCTTGCCATGGTGGCAACGTATCTGACCGGCCATACTTATCTGCCCAATGAACTGGCGGACTACTTTGGCGGCTATGGAGAGAATAATATCCAGAGACTGGAGCACGCTTCCGGCGCATTGCAGCTGCCGTGGAAAAGGGCGGAGAACGTCCACGTGGCGATTCAGGCCCTGAGAGAGGGAAAAATCGTAATTGCTGTGATGAATGGGAACTCCATCTTTACGGATTCTCAGCATTTTATTGTATTGACGGGCCTGACGGAAGAGGGGAAGATTCGTGTAAATGACCCCTACAGGCCGAACTATGACCATTGGCTCCTGAAAGACGGCTTCGCCCACGGCTTTAAGGAGGGCGAGATTGTGTGCGGGTTCAGCGGCGCGTGGATTTACGACAAGGCGGCTGTGCCGGATGATCCGTTTATCTATGTGGAGGAGAAGCCCGATATGGAATGCCGGTATCCCGGCCTGGAGCTGACCGAGTGGGAGCAGCAGCTTCTCGCCAAGCTGATTTGGCTCGAGGCGCGGGGGGAGAGCGCGGAAGGGCAGCAGGCGATTGCCGAGATCATATACAACCGGATGGTTTCTGATCAGTTCCCTGACACGCTGGAAGGCGTTATTTTCGCGGAGGGACAGTTCCGCTCCGTTTCCCATTTGGAGGAAGCGACCCCCAGCCAGGCCCAATATGACGCGCTGGAAAACGCGCTGGAGGGCCCCTATGTGCTGCCCATAGAAGTCGTGCATTTCGCCACCTACCCGGTCAACGAAAACGTATGGGGCAAAATCGGAGGACATACTTTCTGCTATGCTTCCTGAGAATGCCGGAACCAAGGGCGTTTCGCGCCTGACAGCGTCCGTTTCCCCACAAAGTTGATTCAAACGGATGC
>CAZYWM010000186.1:1808-3517 GCA_964651615.1 uncultured Oscillospiraceae bacterium | reverse complement strand
GGAAAACCGATATACGAAAAGGAAAAACCTATGATGATGAATTACGAGCATTGCCTGCTGTGTCCCCGGGAGTGCGGGGTGAACCGGAGCGCCGGGGAGCGGGGCTTCTGCGGCTGCCCCGGGGAGGCTCTGGTGGCAAAGACCATGATCCACAGATGGGAGGAGCCCGTCCTGGCGGGCAGCGGAGGCAGCGGGGCCATTTTCTTCGGCGGCTGCACCCTGGGCTGCCGGTACTGCCAGAACGCCGCCATCAGCCGCTCCCCTGTGGGAAAGCCGGTGGACGGAGCCGGACTGCGGGCCATGATGGAGGAGCTGATTGCCCAGGGGGCGGAGAACATCGACCTGGTGACGCCCACCCAATACATCCCCACCATTATGGATGCTTTGGAAAAGCCCCTCCCGGTGCCGGTGGTGTTCAACTCCGGTGGCTACGAGCGGGTGCAGACCCTGGAGCAGCTGGAGGGGAAAATCCAAATCTATCTGCCCGATTTGAAATACACCCAGAAGGAGCTGGCCGGGGAGCTGTCCTCCGCCCCCGACTACTTCCCCAGAGCCGGGGAAGCCATCCGGGAGATGGTGCGGCAGACCGGACCGGTAGCGTGGCAGGGGGAGAAGATTTTAAGAGGCACCGTCATCCGCCATCTGATTCTTCCCGGTCAGGTGGAGAATTCCCTCAGGGCCCTGGACTGGATCGGGGAAAATTTCCGGCCCGGAGAGGTGCTGGTGAGCCTGATGCGGCAGTACACCCCCATGCCGGACCTTCCATCTCCTTATGACCGGCGGATTACGGACCGGGAATACGAGGCCGTGCTCAGCTGGATGTATCTGAACGATTTGCAGGGCTTCACCCAGGACCCGGAGGCGGCACAGACGGAATTTATTCCGGATTTTTAATTGACTTTGGGGCGGGACTGTGCTATTCTAACTCCGAAAGTAAACAGTCAGCTTAGTGCTCCGGGGGCCGGTTGGGCGCCGGGAGAGAATAGGGAATCGGGTGCGAATCCCGAACGGTACCGCCACTGTAAGCGTGGAGGCCGCCGCACAGGGCGAAAGCCGGTCATTGGGAATTTTCCTGAGAAGGCGGTGCGGCGACCGTGGAAGCGCGGAGTCAGGATAACTGCTAAGCTCGCTTGGAGCCGGACTCTGCAAGTATGGAGGCGCGGCTGCTTTTGACGCAGAAAATCGGCTGCGGCAGTAGAGATACTGCCGCGGCTTTTTGCTTTCCGGTGCTGTCCCCGGCTCCCCCTGCCGGCGGCGGATTGCCCTCCGAAAAGCGGAAACCGTCTGCGTGAAGGATTCCCCCCAAAGGGGCACCCCCTGTAAGAGGCCGCGCCGCGCGGCCTCTTTTTCTATTGACCTGACTGTGTTTTCGGGGTACAATGGGAGCAGAAATCATTACCCAGGAAAGGAAAGGTGTATCCATATGAATCGACTGTGGAACAAGGCGGTTCGGTTCGCAATGAGCCGGATTCATAAAACAGGCCTGGAGCAGGAGCTGAACCGGGCGGACATTACCGGAAAGCTGGCCGTCCCGGAAATCAGTGAAAAGGCCCGGCTTCTGGCGGCGGAGGGCATTGTGCTGCTGAAAAATGAGGAAGCGACCCTGCCCATCCGGCCCGACACCCGGCTGGCGGTGTTTGGCCGCAGCGCCGTGGACTATTTCACCGTGGGCTACGGCAGCGGCGGCGATGTGATCGCCCCCTACCGCA
>CAZYWM010000186.1:0-1708 GCA_964651615.1 uncultured Oscillospiraceae bacterium | reverse complement strand
ATGGAGAGCGGCACCGCCCTGGCGGATGTGCTCACCGGCGCTGTGAATCCCAGCGGCCGTCTGACGGACACCATTGCCTCCAGCTATGAGGACTACCCCTCCAGCCAGAGCTTTGGCGGCAGGGAATTCAACGCCTACACCGAGGACATCTATGTGGGCTACCGCTATTTTGAGACCTTCGCCCCGGAAAAGGTGCTCTATCCCTTCGGCTTTGGCCTGAGCTACACCCGCTTCCGGCTTTCCAGCCAGGCCTCCCTGGGCGGCAACCAGATCACCGTCAGCACGGAGGTGGAAAACATCGGCGACGAGCCCGGCCGGGAGGTGGTGCAGGTCTATGTGGACCTGCCCTGCGGCGCTCTGGGCAATCCCAAGCGGGTATTGGCTGGGTTCCAAAAAACCGGCATCATCCAGCCGGGGCTGAAAGAAACCGTCACCGTTTCCTTTGACTTGGAGGAGCTGGCCTCCTATGACGACACCGGGGCCACGGGCCACGCCAACTGCTTTGTGCTGGAGCCGGGAAGCTACTGCGTCCTGGCGGGCTCCAGCATCCGGGATGTGAAGCCTGTGGTGTGCCTGGTGAAGCAGGAAACCCAGGTGGTGCAGACCCTCCATGAAATCAACGCCGTCCGGGGGGAGAACGGCTTCTGCCGGATGGTGAACCAGGACGGCCGGCTGGAGCTCCATGAGGTGCCCATTGCCACCCGGAACCTGAAGCAGGTGATCCTCGATCATCTTCCCCAGCCCCTGACCAGGGGAGAGGGAGAGTTCACCTTCCAGGATGTGCGGGAGGGCCGCTGCACGCCGGAGGAATTTGTGGCCCAGCTCACCGGCCAGGAGCTGGACGACATCACCCACGGCTACGGCCTGATGAACGACCCCGCCGGTCCGGCCGGAAATGCGGGCAGCCTGGGCGGCGTCACGGAAGCCTTAAGAGCCCGGGGCATTCCCCGGGTAATTACCACCGACGGCCCCTCCGGCATCCGCATCCGCAAAACCTGCTCCCTGCTCCCCTGCGGCACCTGCCTTGCCAGCACCTTCGACCCCCAGGCAGTGGAGGAGCTGTACCGGCTGCTGGGCAGAGAAATGGTGCTCCAGGGCACCCAGGTGCTGCTGGGCCCGGGAATGAATATCCACCGGGACCCCCTGTGCGGCCGGAACTTTGAATACTACTCCGAGGACCCCCTCCTCACCGGCAAGATGGCCGCCGCCATGATCCGGGGCATCCAGAGCCAGGGCGTTTCCGCCTGCCCCAAGCATTTTGCCTGCAACAACCAGGAGACCAACCGCCATGAATGCGACTCCCGGGTGTCCCAGCGGGCCCAGCGGGAAATCTACCTCCGGGGCTTCAAGATTGCCATCCGGGAGTCGGACCCCTGGTGCCTGATGACCAGCTACAACCTGGTCAACGGGGTGTGGAGCCACTACCACTATGAGCTGGTGACGGAAATCCTCCGCCAGGAGTGGGGCTACCAGGGACTGGTGATCACCGACTGGTGGATGCACCCCGGCGCTTCTCCGGAATTCCCCAATGTGAAAAACGACGCCTACCGCATCCGTGCCCAGGTGGATGTGCTGATGCCCGGCGCCATTGAAGAGCGCACGCTGCTTCCTTCCCTGGCTGACCCCCAGGGCGTCACCCGCGCCGAGGCCCAGCGCTGCGCGCTGAATGTAATCAAGTTTATTTTGAAATTAGGGATGAGGAATTAGG
>CAZYWM010000185.1:0-3528 GCA_964651615.1 uncultured Oscillospiraceae bacterium | reverse complement strand
GATAGACCATCTTCGTGCGGCATTGGGGTGAAGCGCCCTGCCCGCCAAATTACAAGTTGCCAAGCAAAGCGAATATCCACAACAGAGTGAGCAAAGGAGGAAGCTCCATGGAGATTATTTCCCTGATGCTGGGGGATTACCAGACCAACTGCTATGTGGTCTGGCAGGACAAAAAATGCTGTATCATCGACCCGGGATATGAGGCCGGGCAGATTCTATCCGCCATCAATGCCAGAGGGCTGGAGGTGGAGGCAATCCTGCTGACCCACGGCCATTTTGACCACGTGGGGGCAGTGGGGGACATTGCCGCCGAGACGGACTGCCAGGTGTACCTGGGCGCTGCCGACCTGGGCCTGCCCCCCATGATGACCGCCGGAAAGCTCTTCTACACCCATACCTATCCGGTGGATGGGACCTTGAACCTGGCGGGGCTGATGTTCCGGGTGATTCCCACCCCGGGGCACACCCCCGGCTCCGTCTGCCTGCTGACAGGGAATACCATTTTCTCCGGGGATACCTTGTTCCGGGGCAGCTGCGGCCGGACGGATTTCCCCGGCGGAAGCGGGGAGCAGATGCGCGCCTCCCTGAAAACCCTGGCCGCCCTGCCCGGGGACTTCCGGGTGCTGCCCGGCCACGGGGGTGAGACTACCCTGGACTGGGAGCGGGGGCACAACCCCTACCTCAGAGCATAAAAGGAGTCCAATGATATGAATCTGACCCTCTCCGGTCATGACGACCGCTATGCCGTGGAGCAGCTGCTGCTATCCCTGTTCCCGGAAAATACGCCCCTGGAAGCGGTTTCCTCCCTGCACCGGGGGGAGACCTGGATTACGGTTCGCGCCTCCATCACCCTGGAGGGGAAGACCGCCCAGGCCGTCCGGCGGCTGAAAACCGCGGAGGAAACCGTCCGTCTGCGCCGCAGGGCCTTGCAGCAGAGCGTCTATCTGGCGGCGGTGCAGCTGCTTCCTGTGACGCCGCCCTGGGGGGCGCTGGCGGGGGTCCGGCCCACCAAAATCACCACCAAACACCTGCTGGAGGGCGGGACGCCTCAGTCCGCCGAGGCGCTGCTGCGGGATGTGTATTTCGTCACCCCGGAGCGGCGGGCGCTGGCGGTGGCGTGCTCCCAGTCCACGGTGAAGGCGGTGAGCCTGCTGGAAAAGCGGGACATTTCCGTGTATGTGGGCATTCCCTTCTGCCCCACCCGCTGCGCCTATTGCAGCTTTGTCAGCCGGACGGTGGGGCGAAAGACCGAGCTGCTGGAGCCCTATCTGGAGGCGCTGCTAAAAGAAATTGAAGTCACCGGCGCTCTGCTGGAAAAATCCGGCCGCCGGGTGCGTACCATCTACATAGGCGGCGGTACTCCCTCCACCCTGTCCGCCCCCCAGCTGGAGCGGCTGATGGATGCCATCGGGGAAGCCTTTGACCTGTCGGAGTGCCTGGAATACACCCTGGAGGGGGGCAGGCCGGACACTTTGGACCTGGAGAAGCTGCGCGTCATCCATGACCACGGGGCCAACCGGATGAGCATCAATCCCCAGACCATGGAGGATAACGTCCTCCGGGCCTGCGGGCGGCCCCACAGGGGGGAGGATGTGGTGCGCGCCTTCCACCAGGCGAGGGAGGCGGGATTCACGGCCATCAACATGGACCTGATCGCGGGCCTGCCGGAGGACAGCTGCGCCGGCTTCTGCCGGAGCCTGGACGCGGTGGCGGCCCTGACCCCCTCCAACATCACCGTCCACACCCTGGCGCTGAAAAAGGGAGCGGATTTATTCCAGCGGCGGGAGCAGCTGCCCTCTGCCCAGGAAGTGACCCGAATGGTGGACTACGCGGGCCGCACCCTCTCCGCCCTGGGCTACAGGCCCTACTACCTGTACCGCCAGAAATACATGTCCGGCTCCTTTGAGAACGTGGGATGGAGCCGGGACGGGATGGACTGCCTGTATAACATCTACATGATGGAGGAGATTCACACCATCCTCTCCCTGGGAGGCGGCGGCATGAACAAGGTCAACCTCCCCGACGGCAAGCTGTGCCGCTTCCACAACCCCAAATTCCCGGAGCAGTATATCGAGCTGCTGGGCCAGGTGATCGAGCAGAAGAAGGAGCTCTTTGAGCTGCTGTGATTTTTCCGTTTCCCATGGGGAACAATTTGAAAGGACATTTTTGTGGATACATTGATTGCGAATGTCACTGCGGTGACAATGAATCCAAAAATGGAGGTGCTCTTCGGGGCCTACATCGGCATTGACGGGGGAAAGATCGTCTCCCTGAGCAAAACCGCCCCCAAGGAGCCTCCCAAAACCGTGATCGACGGCACCGGTATGGTGGCCATGCCCGGACTGATTAACTGCCACACCCATTTGGCAACCTCGGTGCTGCGGTGCCTGACAGACGACCTGAGCAACGCCCAGGCATTGGAGGAGCTGCTGAAAAAGGAGGCCAAAATGGACTCCCGCTGCGCCCGGGCGGCGGCGCTGCTTTCCATTGCGGAGTGCCTGCGCTTCGGCGTCACCTCCGTGTCCGATTTGTACTACTACCCGGACGCCACGGCTAAGGCGGTGGCGGAGTCCGGCATCAAGGCCAATCTGGCCCTGTCCAGCTATCGCTTCATCGACCAGAACGAGGACTTTGACTTCGACACCGACGAGCAGTGCCGGGAGCTGGTGCGGATCACAGAGAAGTGGAACGGCTTCGACGGGGGAAGAATCAAAATCGACGCCGGTATCTACGCCGAGTACACCAGCAACTATAAGCTCTGGGAGGGCCTGCTGGGCTATGCCAGCGAGAAGGGCCTGGGTGTGCAGCTCCATCTGGCCCAGACTCCCGGAGAGGTGGAGGAGTGCCTGGAGCGCACCGGCATGAACCCCGGGGAGCTGCTGAATTGCCACGGATTGTTTAATGTTCCCGCCACCGCCGCCGGGTGCGGCTATCTGGAGCCCATGGAGCGCAAGCTCCTGGGCAGGAAAAAGGCAACCGCCGTGGCGCTGCCCCTGGCCGCCGCCAAAAACGGCATGCGCTGCGCCCCGATTTTAGACTGTGTCCAGTCCGGCATGAACGTGGCCCTGGGCACCGACGGGGCGGTGGAGACTGGCAACCTGGACATGTTCGAGGTGATGCGGGGAGCGTCCCTTGCCGTTCGGACCCAAAAGCAGGACGCCTCGGCCCTGCCCAGCTCCGCGGCGCTGATGATGGCCACGGTCTGCGGCGCCCAGGCCCAGGGCAGAAGCAAAGAATGCGGAATGCTTCAGGTGGGCATGGACGCCGACCTGGCCCTGGTGGATTTCACCGCCCCCCATTTGATGCCCTGCCACAATGTACTCACTGGCCTGGTGTTCTCCGCCAAGGGCGGGGACGTGGCCATGACCATGGTCAGAGGCAAAATCCTCTACCAGAACGGGACCTTCCCCACCATCGACCTGAACCAGGTGGTGCGGGAGCTGACGGAGGAGGCCATTCCCAAACTCTTCCAGAAGGACCAAACGACGGAAAATTCTTGATTCATTTGCCTGCGGCAGATGAATCATA
>CAZYWM010000184.1:0-3540 GCA_964651615.1 uncultured Oscillospiraceae bacterium | reverse complement strand
CTGGGATTGTCGCAGATCGTGTCTTCAACATACTTACCACTCTCCAGGTCCAGGGTATCCTTCATAAAGCCGCCCCGCAGGACATCACTGTCCGGCTCATTCCAAAAGCAGGAGATGACCGCATAGGCTGTATCATCCTTAGCGATACCCTCGTCCACCTGACAATCAATCTCCAAATACTGTAGATTTGTCCCTGTCCGGAAGCTTCTGGCAATTTGCTTGTTGTTCCGGTAGATTTCCAGCGTAACATGCACCACCGGCTTGATGGAAACAAGCGATACGCAGCCCTTGCTGTATAGGCACCTGCCGACGTTATCCTCCGCAGCGGCATCCTTGAGAACGATTTCGTGAATATGCGCCCGGTCAGTATACCCTGCCGCACCGCCTGTTTTTGGCCCTGCAAGATTCTCCCCGCCATTCTCTGCCATACGTTTCGTGTGTGAAAGCATCCCGTAAAGGACGGGATACTCCCTGCTCATGTGCTCCGCACCGCCGAAGCTGGCCGTCAGATACGCCTCGTGCTGAGGATTGGAAAAATCCAAAGGCACATACCGCTTGTTTTCCAGATTTTCTAACATTGTGTTTACCCCTTTCTTCTGCATAGTATTTATGGCTATTCCTCCAAAAATCAGCAGGGTATGGCCTCCTTTTTGCTCAATTTTAATATAACATGAAACAAATAATTATTCAACACGATTCTTTTCTATCTCCGGACAAAAGATAAAGCTGGAACGTTGATCATTCCCAAGCTTTAAAATGTAAACATCTTTTTATTCCCAAATAAAGCCGCTGAAATCGAATTTTTCGTCAACGATGAATATTTCCCCTGCCTGTGTTTCCAGAACCAATTCTCCGCAACGATAAAATCGTTTGATGTACTCACGGCGGTATTTTTCGTGGCCGGGTCCATCCAGGATGGGGTACATTTGCTCCCAATCCTCCTGAATGCTCGGCTCCCATCTTTGCGCTCCACTTGGAGTAGGCAGATTTTGATTGATTCTTGTTCTGTATTCTCCGTCCACATAACCAAAAACAACACAGGTTCTTGTACGAGCACCATCACTCTCTGCACAAGCAGCGTGATTTCCAAAATAAACGCCGTTGCAGATGCCCAGGTCGGCCAGTTTCCTTGTTTTTCCGTCTTCATAGGTAAAAACATCCAGACCAATTCCGTCGCCGATGATCAGCTCCGGGGTGCCATCCAGATCAAAATCATGGATGCCCAGGTAGAAATGGGGGGAAAGCACCCCTGCCGCAATCCTCCAGCTCCGGCTGTAGCTCCCATCCGTCAGATAATTCTGGGGGTCGGAGAGGATTTTCAGATAAGCCTGCTGCCAGGTATCCCCATCGGCAACAGCGCTGCGAACCTCCCCCAAAGGACGCTGGGGGGTCTGCCCGGCACTTGCGGCCATCCCATCCGTCCGGAAGGACTGGAGAATCTCCCAAAAATGACGGTCAATCACACCCAGGTGCATTTTGAAGTGGGCAGTCAATTGAAAGCAGCCGCCCTGGGGGTCAGGAGCAAATACCCGGTATTCCGCAAAAATGTCATCCTCCACCTGCTGCTGCATGACAAAATAGCCTACCCCATTCAAGGCAGGGATCGCTTCCAGCTCTGTGACCACAAGCCATTGGTCCAGGGCATTCTGCCGGTCCGCGGCAGCCGCTTCCGCTGCGGCCTGCTCCAGCTGCCGGATGGCAATGGAACACTGGGACAATTTTTGATTGTAACGCGCATGGGACTGGATTTCTTCGGGGTATACCGAGTCCAGCTCCGTCAGAATGGGGCGAAGATACCAGGCGCCACCCTCCCACGCCAAGGCGTACTGCTCCGGGTCAAAGGTGAGCTGAAACGGCGGCTCTTCCAGTGCGCTCTCCACCGAACGCCTATTCCCGCAGGCGGTCAGCATTGCAAGAATCAGCAGGATACATACAGATTCTTTAAAGAATTTCAAGGTATCTCTCCTTTGGCATATACGGAATTTAAAAAATTCCGAGTTCCTATGTAAAACAATACCTTGCGACGAAACGATTGTCAACTTCCGTCGCAAAAATGCAAGGAAGAAGCGACATTTTGCAATGTTCTAATAAACCAAAAAAACATTACGCAGAGCCTTATCTCTCGATAGGGCCCTGCGTTTTCCTTTTTATAAACGTATTTCCAAATCTCCCATTTTAAGCCATAGCAGACTTTCGCGCTTCGATATACAGGTCAATATCCTCAATGATATAGTTTGTACCTGTTGTGTGCAGGGCTTCATAGCAGGAGTAGACATACTCCCATACCCGATAACGGGTGAAAAGCTCCGCAAGCTGTTTGCCCGTCAACTGTTTGGCCAGTTTGTACTGCTCAGCACAGAAGATCATAAAATTACCTTGAATACTCATCATCAAGCCTCCTCCGGCAATTCAAAGCTTCCCGTCTTTTTTTCTTCATCAAACATATTGAAAAGTGTAAGTGGACTGAAATGCCAAAGCTTCGTGTCCTCCTGCTCCAACAGGGCGTATAGATTAGACCCATAAAATTCATTTGCGGCGGTCATTTCATCATATGAATAATTTTCTGTAATCAGGCGGATAACCTGCGGTACAAGAACACCCAAAACAGCACCAAATTTTTCTTTTCCAATCATAATTCCTCCTGAGGGATTGTCCCGATAAATTTGAGATAGGAAAGCGCCTTTTCAGAGGACAGCACCAGCTGATTATACAGCTTTTTGATTTTCAGCGCTTCCAAAGTCTGTTCTTTTGTAAGTACACCGGCGGAATAGAGCGTGAATGTTGTATAAACATCATCATTTGCGACGGGGCCGAAAATGAAATCGTAGGATTCTCCTGCATAATTGCCGGAACGATTTTCCGATACAAAGTCCAGCCAAGCCTCGTTTGCGCTGTCGAAACGCAGAACGGAACATTCGGCAAAAGCACGATTTTCGTCGATTTCATAGATACTGACAGTTTTTTTACCTTCTCTGCGGCGCTTTGTCACTTTATCGGCAAAGCCTAACGCCTGTATCCTGTTTGTTGTCGTGTAAAATCCAAAACCAAAATCAAGAAACCGATTCTGTTCAATCAATTTTGGCGCGGAAACAATTACATTACTGCCATGATATAGAATCATACTGCACCCTCCAACATTTTATCTGCAATCGCTTTCTCATCCAGCAGGGATTTCACCATTGCCTCAACGTGACGCCGCTTTTCTATAAGAGCGCGCACCTTTTCTACTTCCTCTTTACTGACATATTGCGAAACGACCTTTTTGCCGTTCCGGTATTTCAGATAGTAGTATGTTTTCTCCCCAACTGCCTTTTCCGATATGGTACCTTTCGGTAAAGTGGAAAGCTCGTTTTGATACTTTTCAAGCATATATTCGATCCTTTGCTTCTCCTGCCTGACGGTATGTAATATGAAGTTCAATCCGATCACCTGCCCATCTTTATTATACACAACATGAGAAGCAATATCAATAGAATGTTGCGCAAATTCGGATATAGGTTATTTTTGATATGTAAAAAGCGGTACAGGAAATTCCCGTAC